>DVFQ01000018.1 GCA_018713185.1 Candidatus Copromonas avistercoris (nom. illeg.) | reverse complement strand
ATTGTCAAGGGAATTTGTAGCATTTTTTTGAACAATTTTTCCGCTTTATTCTTCGGCACAAGATATACCGTTTTTCCTTGAATTTCTCTATATTTTGTGGTTCGCCTTCTTCCGTGCGATTCTGGCCGCAGCCTTAAATGGCAGAAAATTGCGTATGATTTTCATACAATTCCAAGGGAAAGCAGGCCAAGCACCAAATAAGAAAGCAGATTGTTTTCATAAAGCCAGGAAAGCCACGGGCTTATATCCACCTGACTCATAATCTGGCCTCCAAGTCCGGTGCCGGAGGCCAGCGTAAGGATCATGCATCCAATCCAGACAAACACCAGTCCCTCAAGTCCTCCAAGCACCGCGCCCGCAATCTGATTCAATCCCGAAAGGATCGGAAGCTTCGCGATCAGATCCAGCCAGAACACCAAAACCCGCAGGAGAATAAAGATTGCCAGGAACAAAACCACAAATACCAGGATTCGCAGCATAATATCCGCCAAATAGCTTCCAACATAGTCCTGGAGCGCTTCCGCCCCCAGGCTTCCATAATCCTCCGCTGTTTTGTTTTCAGAAAGAAGCCGCTTGATCTGCTCCGGAAGCTCCAGGCCCTCGATCGCCAGCCCTTCGTCCGATGGCTCCGCGTTTGTCGTGTCCTCGTCCGGCAGCTCCTCATTTGTGGTGTCTCCATCCGCCGTTTCCTCGTCCGATGCCTCCACGTCCGACGGCTCGTCCGGTTCCCCTTCCAACTGAGTAAAACCGGCCGTCTGCTCGATTCCGGCTTTCATGCTCTCATAAAGTCCCGTATTATTTTTGATCCAGTCCGTCGCATACGGCATAACGGCCCAAACCACCAGCAGCGCGGCGACAAGGGAAACCAGCGATACCGCCAGCCGGATAAACCCTCTGTAATGGCCGTATAAAACCATGCCGATCAAATATACGGCCACCGCTGTCTCCAGCCAATGGCTGGATAACGCCGAAACAATTTCCATTCTGTCCTTCCCTTCGTGCTCCTTACTTTAATACAAACCGCCGGATCGCAGCCGCCACCCCGGCTTCCTCATTCGACAAGGTCACATATTCCGCCGCTTCTTTTACCGCCGGTACGCCGTTCGCCATCGCTACGCCAAGGCCCGCCTGCCGGATCATCGACAGGTCGTTCTCCCCGTCGCCGAACGCCATTGTGGATTCGCGGGCAATCCCCAAAAAATCTGCCAGCCGGATCAGGGCCCCGCCTTTATCCGCTCCTGCCGCATTAATTTCCAGGTTGCAGGAGAGGGATGAGGATACAAGGAGCTCCGGCATCTGCCCCAGGCGTTCCCGCATCCGCTCCCTTGCGTCCTGATCTCGGAAAAACATATTGATCTTATCCACATAGGAAGCATTTTCCCGAATCCACGCAATATGGTCGGGAACCGCCTGTCTGGCGCTCATAAGAAGCCGGACCAACGCTTCCGACTGGATAAACTGCGGAAATCTTCCATAAAAACATTCCGACGTATAGCCAACGCCGTCAACATACGCGTCATACATTACGTCATCGCCGCAGTCCCGCGCCATCGTCATAACCTGGACCGCCAGCCCGGCGGGCAGCCTGCATGAGCTTATAACCCGGTTTTCCTTTAAATCCGCCACCACGGCTCCGTTTACCGTTATCCCATATCGGACGCCCGGCAGCGCCTTCAATTCCTTCGGAACTCCCTGGACCGTCCGCCCCGTCGCGGGAACGATTTCGATCCCTTTTGCCGCGCACGCTTCTAGTGCCCGCAGGTTTTCCTCGGGGATCCGCTTTTCATCATCTACCAGCGTCCCGTCCATATCAACAGCAATCAGCTTAATTTCTTTATACGCGCTTCTTTTATCTGCAATTCCTTTATCCGTAATTTCCTTATCTGCGATTTTCATATCTGCAATTTTCATATCCGCAATTTTCATATCCGCGTTTTCCACCGTCCGCATCTTCCGTCAGAAAGGGGGAGCTTGCAGGCTCCCCTTTTTCTTTAGTCAAAGAAATTATTTTCATGAAGGATCAAATATCCGTCCTTATCGTATTTGGGCGAAAACAGGCCGGTGATCTTTCTTCCAAACGAAGGCTTCTCCGCCTTGTCCGCTGCTTCCTCGATCAGATCCACCGCGTTCCTCTTCGTAAGCGGGACGCCATCCTCTTCCATCATTTCGATCCGCTCATAAAGCGCCAGAAGGCTTTTTCCCGTTATGCTGCAGTCGATCTCGGAGGCATATTTGCAGGCGTACTGGGCGAATTCATCAAGATCCATTTCCGTCTCGTCGTCGTAATCGTCTACGGAAAGGCTGGCAGCCTCCTCTTTGAGAACCTCCGGCTTCGGAGCCGGTTTCCGGCTCGCCTCTGCGGCCGGCCGCTCATCGTATTCCGCTTCCTCATATTCCGGTTCCTCGTCGTACGCCTCTTTTTCCTTTTTCTTTCTGCCGAACAATCCCAGCTTTTTCTTCGCCGGCGCTTTCTCCCGGAAATCGTCCTCCCGGCCGTCATATTCGCTATCCCCGCCGTCTTCTTCCCAAGCGTCCGGATCCTGCGGCTCCTCTTGCGGTTCTTCCTTCCGCTTTCCAGGCCGAACCTCCGTCCGGGCAAGCTTTTCCTGGGCGGCCGTCTGCTTCATGAGCGCGTCCTCAACAGCCGTATCCGTCTCGGTCCGCTCCTCCGGCATTTCCTTAACTACCACCGGCTCCTGATCCGTGCCAATGTACTGGAACTTGCTTGCCAAAGAGGTATTATGTCCATGAAGATACTCCATATGTTCCGGCGTATCGATCAGAACCACGATCATGCCGGACTGGTCTTTTTCCATCAGATCGTCCAGCTCGTTCTGAACCGCTGTCGTCAATCCGGCCGCATGCTCGATCACGAGATCTTTCCCCTCCAGCTTCGCGGCGACAGCGCTGATCCCCAGCTTGTTCAGCTTCTCGCTGCTGATCTTCGCCACCGGATTTTTGCTGCCCAGCTCCTTGTGGATCCGCTTCAGCGCGCGGACGGCAGCCGATAAACCTTCTTCCTCTGTTTTCGCCTCGATCATCAGATGATTCGTCTCCGGAAGCTCTTCAAATTCCAGGTCATCCTCTTCCGGAGCGGGGATATTCCTCACCTGTCCGCGCAGCGCACGCTCCCGGTCGATCTCCGCCTGCTTCTTGGCGCGCCGCTCTTCTTCCGCCTTGCGAGCGGCTTCCCGCTCCTCTTCTACGCGGCGCAGCGCCTCTTCTTCCATTTCCTCGCGCTCTTTGGCCGCGCGGATCGCCGCCCGCTGGCGCTCGATCTCCCGCTCCTCCTCAGCACTTACTTCTTCCTCCGCTTCGGTTCCCTCTGTTTCAGTTTCCTCAGCTTCGGCTTCGGCCGCTTCCTGCTGCGCGGCCTCCTTGGCGGCTTCCCGCTCCGCGGCGGCGTCCAGCACACGCTTCGTCGGCTTGATCTCTTTAATCTGCTTAATATCGTCCAGCATACGGGTCGTATCTGCTTCGTCATCCTCTTCGATATTGGCCGTATGCATATCTTCCTCCGAAATCCGGGACATCTCCCGCGCCAGCTTCTGCGTCTGCGCGTCCTCATGGAGCCGCACAACCACATCATCCTCCACCGGCGCCACCGGAGCCTGCGGCCGTTTTGGCCTCAGCGGCTTTTGGGATTCCTCATAGTCTTCGGAAGACGCGCCGCTGTATTCCTCTTCGACAGCCCGCAGCTTCGCCTCGTATTTATCCCGGTTCTCCACCAAGTCCATCTGATACTTATTTAAAGGCTCATACTGCAGCTTTAAATCCATGGCCTTGTCTACATATTTTCCCAGTCCGAACAGCAGCATGATCCGGTCGCAGACACCGACGCACTCCTTGCCCATTCCGGCCTGGTGATACAGCTCCGCCAGCTCATACAGCCACTTTTCATCCACCTCTGTGGAGGTATAGGTTTCCAGCGCCCGGATCAGCTGATCCACCGGAGCGTTTTTCGCCTTTAAGATCAGGTACCGCAGCAGATACTGGCGCGGATCATCCTGGGCCAGATCGCAAAACTCCCGGTAATACGCCTCCGCCTCCGAAACGCTGCCTTCCCGCAGCGCCAGATCCGCCAGCTTGTAAAGAAGCCGTTTCCCGATCGGTGCCCGCTCGAACGCCAAAAGGAGGATGTCCTTCGCCTCCTGGTATTCTTTGTTTTTCTCGTAAATCTGAGCGATCATGGAAAGCAGGCTCGCGTTCCTTACCCGGTGCCAGTCGATGGTATCCGCAATCTTCATTGCCGTTTCGTAGTCTCCGCGGTTCACCAGCTTTTTAATCTGCTCCACCTTAATATTAAACTCGTACTTATCCATTTCTTTTGAATCTCCTAATACGCGCCTACAATTCTACCCGGCCCTCCAAAGCTCTGAGGAGCGTCACCTCGTCGATATATTCCAGGTCCCCTCCGACCGGAACTCCGCTGGCGATCCGCGTAACCTTAATGCCTGTAGGTTTAATCAGCTTACTGATATACATGGCCGTCGTTTCTCCCTCAAGGCTGGAATTGGTGGCGATAATGACTTCCTTGACATCCTTTTGAAGACGGGTCATCAGCTCCTTCAGCTTGATATCCCCGGGGCCGATTCCCAGCATGGGAGAAATCGCTCCGTGGAGCACATGATAAACGCCCTCATATTTTCCGGTCTTTTCATACGCCGCCAAATCCCTCGGATTCTCTACCACCATGATCTGGCTGTGATCCCGGGACGGGCTCTTGCAGATCGGGCAAAGCTCCTGATCCGTCAGCGTAAAGCACTCCCTGCAGTATCGGACGTTATGCTTCGCGTCCTTGATGGCGGCGGACAAACGGTCCGCCTGCTCCTCCGGCATGTTGATAATATGAAAAGCAAGTCTCTGGGCTGTTTTGTTTCCAATTCCCGGAAGCTTTGACAGCTCTTCGATCAGTTTTGATATTTGGCTGCTGTAATAATCCATAATTAGAACGGAAGTCCTCCCAGACCGCCAAGGCCTCCCAAGCCGCCGGTCAGCTCCGACATCATCGCGGCGGAATCCTCTTCCATTTTATGGAAGGCTTCGTTCGCGGCCGCTACGATCAGATCCTCCAGCATCTCCACGTCATCCGGATCCACAGCCTCCGGGGAAAGCTTTACGGAAACAACCTCCTTCTTTCCGGAAACCGTTACCGTTACGGCTCCGCCGCCTGCGGCTGCCGTGTACTCCTTCTCCTCCAGCTCTTTTGTCTTTTCCTCCATCTGACGCTGCATTCTCTGCGCCTGCTTCATAAGATTCGTCATATTTCCGGGCATTCCGCCCGGAAAGCCGCCGCGTTTTGCCATGGTGATTTTCCTCCGCTTTCTATTTCTTGTCTTATATTTTTTCTCTTACTGCTATTTTACTGCTTTTATTCTGCTATCCTGCTACTCTTCTATCGAAATCTCCATATGGATATTTTCTTTTAACTCTTCATCGCTGACATAGCGGGTATCGATCCGCTCTCCCGTTTCCCTAAGCCGCGCTTTAAAATACATGGCCTTCCCGTAAGTCTGCTCCACATACCGTTCCAGCTCTCCTAAAACGCTGGGGCGGCTTCCCATGGAAAAATTCATCTTATCCTGGAACACGATGCAAAGGCAGCTGTCTCCCGCCGGCTCCACAACGGTTTCCCGAAAACTGGGACGTATGGACATTCCCATGCTGCGAACGATCTTGCCCCACTCGTTTCGGATCAGATTCAGATCCTCTAACTGCGCCTTTGGGAGCTGCACAACCCTCGGTTCCGGCGCCGTCTGCGGTCCGCTCCCCGCCGCCGGCTGATTTGCCGAAGGCGCCGCCACCGCCGCGCGGTCCGCCGTCATATCTCCAGAGCCATAATATGCCGTTCCCCCGGAAGGATACGGCTCCGCTCCAGCGCTCCCAGGCGCCGTCAAAGCTCCGTGCTCCGCCTTTTCTTCCAGCTTTTCCAGGCGTTCCAGGATAGAGTCCAGATCCTCTTCCATCTCGGGCCGCGCAAGGCGGATGAGCGCCACCTCGATCAGCACCCGTTTCTGGCTGGCGTAGCGGATCCGGTTGGACAAATCGGAAAGAATCCGGATATACCGCATCAGCGTATTTTCATCCGCCAGCTTTGCGTCCTCTTTTAAAAGCGCCAGATTATCCGCCGACATGTCGAAAAGCTCTTCGGCGTCCTCCGCTGTTTTTATTAGGAGAAGGTTCCGCAGGTACCAGATAAAATCCACGACAAACTGGGACAGCTCCCGCCCCTGGACCACCATCTCTTCCAGTGTTCGGATGCATCCCTTGACGTCGTCCTTGCGGATTGCCTGAAACAGCTCCCGGAATACCTGGTGATCAACGGCGCCCAAAACGTCCAGTACATGCTCATAGGTCAGGGTTTCGCCGAAATGGAACGCGGCGCACTGATCCAGAAGGCTTAAAGCATCCCGCATGGAGCCGTCTCCCGCCTTCGCCAGATAGCGAAGCGCCCGTTCCTCCACCGGCATCTGTTCCGCCGCCGTCAGCTCTTTTAAGCGCTCCGTGATCGTATCCGCCGTAATTCTCCGGAAATCGTATCTTTGGCACCGGGATAATACCGTGATCGGGATCCGGTGCACCTCGGTCGTCGCCAGAATAAAGATAACGTAGGACGGAGGCTCCTCCAGGGTTTTTAAAAGCGCGTTGAAGGCCCCCGTAGAGAGCATATGAACCTCGTCGATAATATAAACCCGGTATTTTCCTTCCGTCGGCGGGTACTGGACCTGCTCCCGGATCTCCCGGATATTTTCCACTCCATTGTTGGAAGCGGCGTCGATCTCCATTACATTTAAGGAATTTCCAGCCGCGATCTGAAGGCAGCTGGCGCATTTCCCGCAGGGGCTCCCATTGACCGGAGCCTCGCAGTTGACCGCCCGGGCAAAGATTTTCGCCACCGACGTTTTTCCTGTTCCCCTTGTGCCGCAGAAAAGATAGGCGTGTCCGATCCGGCCGGAACAGACCTGGTTTTTTAACGTCGTAACGATCGGATCCTGCCCTTTCACATCTTCAAAGGTCTGGGGACGCCATTTCCGATATAAAGCCGTATATGACATGGCTTACTGATCTCCGAAGCTGATGCCTAACAGTCTTGCTTCCTTAACAATATCCGACTGCGGATCCACGTATTTCAATTTTCCAGCCGTCTCCGACAGAGGGATGTCCGTAATGACATTGTTCTTTACCACTACCAGCTTTCCAAAATCCTCCTCCTGGATCATTCCCGCCGCGTGGGCGCCGATCCTGGAGGAAAGGACCCGGTCGTAAGGAACCGGCGCGCCGCCCCGCTGCATATGGCCCGGAACCGTAACGCGGATCTCCTGGCCCGTTAGCTCCTGGATCCTCGCTCCGATCTCATACGCCACCGACTGGTACTTTTCCTTGCGCTCTTCCAGATGCTTCTTATATTCCTTCTTGGACATTTTCGCCTCTTCTTTGGAGATCGCTCCTTCCGCCACCGCCAAAATCGAGAACCGGCTTCCGCCCTTGGTCCGTTCCTTGATCTTTTTTACAACCTTATCATAGTCAAAAGGAATCTCCGGAAGGAGGATGATATCCGCGCCGCCGGCAATTCCCGCATGGAGCGTGAGCCAGCCCACCTTATGTCCCATGATCTCTACGATAAATACCCGGCCATGGGAAGAGGCGGTTGTATGGATACAGTCGATGGCGTTCGTCGCAATGTCTACCGCGCTCTGGAAGCCAAAGGTCATATCCGTTCCCCAAAGATCGTTGTCGATCGTCTTGGGGAGTCCGATCACATTCAAGCCCTCCTGGCTTAAAAGGTTCGCGGTTTTCTGGCTTCCGTTTCCTCCCAGGACTACCAGGGCGTCCAGCTTCAATTTATAGTAGGTATGCCGCATCAGCTCTACCTTATCCAGGCCGTTTTCATCCGGCACCCGCATCAGCTTAAACGGCTGCCTGGAGGTTCCCAGCATCGTTCCGCCCTTGGTCAGGATTCCGGAGAAGTCTCCGCGGTTCATGAGCCGGTAATTGGCATACATCAATCCTTTATACCCGTCTTCAAAGCCGATAATCTCTACTTCATCGCCGTAAATCTGGTACAGTCCTTTAGCAACGCCGCGCATCGTGGCGTTTAACGCCTGGCAATCGCCGCCGCTTGTCAAAAATCCGACTCTTTTCATCCTCTTCATCCTTTCTTTGAAGCGCATTCGCCAATCTATCCATTTTGTAATTATAATACAAAGACCACCCTGGGGCAAGGAAAAATTCGCGGCAAACATGCGGCCCGCAAAATCCGCAGCGAATTTTCCGGCTGCAGCATCCGCGGCCAGCCGCCCGCGCGCCCGCTTATTTTCTCCTGAGGCCGATGGGATTGGGGATTTCCGCCTGTCCGTTGACCGCCATGCCGTCCCGCATCATTCCCTCCACCTGGCGGAATAGAATGCTGGGATTCATAAAGCGGTCCCAAAAAAGATATCCCTGCTCCTTTTTCTTTTCGCTGTAGCGGATCTGATGGCCCGCGTAGTAATCCTCATAAAGCTCCGCGTAAAAGTCCACCATGATGTCCCGGATGTAGTCCGGGATTCCATCGATCTCCCGATAAATCTGCTGTTTGATCACCGTGCGCAGATACTGGCTGCTGAACGCTGAAAAATCCAGAAGATCCGGGTTGGACTCGCCATTGGCCGCCGCCCATTCCGATACGGCCGTGCGGTCCGTATGATAGGAAAGCGACCCGTCCTTATGGAGATTTAAAATCCCATACTGGCAGGGCGGGATGATCAGAGAATTGCTGACGATTTCCCAGATCCCGTAAACATCGCTGTCCTCTCCCGGTTCAGAAATATGCTTCATGATCCGCTGGACATGAAGATGGCCGCTGAGAAAGACCGGCGTCAGATACCGCTCGAAAATCTTTATCGCCTCTCTGTGATTTTCGATCACGCACTCCTCCACATAAACCCGGCTCAGCTCCTGCAGATTATGATGCCCCACCGGGATCACCGTAATTCCCTGGGAATAGGCGCTCTGCAGGCACTGTTCCATCCATACCAGCGTTCCCTCCGGGATCGCCCCATATACCAGGTTTTCCGGATTGTAAATACAGGTATCCAGCATCATGACCCAGGTGGTGTCATTTAATATGTAAAGATAGCTTAAGGAGTCCGGCGCCTGGGAGGCAGCCTCCGCGTATCCAAACTCTCCGTAAATCTCCTTAAATTCCTCCGGGCTTACGGATTCCACATAAGTTCGCTCATCGCCGAAATACGCGCTGGCGTTATGGTTATTGATATCATGGTTCCCTGGGATCACAAGCACCGGGACGCCCGCCGCCTCCAGCTCCCGAAGCCTGCCGGCAAATTCCTGATGATTTACTTTTTCGCCGTCCAGAGTCAGATCTCCGCTTAAAATCAGCGCGTCCGGCCGGGCCTCTTTTACTTTTGAGGCAAACGCTTCCCAGATCTGCGGCATATACTGGATCACCTTGCCGTCTCCGTTGTCCGCCATCGTTTGGTACGCCTTGCCGTAATCCGTAAGGCTCGGTGACATATAGTGAATGTCAGACGCGATCATGAGGTTTGTTTCTATCTTCTCCCGCGCCACTGGCTCCCCTGGATCGTACTCGGTTTCCGGCGGCGTCTCTTCCGTTTCCGTTTCGGTTTCCACCGTTTCATAGGGGAATGTCCGGCTCTCCAGCGTTTCTGTTCCCGGCTCCGTCCTTCCGCTTTCGGGCTCCAGCGTCCCCGTACTGGAATCAGAAGCTTCCGTACCGCGCCCCGGCCCATACCGCTCCAAAACCTCCGGGATCACAAAAATAACCGCAAATAAAGCAAAAAGGAGCAGCAGTAAAAACAGAAGTCTTTTCTTCATATACTGTCACCCCTCAATTCTTCCATATATAATTATATCCGCACGTTCCGCTTTGAATGCGCATCACAGACGTTACCCTGGCAGCCTGCTCAGTCCCGGCTTCCTCACGGCACATGAGAGGTTCCCCTTAGTGCTGCTGCATTCCTGCCCTGACACGGTTCAGAGATTCCCATTGCGTAAGACCAAGACGTCAACGCCGCTTACCAGGGGCAGCTCCACAATGCTGACACCCTCGGCAGAACATCACCCCTGCTATAGCGGATTGCAGGTTCAGGGCACCGCTAACTCCCCGGCTGTGCGGACCAGTTAAGTATATATGGTGGCACCCGATTTGTCAACCTCCTGATCCAGAATCTCCTGCTGCCGTATTATTGATCTGCGTCCTCTTCAAAAACAGCGTCGAGCGCAGAGCCGTCATTGCTTCTGACAAAGATCGACGTAGGGCCGTCGGCGCCGCCGATAACAGCCGCCGTCTCCTCCTCTTTCTGACTAAGCCCAACCGCCGCCGCTGCCAAAAGACAGAGGACCGCCGCTCCGGCTAAAAGAATCGTTTTGCCCTTCCGGTTCCCTCGCGTCCCGTTTCTCTTCTTTCCTGCGTTTTTCCTCCGCCCGAAGCTCCTTAAAGAAATCCTTCAGCATACGGGAGCATTCCTCCCCGCAAATTCCAATTTCCGTTTCCACCTGATGGTTAAAGCCTTTTTCATGAAGCAGATCCAAAACCGATCCGGCGCAGCCCGCTTTGGGATTCATGCACCCGATCACAACCTTCGGAATCCGGGCCTGGACAATCGCCCCGGCGCACATGGGGCATGGCTCCAGCGTCACATACATCGTACATCCCTCCAGCCTCCAGTCGCCCATAAACCGGCAGGCCTTGCGGATCGCCAGGATTTCCGCGTGGGCCAGCACATTTCCGTCTATTGTACGGCGGTTATAGCCCCTTCCAATGATCCGCCCCTCGTAAACGATCACGCAGCCGATGGGCACCTCTTTTAAAGCGGCCGCCTTCTTCGCCTGCCGGATCGCTTCCTTCATATATTTTTCATCCATTGAAATTTTCTTTGCCGGCATCCTATTCGCTCCATTTCCTTCGTACGCTTATTATACAAAACCCCTTCCTTTATGACAACCTTTTTAGCGTTTTCGGTTATCCTTTACTTCCCGGCCAATCCGGTTTATACTGGGACTATCCGCTGCCGGAGCCGTACCGTCCTTCCATTGGAGAGGCATGGCTGAACCGGCATCTAAAATCATGAAAATACGAGGAATATCACCATGAAAATCTGCGGTCTTCAAAAAACAACGCTTTTAGATTTTCCCGGCCATGTTGCCGCGACTATTTTTACCGGAGGCTGCAACTTCCGCTGCCCGTTCTGCCACAACAGCGATCTTCTGGGAAACGACGCGCCCCCGGCTTTTACGGAGGAGGAGGTTTTAAGCTTTTTATCGAAACGCTCCGGCATCCTGGAGGGCGTCGCCATAACCGGCGGTGAGCCTACGCTCCAGCCGGATCTGGAGAGCTTTATCCGCCGGATCCGAAGCATCGGCCTTCAAGTCAAGCTGGATACCAACGGCTATCGGCCGGATGTATTAAAATCCCTCTGCGAGCAAGGGCTGGTGGATTATGTCGCCATGGATATCAAAACATGCAAAGAACGGTATCCCCTCCTGGCGGGGATACCGTCGATTCAAATGGAACCCATTGAAGCAAGCGTAGACTATCTAAAGTCCTGCCATATTCCCTATGAATTCCGCACCACCGTAGTAAAAGAGCTGCATTCCGCGGAAGATTTCCAAAAAATCGGCCCATGGATTTCCGGCTGTCCCAATTACTATCTCCAGAATTTTGTAGATTCGGGAAATGTCTTAGAAGACGGATTTTCCGGCTGCACAAAGGAAGAGCTTCTGGCCTTTTTAGAAATCGTAAAGCCCTTTGTCGGCCAGGCGGCAATCCGCGGCATCGATTATTAAGCGGCAGGGATGCTTCTTTCCTTTGCTGTTCTCAGCGGATCCTGATATCCGCGTACCAGTATCCGAAGCGGCCGTCGTTGGGCGGCTGCTTTTTTGACAAGACAAAGTTGGGGAATCCGAACATGGACGCCATATACTTTTCATTGCTGTAATAATGGCCCGGAACCCCGATCAAATAGCGGGGCTTTCCCTTTCCCCCGCCCAGCCGAAAGAGGATTATGTACCGGAAGCTGTAATATCCATGGAGCAGAAAGCTATTGTTTCCATAGCCCCAGCTTTCCCGCGGAAGGCGGCCGATGTCCTGGGGACGGATCGTCAAAATTTCACAGCCGTCCTCATAATCAAATGCCTGAATCTTGGGGTAGCTTTTCCGCAGTTCCGCCCAAAGCTGTTCCGGATCGGAAGCTGCCGCTTCCATTTCCTGGAGATACTTTAAGACCTCCGGATTTTCCAGTTCCGGCGACTGCACCGTTTCCCGGGAAGCTTCCATTTCCCCGGAGCCTTCTGTTTTCTCAGGTTTTTCAATTTTCCCAGGATCTCCCGTTTTCCTGGGATTTTCTATTTCCCCGAATCCTTCCACTCTACCGGGATTTTCTGTTCCCACGGAGTCCTCTGTTTTCCCGGGATTTTCTGCTTCCCCGGAAACTTCCGTTTTCTCAGGGCTTTTCATTTCCCCAGGATTTCTGATTCCCTCGGGATTTCTCATTTCCCCCGAAAATTCTGTCTTCGCAAATTCCTCCATCTGTCCGGCATGTGTTTCTTCTTGGGCAATTTCCTCTTCAATCTCCTGGACTGCGTTGGCGATCACCAGCTCCGGCTCTAACGTCTCCACTCCCGGCAGGATTTCCGCCGCTGTTTTCGTTCCGCTAAGCAGCAGTTTTTCTTCCCCGCTCTCTTTTTTCGTCCCGGACATTCTCGTCCCAGCCTGCCCGGCCCCCTCTTTTGCCCCCGAAAGCTCCACATCCTCCCAGATCGTTCGATAGGACCTCCAGGAATTTTTTACATCATGGATCGACAGGCCATAATAAAGCTCCAGTCCCGTCCCGGCGCCGTCCACGTTCCCCACGTCCACAGAAGCCCGGAACTCTCCGTTCCCGCCGCGGACAAAAAGATTTCCCAGAAATGTTTCCTTTCCGCCCCGTCCCAGCAGGTACACGCCGATGGGATTTCCACCCATGTAAATTTTTTTCACGCTGACGTTCAGCCGGCATTGCCCATTCCGCGTCTCCAATTTTACAAACCCTGTATTCTTTCCCTTGTCCTTCCCCTCGTACTCGTAAATATAAGAAATCAGCCTCCGATAATCCGTCATATCCCGACCGTCCTCCTGTATGATCCTTCGCTTACAGGAGCATTTTTGTTCATAGGGAACAACGCTTCCTAGAAAACCTATGAAAAAAAACACCCCTCTGCTATACAGTGTATGCAGGAGGGGTGCAGGAATATGACTATAATTTTCTGGCGGTTTTATTTCAACGCGTTCGATCCGCTACCGGCGGACAGCCCCGGAAGTCACTGCCGCTTCCGCCACGCGTTTCGCCACATGCTCGGCGACTCCCGGCTCCAAAGCACCCGGAATAATGTACTCCGCGCAGAGCTTATCCGGCGTCACTAACTCCGCAATGGCCTTGGCCGCCGCCACCTTCATCGCGTCGTTAATGTCCCTGGCCCGGCTGTCAAGAGCGCCGCGGAAAATCCCCGGAAACGCCAATACGTTATTGATCTGGTTCGGGAAATCGGAGCGTCCCGTTCCCATAACCTTAACGCCGGCTGCCATCGCTTCGTCGTACATGATTTCCGGCGTCGGGTTCGCCATGGCAAATACGATAGGATCCTTCGCCATCGTCTGGATCATCTCCGGCTTCAGGACGCCGCCTACCGACACGCCGATAAACACGTCCGCGCCCACAAGGGCATCCGCCAGCGTTCCCCGCTTATCCTCCAGGTTCGTAATCTCGCACAGCATCTTTTTGTGGTCTTGAATGCCGATTCCGCGGTCTTTATAAAGGATCCCGTTTTCATCGCAGGCGATCACATGCTTCACGCCGGTGGTCAAAAGCATCTTGATGATCGCTGTCCCGGCAGAACCAGGCCCGTTTAATACCACGTGGATATCTTCCAGCTTCTTTCCTACCACCTTAAGGGCGTTTAAAAGCGCCGCCGTTACGACAACCGCCGTTCCATGCTGGTCATCATGGAAAACCGGGATATCCAGCTCTTTTTCCAGTCTCGCCTCTACCTCAAAACATTTCGGAGAAGCGATATCCTCCAGGTTAATGCCGCCGAAGCAGGGAGCGATATATTTTACCGCCTTGATAATTTCTTCCGGATCCTTGGTATCCAGACAGATCGGGAACGCGTCCACGCCGCCGAACTCCTTAAACAGGATCGCTTTTCCTTCCATTACCGGCATCGCCGCCTCCGGGCCGATATTTCCAAGGCCAAGAACCGCGGTTCCGTCAGAAACAACGGCTACCATGTTTCCTTTATTGGTGTATGTATAAACATCCGCCTTGTTCTCATGGATCTTCCGGCACGGCTCCGCGACTCCCGGCGTGTACGCCGTACTCAGATCATCCCTGGTTTTCACCGGGACTTTACTAACAACCTCGATCTTCCCCCGATGCTCTGCATGGAGCTTTAACGCTTCTTCATTATAATTCATAATCTCTCCTTCTTTCCCCGCATACATGGCAGGCATACGCGCTGTCCGCCCGACGCCGCCGGAACGGACGTCCGGCTTTCCCAATGCCGGAAATAAACGATCTTTTGATTTCTTTTCTAGTATAACAAAACGAAGTCCAAAAGGGAAGTATCCTGACCGCATTTCTGTCCGGCCATTTCTATCTGGCCATTTTGGTCCGATCTTTCATAAAGCCCAGCCGGTATCAGCCTTACATCGGGGTTCCCACTTCCAGCAAATTGCCGTCCGGATCATAGAAGCGAATCACCTTTTGCCCCCAGCTGTGGGTCATAAGCCTGCTTACATACTGGATTTCCGGATACAAGCGCTCCAGCTTTTCCACAAACGCTTCTATGTTCTTTTCTTCAAAGTATAATTCACTGGAATTGTTTTGCGGGAGGATCTCTCTGCCTAAAAACTCGCTCCAGATTTTCGCGTCCTGGAGGACAAGACCCTCCGTCATGATCACATTACCGTCATGATCAAGCACCACGTCAAGGCCAAACAGGTCATGATAAAACCGCTTCGATTTTTCTATATCCTTTACAGCGATCAAAACATTCCTTAATTTCATAAGCGGCCTCCCTCCAGCTCTTGTTTATCGATGAATATACATTCTTATCATATCGGGGTCGCCGTCTCCCTGGACCATGCATAAAAACTCCCAGCCGTACCGTTCATAAAAGCTGGCATGGTCCGTAATCAAATAGACCGGCGTGATTCCCTTGGACTTAAGCTCCTTTACCGCGGTATCCAGCAGCCGCCCCGCGATCCCCTGGCAGCGGAATTCTTTTTCCACATACAGCGCGCACAGATTCGGCGTTAAGTCCTTCCTGTCATGAAAATCGTTTTCAATTACTCCGAGGCCGCCTATGATACGATGACCTTCCAGGCAAAGATACCAGCCATATTCCGTTTCTTTATTAATATAAGTTTCCATGCATTGAAGATATGCGTCTTTGGGTACGCCCCATTTGTCATGGAACCATTCCGCGGCTTCCTCTTTTATTTCCGGTTTTTGTCTTAATGTTTCGTAAGTCATATGCGCTCCGCCTGTTTCTTACAGGCTCTCCACCCATTTTTTCAGTTCCGCTTCCGAAGGATTTCCATTGAGCATCCGTCCCTCGATGATCTTTGCCCCAGGGCAGCTGAAGGCAAGTTCCTTTCCTGTTTTTCCGATACCGCTGCTGCCGGATGTGGCGAACAGGACAATGGTTTTTCCCGTAAAGTCATAGCTTTCCAGGAACGTGCGGATGATATGAGGCGCTGTGTACCACCAGATGGGGAAGCCCAGAAAGATCCGCTCATAATCCTCAATATGAGCATTGCGGTCCGCCAGCTCCGGCCGCGAAGACGGATCATTCATCTCCACCGAGCTGCGGGAGTTTTTATCCTGCCAGTTTAAATCCTCATGAGTGTAAGGTACCGCCGGTTTGATCTCGTAGAGATCACTGCCAGCCGCAGCCGCCAGCTTTTCTGCGACCCTCTTTGTAGTACCGCTGGCTGAAAAAAATGCTACTAACGTCTTACTCATAAATTTTTCCTCCTTACTGATTTTCTGATAAACATCGCACTTGTTGTTTCGTTTTCTAATTTTATTATAGACGTACTAGCTTTCAATGTCTAATGCTTTTATGCATGATCCATATGTATTTCTTGATTGCCTGTACTCCACACGTGCTGCTCCTTGGCTGCCTGGGGAGTATTTTGAGCCATGACCCCAACCAATTTGTGGGGCACATAGGGTTCTTCCAGATAAGCGATCTCTGCATCCGTAAGCTCCAGTTCCACGGCCTTTACCGCGCCGTCGATATGATGCAGCTTTGTGGCGCCGACTACCGGAGCCGTCACCTTTGTGAGCAGCCAGGCAAGGGAAATTTCTGTCATGGATACGCCATGCTTTCCCGCCAGCTCCGCCACTCGGTCGATGATGCGCTGATCCTGCTTGGCTGTGGCATCGTATTTGAATCTGGCATAGCTGTCTTCTTCAAGGCGTTTGGATGTCTCTCCGGGATGCTTTGAAAGACGGCCTCCGGCCAGAGCGCTGTAGGGCGTCATGGCGATGTTATCCTCGGCACAGAGCTTTGCCATCTCCCGCTCCTCCTCCCGGAAGATCAGGTTGTAATGGCCCTGGATGGAAATAAATTTTGCAAAGCCTTCTTTTTCTGCTAATGCATTGGCCTTGGCCAGCTGATAGGCAAAGCAGTTTGATATGCCGATGTAACGCACCTTTCCCGCTTTCACGATACGATCCAGTCCATCCAAGATATCATAGATGGGCGTTTCATAATCCCACATATGATAAATGTAGAGATCCACGTAATCTGTCCCCAGATTCCTGAGGCTGGTATCGATCATGTTTTGGATATGCTGCTGCCCGTTGATACCAGCCGCAATCTCGTCTTGAGTGCGAGGCAGGAATTTGGTGGCGATCACCACCTCATCCCGCTTTGCAAAGTCACGTATAGCACGTCCCAGGTACTGCTCGCTGGTACCGCTCTGGTAGCCCACAGCCGTGTCAAAAAAGTTTACTCCCAGCTCCAGTCCACGCTTTATGATCTCTCTGGAATGCTCCTCATCAAGGGTCCAGCTGTGCTGGCCGTTATTGGGATCTCCAAAGCCCATACAGCCCATGCAGAGCCGGGATACCTTAAGATCTGAATTTCCTAATTTTGTATATTTCATACATCTATTCTCCTGTCCTCAGACTCCCTTACTTATTTATATTATATCTCCAAGACTCTCTTACTCAAGTCCATTATATGCCGCATCCTCCACCGGCTCGCACCACTCGTTGGAGATTTCTTCGCCCGGCACCTCTGCCGCAATATGAGAGAATCAGTATTGCCGCTCCCTGATCTTATTTTCCCGAAGCCATCTTCCTATCAGTTCTTTAAGCTGTCCGCCGCCGTCTCCAATCGTCTGAAGAGGCTCCCTCACATCCGCTTTCGGACATAGCTTTGCAATATCCTTTCTGAAATCCGCTTCCACACCTCCGCAGTGGGAATAAAATGGAAGAAGGATCTTCCCCGAAAGGTCATTCTTATAAAGCCAGGAGGCTAAGGGTGGTGCGATCGTCCCGCACCAGTTCGGAGAACCAGCAAAAATCACTTGATAAGAAACCGGTGAAGGCGCACCCGGAAGTAAACTGGGATGATATCCATGTTCTACTTCTTTTTTTACCTGGTTAAGGAGCTCCGGAAACGCCATGGGATAGGGCTGCCAGGGATATATTTCATATCTGTCTCCCCCTGTAAGCTCCTGTATGCCCCTGGCGATCCGATGAGTATTCCCAGAATAAGAATAAGAAACAATCAGGCACTGTGTTTTCTGGTTCCTCTTTGTATCGGTCATTTTTACTTTCTCCTATGGGCTGCTCAATTCTTTTTCTCTTTACCAAAGGACATGCACTTTCCGATCACATCTCCCGTCCTCAGATACTCATAGGTGGGCATCTCAAAGAGCACTGGTTTGAGGGCATGATAGTTTACCTTTCCTTCTGGAGTAAGCACTGCTTCCTCCGCATATGTATGATCGATGGTGCATATAAAACTCTCAAAACCCTTCGTCTCGTAGATATCTTTCACGCTGCACTCCATCACCACCGGAGCGTTATTGATCATGGCCGATGATGCCCAGATATCCGACCAACAGCCAGTTGGGTTTTCCATTTACCATGGCTCCGACTACTACAAGGGGAGTAGGATAAAGTGCAAGTGCATTTCCAATATTCTTCTTCATGATTTAATACCTCCAAGATGAAACGATACAAAACAATGCTCCTATAAAGCTTAAATATCTCTTTTTCATTTTGAACCCCCATTCGTTTTACTGCGTTTGCCGCGGGTAAGTGCCGAAAGCCAGTAAGCGATCCATATGAATGTCCCCATCATGGCAAGGTAGTCGATGTAAAACAGTGGCACCGGTTCATTGAAATCCAAAAATACGAACTGAGTGCGGATAAGCATATAGGTGAGAAGATCCCTGCGGATAAACACAGTCAGTCCGTAGGCGGCTATCACCGTCCCAAGAATACTTAGGAATATCTTAACAGCCCCCGAAGCTTCCTTTCTTCCCTTGCCTGCCCGCCTTATCATGCCAAAAAGCATACCCCAGTGAAGTCCCAGGTGCAGAGACATCAGCACAAAGCCCCAATAGGAGGACGCCATATGCAGAAGTCTTGCAAAAGATAAGCCTTCATGAATATTTAAGAATGCAAAAACATGATTGGAGAGCAGGAGCGTCATCAGGATATCGATTCCGACTTTTAATCTCGCCTTCGGCTTCACAAAGCCGCCTCCTTTCCCAGCTTACAAGGTCAGGCCAAGGCCGGTCAGCCATTCGGAAATACGGCTCTCTGCATCCGGCAGTTCGCTTTCCGTAAGATCAAGGCCCTCCAGGACCTCTGCTCCGGCGGCGCTTTCCTCGATTCCAGAAAGACTCCTTCCAAAGCCGCCGCTGGCGCTGGTATTAAAGGGAACCAGGGTCTTCCCCGTCCAGTCACAGCTCTCCAAGAACGTATAAACTGCCATCGGTGCATCGCTCCACCAGTTTGGATACCCCACAAAAACCATATCATAGCTGTCCCAGTTTTCCACCTGGGCCGCAAGCTCCGGACGAGCTTCCTCAGCCTGCTCCTGCCGGGCAATGTCCAAAAGCTCGTCATAATCATCTGTATAAGGCATGGCAGGCGCGATTTCAAACAGATCCGCTCCTGTCTCCTCTGCTATGATCTGAGCCATCTGCTCCGTATTGCCTGACCAGGAGAAATAAGCGACCAACGCGCCTCTCTCCGAAGTTTCTTCCGGAGCTACTGTTTCTTCGGAAGCATTCGTATCCGCTGAAGTCTCTGCCTCAACTGAACTTTCAGCCTCAGCAGCGGCTTCGGCCACAGCTTCCTCTGTTTCTGCAGATACCTCCTCAGCCGTTTCGGCAGCCGCGCTTGGATTTTCCGCAGCTGTATTCGTATTCCCAGCAGCTGCATTTGTACTCTCCTCCGCTGTGCTTTGGCTGCTGCAAGCCATAAGAGAGAAAGCAAGCGCTGATGATACTATAAGCGTTAATAATTTCTTCATGATAATTATCCTTTCTTTTCCCGCATCACTTCAAGCAATTTCCAAGGCTATAAGCCTGCTGTGGAAACTGCGAATGCTCCGTCATGGAAGGGGTCCCGCAGCCATAGCCCAGCACCATGCCCATATCCTTAAAATTCAAATACCGTACCAGCGTCTTGTAATGAGCCTCCAGCGCATCGAAGGTCCATATGTCGCTGTTCCATGCCACTGAAAGCAGCGCCGACTTCATATGTTTCCTCTGGATGGAGCTGTTGAAGGCACAAAACCGGTCGATCATTTTTTTCAGCTGGGCAGACATGCCATAGTAATAAAGAGGCGTGGCAAACACCAGCATATCCGCATCCAGAATCTTTTCGCGTATGGCCTCCACATCGTCCTTCTGCACACAGGGGCCTTCATAGCCGCAGTGGATGCAGCCGATGCAGGGATGGATATCCGCATGGGCTATGTCGATCATTTCCACGGCATGACCCGCTTCCTCTGCGCCCTGGCGGAAGCAGTCTGCCAGGATGTGAGTGGAGCCTTTTTTATTGGGGCTTCCCCCTAAAACAACGATCTTCATCCCAAATCCTCCTTACTTCATTTCCTTTTCCCAGTAACGGATCACATCCAGCTGCGGCAGCATGGGGTTATACACCGCGCCCCGGTCGGAATCCGCCGGGAAGGGATGCCCGGTATCATACTTTCCGGACAGCGCTCCCTGCTCCAGCACCATGTAGGAGAAAAAGGTGATATCCTTTTCCTTGCAATAGTCCAGGATACCGGAAGTCTCGGAAGAACGGTTCAAAAGGCTGTAGTGGTTCTGAATGGCGGAGATCTTTAAGCCTTCGGCCTCCAGGATGGCTTCGGCCTCTTTGATCTCAGCCAGGTTATGGTTGGACAGTCCAATGCGCCCGATCTTGCCGGTCTTTGCAAGAGGGATCAGCTTGCGCGTCCACTCCGGAGCGCCCACAGGGTTGTGGATCCAGTAGATGTCCATCTCATCGATACCAAGGAGCCTTGCGCTGGTCTCATAAAGTGCGCTAACGGCATTTTCAGCGCCTGGATCGGCGCACTGAGGTGTAAATTTATCTGAGAGGATGACATCCTCCCTGGGATAGCCCTTTATAAAGTCTCCAAGGACTCTTTCGGACGCTCCCATGCCATAGGCATAAGCTGTATCCCACAGATTGAGACCAGCCTTCATGCCAGCCTCAAACACCGGACGCAGATCATCGGCAGAAAGGCTGCCTCCAAATGTCCCGTCATTTCCCCAGGCCCATGCGCCCAGCGCGATCTTCGGTAATTTCTTTAATTCCATATTTCCTCCAAATCCAACTTTAGTAAAATGATCTTTATTCTTCTGCCAGCAGATCCCTGCAGGTATTAAGGGCATTAAACAATCTGGGGATGCCCATATAGCCGCTGGCATGTACCAGGGCGCAGACGATCTCTTCTTTGGTGTTGCCGGCTTTCAAGGCCCCCTCCACATGACTCTTCACCTGCACTTCGGCTCCGCCTAATGCTGCCAGCAGCACCACCGTAAGCAGCTCCCTGGTCTTTCCATCCAAACCTGTGCGGGTATTGAAGTCACCAAAACAAAGCTCTGTCAAAAACCTCGGAACTGCCTCATCAAAGGGCTTTGGCAGCCAGGTGTACCAATCTTTGATCTCATCCCCATATAATGGAGCCTGGATAGCCAGACCTTTCTCATACCGCTCTTTCTCATCTCTGCCTGTCAAAGTCTTTTGAGACGGCAGCGGCAGGTCGATTCCCTGCTGGGAAAAGACCTCATTCATAGCAGCAATGGCATTGAGAGTCTTGGGGAAACCAATGAAGGGCGCGCACTGATAGACAGCCTCCCGTATCTCCACCGGCGTGCAGCCCGCATTGAGACTGGCTCCCACATGGGCCTTGATCTGCGGCAAAGCGCTCAGCACGGTAAGGACTGTGACCGTCACCAGCTCCCGCGTCCGGTTGTCCAGACTGCCGGTGTAACATACATCCCCAAAGATATAACCCTGAAGGATCTGCATGAATTCTCCATCGCTGCCCTCATCTCCTGCGGCATGGCTGTGAAACAGCTCCTGCATCTTTTGTTCTGTTCTTTCTTCTCTATTCATGATTGTACTTCCTTTCTGCTGTCCAGGCTTTTATTTCTTCTTCTGAGTATGCCGCTTCCTCCTCATAACAATCAAAAATGTTATCAGAGATTATCGCATCCGGCGCGGCTTCTGTGATCTGCTCCACGCTGCCTGCAAGACCTCCGGTGCCATGGGAACAGAACAAATATACCTGTTTTCCAGAAAGGTCATTCTGCTCCAAAAATGAAAGCAGTGCCATGGGAGCTCCATACCACCAATTCGGGTAGCCTAAGAACACGGTATCATACTGATCGAGATTTGCGACATTCTCCACAAGCTCCGGCCTGGTGTCTTCTCCCCGTTCCTCATTGGCTCTCTCAAGGCATTCATCCCAATCACTGGGATAAGGCTCCGCGACTCTTATTGAGAACAGGTCTCCTCCCGTTTCTTCCTGTACCCAGCCTGCCAGCTGCTGTACATTTCCCGGGGGAAGGACGCTTGGTGATGATACCGCATCCACGTCTTCCGCATGGATCGCATTGTCAGCCCAGGAGAAATACGCAACCAAGATATCGTTGTCCCCTGTTCCTTCGCCTTCTGAGTCCGGTGCTTCCAGCGGTACTTTCGCCGGCACTTCTAACGGTATTTCATCCGCAGGATCTTCCACATCCGCTTCCGTTCCATATTGGCTTGAATCCGGCGGCACAGAAATTTCACTGCCATCGGCTCGGCTGCAGGCTGCAAATGAAAAAACCGCTGCCAATGCGAACCAAAAAAATTTTATCTGTTTCATTGAATCCTCCTCCCTTTTGAAATAAATACCAGCCTCTTTCTAGTTCTCTGGTTTTATTATAAGCGTGTGGATTTTTAATGTCTAATACTTATAATTTATCTATATCCATGCATTTTTTGTATTGATTGAAGTCAACCGGCCACTGACCAAAGCACCTCCAAACACCTCCAAAAATGCCAAAAAGTGCCTCCGGAAAATTTCCCGGAGGCATATATATTCATCAGATATTCTATTTGAGGCCTAAGCAATTTGAGCTCTAAGCATATTGATTTCTTGTATAAACAGCGATGCCGCAGAAGAAAACAAGTTATTCTTTTTCCATACCAGCACACTGTGGGTCATATGTCTTGGTTCCAGCGGAATAAAACGAAGCCTCGGGTCACTGCGGATCGCCAGGGCGCCATCCATGCAGAAAGCGCAGCCAAGTCCCTCGGCTACCATAAGCGCGGCGTTAGAAAGCAAGGTATAAAACAATGGAATCTTCAAGTCGTTTTCTTCCCGGCCCAGCCAGTGGAGGATCTCCGCACGGATGCTCTCTCTCAGCGGCAAGAGCAGCGGACAAGAAGCTGCGTCCTCCGCTGTAAGCGACGCCTTTTTTGCCAGCGGGTGGTCATCCCTCACCAAAAGCCCCCATGTGTCCTGCCGGTCCAGGCGGACATAGTCATATTTGGTCACGTCAATGGGCTCCAGCAGCAATCCGATGTCCACCAGTCCTTTATCCAACCGGTCCTTTATATTGTCCACCGTTTCATTGTACAGCGTAAACTGCACTGCGGAATATTTTTTAGAAAACTCCTTGATCAGCTTAGCCAATGTCAAGCTGCCGCCCACTTCAGACGCGCCGATCACCACCATGCCGCTGATGTCGTTTTGTCTTTCGGCAAAATTCTTTTCCAGCCGGTCCGCCAATTCCACGATCTCCTGTGCCCGCTGTCTGAAAAAGATACCGTCCTCGGTCAATCTAAGGCCATTTTTCCCTCGCAATGTAAGTGTCGTGCCCAATTCTTTCTCTAAATCCATAATCTGCCTGCTCAGCGTGGGCTGTGTCACATGCAGGATATCCGCCGCTTTTGTAATATTTTCTTCTTGGGCGGCTGCTAAAAAATATCGGAGTGTACGAAGTTCCATGTTGCCGTCTCCTGTTTTCTATCATAATTTTTCTATCGTAACGATTCCATTTTATTTAAAGAGAACCCCATGCAGGAATTCTCAAATGCCGTTCTTTAACATCCAAAAATCAAATCCGCGT
>DVFQ01000017.1 GCA_018713185.1 Candidatus Copromonas avistercoris (nom. illeg.) | reverse complement strand
TCTCCCAGTCCGTGAGCAATTCCCTAATCCACTCCAATCATTCCCTCCTGGTCCGTCTCCGAATCCTGATACCGGTATCCGAACACAAACTGATCCTTTCCATTCTTTTTCGCCTCGTAAAGCAGACGGTCCGCGTCCTTATACATTCGTTCCAGCGGATAATTTTTCTCAATGGGGATCACGCCGATGCTGCAGGTAACCGCAGTATTCTGGATCTCCAGATTTTTAAGCTCCTCCTTCATTTTAGTGAGCGCCCGCCCAATCTCCTCTTTTGACAGCGGCTCTAAGATCAGCGCCACAAACTCGTCTCCGCCTAAGCGTCCGAAAATATTTCCATTTCCAAATGCTTCCTGAAACTTTTTTGCGACTTCTTTTAAAATCTGGTCCCCGGCAGGATGGCCGTAAGTGTCGTTGATCTGTTTAAAGCGGTCCACATCCAGGATAATAAAGCATCCCGATTTTCCTGGTACCGGGGTCTTCTCCCCGTTCCTCCTCAAAAGCTCCTCGCCGATATGGAAGAACTGCTGACGTCCCAAAAGCCCTGTCAGGCCGTCTAGCTTCGCTTCATGGTACAGATAATCAATATTTTTCTGGTAAAGGACAATCGCCAGGATCACCAAAAACGCCAGGGAAGCGATCCCCATCAAAAACTGGATCTGCAGGTGGAGCAGATCATACGAAATTTCCAGCGACAGCTTGATCTGGTACTGGTTCATCACTGTCTCGATCCGATTCGTAAAGTAGATCGCAACACTGAAGGAGGATAAAATCACCAGCGTCAAAGCCGCCGCCCGTCCGCCCTTATGCTGCACCACAAGGGAATTTACCCGATCCACTTCGGAAACCCGCGCGAACAGCTCTTGAACAAACTTTGACTGGCAGAAAAAATATCCGGCGGCCACAGCCGCGACCGCGACAAACGTAAACGGGATAAAATCCACGCAGAGAATATCGTTCAGCACACTATGGAGTCCAAAACCGGTTTCCGGGAAGAACAGCTCCATGGCGCCGTACACCAGCGTCGTATGGATCAGCCGGCCCGCGGCGGCCGCCGCGAAGATCCAGGGCAGAGGATGTTTCCGCCTTTTGGCCCAATAAAACATTCCGCCGGAAATCAATCCGAACAAGGTGCGGGTACCGACGCTCAAAAGAATACTTTCCAGCGGACTTTTGCTCATGGTGGGGGAAAACACCGCGTCTCCGGCCCCCACATAGAAGGCCGAGGCTTTCCACATGGACGCCAAGCCAAACACTGCTCCCACGGCCGCAGCCTCCTTGGGCCCCAGCATACAGCCGGCCATTAAAACCGGAATATAGACAAACGTCAGCGAGATCGGTTCAATATGGATATATCCAAGGAAGGAAAAGGACATGAAAAGCTCTATGGCGATCAGCGCCCAAAAAACATATTTGTTATTCATCGTCTCCCCCGCCGCATCCTTCTTCTCTTTCCAACGACGCATTTCCTTCCCTCCTCTGTCCGATCATTTTTCTGTCCGGCCTTTATCCTTTCCAGCCATTGCTCTGCCCAGCCTCTGCTTTGCCCGGCCTTTATCCTCCCCAGCAATCGGCCGTTTCTTGCAAGCTTAATTCTGCTTCCGGACTACCGCATATTCATCCCCGTTCCGGTAATAGGGACACTGAAAACGCTCCTCTGCGCGAAGCCGCATATAATCGTCCTCATCCATATTCGCATCGCACAGATACGCGTCGTATTCCTCATCATAAATATAATACGCGCACGTATCACAGCTTGTTCTTCCTGATCTCATAACAAGTCTCCCCATGCTCCCGATCCCATATATTCTAATTTTCTATTGTAAGGGAAATAGTAAGAAAAAGCAAGCATCTTGCGAGTCCCCACGGTTCACAGGTTCTTTTCGATGTGCTATACTGGAATCAGAACCAAGTCAGGATCGGCGGGAATCCAATAAGGAATAAAATAATAAACAAAATAATGCATAATAGGAGGAATTATGAAGAGAACGATCACATACAGAAAAGCACAGTTATCCGACAGCATGGCTCTTTATGAACTGGTCTGCGACCTGGAGGGCATCATGCTTTCTTATGAAAAGTTTTACGATATCCTCAATGAGCAGCTCCAGGACCGGCAGCATTACTATTTTCTCGTCTGCGAGCATGAGAGCCGGATCATCGGGATTTTGAATCTGCGGTTTGAGCGTCAGCTCCACCATGCCGGCCCCGTTGCGGAAATCACGGAATTTTATATCGCGCCGGACTGCCGGAAAGAAGGAGTGGGACGGGAGCTGTTTGAAAAAGGCGCGGCTGTTTCAAAAGAATTTGGCTGCCGCCAGCTGGAAGCCGACTGCAGCCAAAGCCGGGATGCGGCGCACCGGTTTTATATGGCGCGCGGAATGAGCAATACGCACTATAAATTCACCATGCCGCTATGATCGTCCAGCGTTTTGTCCCCTTCTTTGCTCCTTCTTTACTCCTTCTATGCCCTCTGGCGCTTGCCCGCGCCGAGGGCCTTGGGAACCACCTTCACATTGGCCGCGCCCAAAACACTGGCCAGCTGCCCGGTCAGTCCGTTTCCGGCATCTACGGCCCAGTTTTCCGAAAGCCTCTTTAGCATCCGCTCCTTCTTTAAATAAATCACAACCTGGTCCTTCCCTTCGGATTCCCTGAGGACCGCCATCACATCGTCGATCTTTTTTCCGTACAGCTCCTGATCCTCAAACTGGAGCCACAGCTCGTTGGGGATTTGCTCGAAGGGGATCACTTCCTCGCAGATCAACTTCCCCACCGGGTCATCTCCGATGGAAACCCGCCCTCTTAAAAAGACCTTGGAATCCTCCGTGAGGAACGCACGGCTCTTTTCATAGATTTTAGGAAATATCAGGACCTCAACGGTCCCTACCATGTCCTCCAGCGTGATAAACGCCATCAGCTGGTTGGTTTTCGTCGTCTTCATTTTCTTTCCAGTGATCATGCCTCCGACGACGACAATGGAATTATCCTCCGCCACCGTGTGGCCGTCCTCATCCACGACAAAATCCGAGGTTTTAGCGGTCACGTTTTTCTCCCACAGATCCCGGCAGGCTTCCATAGGATGGCCGCTGACGTAAATTCCCAGCGTTTCCTTCTCAAAAGCCAGAAGCGTCTCTTTGTCAAATTCTCCAACGTCCGGGAAGCTCACCTGGAAGCTTTCCTTCTGCTCCTCCGGCATCAGATCGAAAAAGCTTAGCTGCCCCTCCATGCCGGTCTTTTTTTCTTTTGCTTTGTTTTCCAGAAGCTCCGAGGAAACATAAAGCTTCTGCTTTCTGGTCCCGGGAAGGCTGTCTAAGGAACCGGATTTAATAAAGTTTTCCAGCGTCCGTTTGTTGACCTCCCGGTTGGACATTCTGGAAATAAAATCCTCCAGCGTCGCGAAGGGGCCGCCCGCCTCCCGCTCGGCAAGGATGGTTTCCACCACCGAACGGCCCACGCTTTTGATCGCCGAAAGCCCATACCGGATTCCGTTGCCGGAAACGGAAAACCCGCCGTACCCCTCGTTGATATCCGGAGGCAGGATCGCGATGCCCATATTGCGGCAGGCGAGGATATATTCCGATACCTTGGTTACATTGTCCATCACCGAGGTTAGTAAAGCCGCCATAAATTCCTTGGGATAGTAATATTTCAAATACGCCGTCTGGTACGCCACCACCGCGTAGGCCGCCGCGTGGGACTGATTAAAGGCATATTTGGCAAAATCGGTCATGTCGTCGTAGATCTGGTTGGCCACCTTCTCGTCGATGCCGTTGGCGATGCAGCCCTTAACGCCCTCCTCAGGATTTCCATAAACGAAATTCCGGCGCTCCTTTTCCATCACGTCCGCCTTTTTCTTGGACATGGCCCGGCGTACTAGATCGCTCCGCCCCAGAGTGTAGCCCGCCAGATCGCGGACGATCTGCATGACCTGCTCCTGGTAAACGATGCACCCGTAGGTGGGCTTTAAGATCGGCTCCAGCTGAGGACAGCTGTAAGTAATGGAAGCCGGATCGCTCTTTCCCTTCAGATACTTGGGGATAAAGTCCATGGGGCCCGGCCGGTAAAGAGAGATCCCGGCGATGATGTCCTCCAGGTGAGTGGGCTTTAACTCCTTCATAAAGGTTTTGAAGCCGCCGCTTTCCAGCTGGAACACGCCCTCATTTTTTCCCGTTCCCAGAGAATCCATGACCGCCTTATCATCATAATCAATGGTTTCCATATCCAGCCGGACGCCTTGATCCTTTTCGATCATCCCTACCGCGTCCTGAATGACCGTCAGCGTCCGAAGGCCAAGAAAGTCCATTTTCAGCAATCCCAGCTCCTCCAGCGTCGTCATGGTGAACTGGGTGGTAATGGTGCCGTCGGCTCCCCTGGAAAGCGGTACATACTCGTCGATGGCCGTTCTGGCGATCACCACGCCCGCCGCGTGCATGGAGGTATGGCGGGGAAGCCCCTCCAGCTTCTTGGACATGTCGATCAGCTTATGGACCTGCTCGTCCGTATCGTATAGGGCCTTCAGTTCCGGATTTTTCTTTAACGCCAGATCCAGCGTGATATTTAACTCCGCCGGAACCATCTTGGAAACCTGATCGCAGAGGCTGTAGGGCAGATCCATGACCCGGCCCACATCCCGGATCACGCCCCGGGCCGCCAGCGTACCAAAGGTTACGATCTGGGCCACCTGGTCCTTCCCGTACTTTTCCACCACATAATCGATGACCTCCTGCCGCCTCTCATAGCAGAAGTCCACGTCGATATCCGGCATGGAAACCCGCTCCGGATTCAAGAACCGCTCGAAAAGCAGCTGATAGCGGATGGGATCGATGTCGGTGATCTTTAGCGAATAGGCAACGATGCTCCCGGCGGCGGAACCGCGGCCCGGCCCCACGGCGATCCCATGGGAACGGGCGAAATTGATGAAGTCCCATACGATCAGGAAGTAATCCACATATCCCATGCTCTGGATCACGCCCAGCTCATAATTTAACCGCTCCCTTAAGGTGCCGTCGTCCTCCGGATACCGCTCCTTAAATCCCTGGTCGCAGAGCGCGTTCAAATATCCCCAGGCATCGTAGCCCTCCGGCACGTCAAACCTGGGCAGCTTTGTTACGCCGAACTCGATCTCCACATTGCACCGCTCGGCAATCTTATGGGTATTTTCGATCGCCTCCGGAGCGTACGGAAACAACGCCCGCATTTCTTCCTCGGACTTTACATAATACTGGCCGCCCTCATACCGCATCCGGTTCTCATCCGACACCTTTTTCCCGGTCTGGATGCAGAGCAGGATATCATGGGCCTCCCAGTCCTCCGCGTAAATATAATGGCAGTCGTTGGTGGCCACCAACGGGATATGGAGCTCCGCGGACATGCGAAGAAGGGCCTGGTTCACCTGGCGCTGCATGGGGATCCCATGGTCCTGCAGCTCCAGAAAATAATTGCCTTCGCCGAAGATCTCCAGATGCTTTTTCGCCGCCGTCTTCGCTTCCTCATAAAGACCTTTTTCCAAAAGTCTGGGGATCTCTCCGGCCAGGCAGGCGCTCAAGGCGATGATCCCCTCGTGGTAGGTTCTTAGAACCTCCTCATCCACCCGGGGCTTATAGTAAAAGCCGTCCACATACCCTTTGGAAACGATCTTCATCAGGTTCTGATAGCCCTGATTGTTTTCCGCTAACAGCACCAGATGGTAGTAACGGTCCTCTCCATGAACCGTTTCCCTGTCGAACCGGGAACCGGGGGATACGTAAACCTCGCAGCCGATAATGGGTTTGATGCCCGCCGCCCGGGCCGCGCGGTAAAACTCAATCACGCCGTACATGGCGCCGTGGTCCGTGATCGCCATGCTGTCAAACCCCAGCTCCTTCGCCCGGGCCGCCAGCTCCTTGATCTTACTGGAGCCGTCCAAAAGACTGTATTCCGTATGAACATGCAAATGTGTAAATGCCATCCGTTTCCTCCGAATCCTCGCAAAATGCCATCTGTCTCTTACCCCTGACGAGACTGTCTCGGGAATCAAAAGGGACTGCCGCCAGCTACCGGCAACAGTCCCAGGTTTTTTCGTCTAATTATTGCTCAGATATCTCTCAATATCCTTGACTGCTTTTTCCTCGTCGGATCCTTCCGCCGTTACAATCACCTGTTCGCCGACCGGAAGATCCAGAGTCATCATTCCCATAATGCTTTTCGCATTCACCTTTTTGTTGTCGCTCTGCACGTAAATCGTGCTTTCATAGCTGCTTGCAAGCTGTACCAGCATAGCGATCGGGCGTGCCTCCAGTCCGGACGCCAACTCAATGGTAACCGTACGTCTCGTCATAATATTCCTCCTCAAATGCAGATGAATGGCGTTTACTAGTTCCCATTCAAATTCCCTGTTCCCTGATCCCGCAGCTTTCCGGCAAGCTCGCTTAGTTTCCTCAAGCGATGATTGACGCCGGATTTTCCCACCGGCGGATCCAGGTCCTCTCCCAGCTCTTTTAACGTGGCCTCCGGCTTCATAAGCCTCGCCCTTGCGATCTGCGCAAGGCCGTCAGGAAGGCTTTCAAACCCCAGCCGGTCACGGATATAGGTAATATCCTCGATCTGGCTGATGGCCGCCGACACGGTCTTGTTGATGTTGGCCGTTTCACAGTTCACCTGACGGTTCACGTTGCCCCTCATTTCCTTTAAGATCCGGACATTCTCAAACTCCATCAGCGAACGGTGGGCCTCCATCACGTTCAGCATGTCTACAATCTGGTTCCCTTCTTTTATATAGACCACATAATGCCGCTTCCGGACGACGATCCTGGCTTCAATGCCGAAGGTCGCCATAATGGAGCGGATCTGCTTCGCTTTCGGCTCCGTCGCGCACACGATCTCCAGATGATAGAATTTCTCCGGATCGCTGACAGAACCGGCTGCCAGAAATGCCCCTCTAAGAAACGCCCGGCGGCAGCATGGATTCTGCACCACCACGTTTCCTACTACAGAAAGGTTTTCGCCTACCTCTCCCTCCTCTGACAAAAGCTTTGTGGCCCTCAGTACCCGCAAAGCGTCCTCATTCTGCCGGATGCAGACCGAGTAAATCCTGTTTTTACTCAAATGGACATTCCGCCGTACCGATATTTCCGTAACTATATTAAATGTTTTTTTCAATAATGTAAAGTATTTTCTTGCGACCGTTACATTTTCCGTATGGATTTTAATGCTGTAGCGGTCGTCGCCGGAAATCTGGATCCGGCCGCACAGGCTTAAGATCGCCGCAGTTTCCGCGATCTGGCAGTGCCTGGCCTGGCTCATCTGATGAGACAGCTCGTCCTTGATCTGAGAGGAAAAAGACATCCTATCTTCCTCCCTCCTTCTTCATATCCCTATGCTCCAGCCGGACCATATAGCGTCCCGGCCCCAAAAGGCGCGAAAAAATCTCGCCCGCGATCGTTACCGACCGGTGGCGTCCTCCCGTACATCCCACGGCGATCACCAGCTGGTTCTTTCCTTCCTGCTCATATTTTGGAACAAGAAACTCCAAAAGATTCATTAACCGTTTTAAAAACTCCTCCCCGGCGTCTCCCTGCATCACAAAATCCTTGATCAGCTGCTCTTCGCCCGTATGGGAACGGAGGCTTTCTATGTAGTAAGGATTCGGCAGGAACCGGACGTCGAAAACCAGATCCGCGTCCGCCGGGATCCCATATTTAAACCCAAAGCTTAATACCGTGATAAACAGACTGCTGTGGACCCGGTCCGGAAGCAGAAGCTGCTCCAGCTCCTGACGCAGCTCCTTTGTCAAAAGACGGCTGGTATCCAGCACATAATCCGCCTCTTCCTTTAAGAAATCCAGCTTTTCCCGCTCCAGCGCAATGCCCTTTTCCACGCGGCCCGACCGGGCCAGAGGATGGCTCCTCCTGGTTTCCTTATACCGTTTAATTAAGACCTCGTCCGAGGAATCCAGAAAGAGAATGGAAAAAGGCAGTTCCTGCTTTCTCCAGCCCTCCAAGATGTTTTTTAAGAGGGGCAGCTCTTCCCCGCTTCGGACGTCGATCCCCAGGGCCACCTCCCTTCGTCCGTCGGCGCCGCTTAGGACCAGCTCCGCGAACTTTTCGATCAGACGGATCGGAAGATTATCCACACAGTAAAATCCCACATCCTCCAGGATCTTAAGGGCCGTCGTTTTTCCCGCGCCCGACATGCCCGTTACGATTACCAGCTTCAATGTTCCACTCCCTCCATCCTCCGCGAATCTTAAAATTCGCCCAAAAGACGTACTTCCAATTCCAGCTTTACGCCAAAACGCCCGTCCACTCTCGCCTGCACCTCTCTGCATAAGGAGAGGATATCGGCCGACGTGGCCCGCTCTCTGTTAATGACAAATCCCGCATGCTTTTCCGATACGGAGGCGCCGCCGACGGAGAATCCTTTTAACCCGGCTTCCTCGATCAGCTGGCCAGCAAAATATCCCTCGGGCCGCTTAAAGGTGCTTCCGGCGCTGGGATATTCTAACGGCTGCTTTTCTCTCCGCTTCCTGGAAAGTTCTTCCATCTTCGCCTGGATTTCCTCTTTCTTTCCCCGTTCCAGAGAGAACTCCGCCTCCAGGACGATCTCCCCGCTGGTCAAAAACCGGCTGGTGCGGTACCCCAGCGAAAGCTCCTCCGCCTTATAGGTATGAACCCTGCCTTCCGGATCCAGGGCCGCCGCCGAAACCAGGCAGTTTTTGATCTCTGAGCCGTAAGCGCCTGCGTTCATCACCGCGGCGCCGCCGACGCTCCCCGGGATCCCGGCCACAAATTCCAGACCGGAAAGCCCCTCCTTAAACGCGCCGTTCGCAAGCCTGGAAAGCAGAAGGCCGGCTCCTGCCCGGATCCTGGTCCCTGAGACCTCCATCCGGTCAAACCGTTCCATGCTGAAAACAGCCCCCCGGATTCCCTTGTCTCCCACCAGGAGATTGGTGCCGTTTCCCAGGATATACCAGGGCGTATCTGTTTTTTTGCAGACTGCAAGCGCCGCCGCCAGTTCCTCGGGCGTATCCGGGATCACAAACCAGTCCGCCGGCCCGCCGGTCCGGAAAGAGGTGTGGCGGCACATCGGTTCCATTAATCGAACTTCCATCCATCATGCTCCTGTTTCTATTTCTTTATCCGGCATCCGCCCGCCGGACTTCCTGTCTCTGCCGGACTCCCTGTCTCTGCCGGACTTCCTGCCTCCGCCGGACTTCCTGTCTCCGCCGGACACAGCCAGTTACTCTCTCTTTGCCGCCAGATTGGCCTGCACCCGGTTATAAAGCTCCTGCGCTGCGTTGTAGCCCATCTTTTTCTGACGGTAGTTGATGGCCGCCGTCTCCACGATCACCGCCAGGTTCCGGCCGGGACGGATCGGGATATTATGGCAGATCACCCGGTTCCCAAGGAACTCCGTATATTGATCCTCCAGGCCCAGACGGTCGTATTCCTTATTCTTATCCCACTCCTCCAGCTTGATCACCATATCGATGGACTGGGTATCCTTTACGCTTTCCACGCCGAACAAGGTCTTTACGTCGATAATGCCGATTCCCCGAAGCTCGATCAAATACTTGGTGATCCCCGGCGCCGTTCCCACTAAGGTTACCTCGCTCACCTTGCGGATCTCCACCACATCGTCGCTTACCAGACGGTGTCCGCGCTTGATCAACTCCAGGGCCGCCTCGCTTTTACCAATGCCGCTCTCTCCCATGATCAGCACGCCCTCGCCGAATACGTCCACCAAAACTCCGTGGATACTGATCCTGGGCGCCAGCTCCGCCTTCAGCCAGCGGATCACCTCCGCCATCGTATCGGAGGTCGGCTTCTGGGAAAGCAGGCAGGGCACCCGGTAATAATTGCAGAGATCCAAAACCTCCGTCTCCGGGACCAGATTCCTGCAGAACACCAGACAGGGAATCTTACTGGACAGCAGCTTATCATACATGGCGATCCGCCGGTCCTTTCCCAGGCCGGAAAGATACGCGATCTCCACATTTCCCAGCATCTGGACGCGCTCATTATCAAAATGGTCATAAAATCCGGTCAGCTGCAGCGCCGGACGGTTCACGTCCGGATGGGACACCACAATTTTTTCCGTATCCAGCTCCGGCGTCAAATTCTTAAAATCCATCTTCCGGATCAGGTCCGTTATGGTAACTCCGTACATCTTCCTTCCCCCTCGTTTTTATCTGCGCGGTTCTTGGTCCGCTCTATTCTCAGGCTGCTCCGTCCTTGGGCCGTTCCTCTCGCAGCCAGCTCTATTTCTGATCTCGTTTCATCGTATCACATCCGCTTTTTCTTGTCACGGATTTTCTGCGGCGGCCGCCTGTTCCGTTCCGGTTTCCTGCCTAAAATCCATACCGCCGGACGGTCCTGCGCCCGCGTCGCCGGCTTTCTGCGCCGCCTGTTCTCCATGGAAAAACGCGTACACATTCTCGGCGGCTCTCCGGTTCATGCCTTCGGTTTCCGCCAATTCCTCGAAAGACGCGTCCCGAACCGCCTCCGGCGTCTTGAACCGCCGCATCAGCGCCTTTCTTCTTGCGGGCCCGATCCCTTCGATATCGTCAAGGACCGAATGGACCTGGCTTTTGCTTCGTAAGCTCCGGTGGTATTCGATGGCAAAACGGTGCGCCTCGTCCTGGATCCTGGTGATCAGCTTAAAGCCTTCGGAATGGCGGTCGATGGGAATCTCCACATTCTGAAAATACAGTCCTCTGGTCCGATGGCGGTCGTCCTTCACCATGCCGCAGACCGCGATGTCCAAGCCCAGCTCCCTAAGCACCTTAAGAGCTACGTTCACCTGGCCCCGGCCGCCGTCCATCATGATCAGATCCGGGAACCGGGTAAAGCTGCCCAGCCGGTTTCCCTCTGTCTCCCCGGAATACTCCTTCTTTTCTTCCAGCCCATGCTCAAACCGCCTGGTAAGCACTTCTTCCATAGACGCGTAGTCGTTGGGCCCCTGAACGGTTTTTATCCGGAACTTCCGGTAATCGTTGCGCTTGGGCCGCCCATCCTCATACACCACCATGGAGCCCACCGATTCAAAGCCGCTGATATTGGAAATATCGAAGGCTTCGATCCTGCGCACGCCGGAAAGTCCCAGCCATTCTCCGATCTGGTTCATGGCGCCGATGGTCCGAAGCTCCTCCCGCTTGATCTTTTCCTTATCCTGAGACAGAACAAGAAGCGCGTTTTTCGCCGCCAGCTCCACCAGCCGTTCCTTCTGTCCCTTTTTGGGGATCACGAATTTCACGCCCTGGCCCCGCCGTTTCGTAAGCCACTGTCCCACCAGCTCCATTTCATCAAACTCCTGCTGGGTCCAGATCTCCCGTGGAATAAAGGGCGTTCCCGCATAGAACTGCTTGATAAAGCTTCCCAGGATCTGTCCGTCCTCCTCCGCCGTAGAGGCGGAAACATGGAAATGCTCTCTCCCGATCAGCTTCCCGTCCCGCACAAAAAACACCTGTACCACCGCGTCCTCGTCGTCCCGGGCCATGGCGATAATATCCCGGTCCTCCATGCTCTGGCTGGTGATCTTCTGCTTTTGGGCCACCTGCTTTACACTGTTTAAAAGCTCCCGGTATTCAATGGCCTTCTCAAAATCCATTTCCTCAGAAGCATCCATCATCTTCTGCTTCAGCATAGAAAGCACCGGGCCATAATGGCCGTTTAAAAATTCAACCGCCTGTTCCACAGACGTTCGGTAATCCGCCTCAGAAATAAAGCCCTGGCACGGCGCCGAACATTGCTTAATGTGATAGTTCAGACAAGGCCGCTCCTTCCCCATATCCTTCGGGAGGTTCCGGCTGCAGGTACGGATCTTCCAAAGCTTATGGATCAGATCGATGGTATCCTTTACCGCCCCGGCGCTGGTGTATGGGCCAAAATACCGGCTCTTATCCTTCTTCATCGTCCGGGAAAACAGGATCCTGGGAAAGGGCTCCTCCACCGTCACCTTGATATAAGGATACGCCTTGTCGTCCTTTAACATCGTATTATATTTGGGACGGTATTCCTTAATCAGGTTGCATTCAAGAACCAGGGCCTCCAGCTCGGAATCCGTAATGATATACTCAAAGCGGGCGATCCGCGAGACCATCTTTTCAATCTTCGCCGTCTTATTCCGGCTGCTCTGAAAATACTGGCGCACCCGGTTTTTCAGGCTGATGGCTTTCCCCACGTAAATGATTTCATCATGCTTATCATGCATGATATAAACTCCCGGCGAGGCAGGGAGTTTTTTCAGCTCTTCTTCTATATTAAATAAAGATTCCGTCAACGCAATCGATCTCCATCAAATTTTTTCAGCGTCAGGATATGGTTTCTAAGGAGGCGGATCCGGCTCTCCCTATCCCCGGCGCCATTTTCCGGCGAAAGGTCAAAAACCATGTAGATATCATCCAGCTCCTTCGGCGTAATCTTTCCCGCCATCTTTGCCAGGTATTCCAGCATCCGGTCATAATCCTTTTCATCCATGGCGTCAAAGAAATCCAAAAGGAACGGATTGACCGGCTGCAGCCCGTCTCCGCTCTCTGCGGTCTCCAGATCGTAACCCTCCTGGTCATTCGCTTTCTTGCCGTTTGCCTTCTGGCCGCCCGCCCCCTGACTGTCCGACCCCTGGGGGCAAACTCGCTCAAACCGGTACTGCTGCGAAGCCTCGGGATACTTCTCCCGATCCACCGGCTCCATAAACATAGAAAGGGGGCGCACCCAAAATTCAAACCGTCCATAAAGCGCCTGATACACCACCATTTCCTCTCCGGTTTCCGAATCATGGGCAATGGCGATCACCTGATACAATTTATTTTTAAAATGCCGGTAAAATTCCCCCGGCGCCGGCCGCTTTCGTTCCACTCTGAGCTCCCTTCCTCTATCTTTCTGATCCGTTCCGATTCCAAATTTTTCTGAACTGGCCCAGCGTTTTTCCGCTCTGACTCTGCGGTTTCCGCCCTAGTCCTGCGGTTCCTCCGCCGGTCCCAGCTGGCCAAAATGATACCGGTTGGCGGCGCTCCAAAGCATCCATTCATCATACCCGGCGTCCTTTACCGCCTGGATCTGCGCCGCTACCTCCGCGTCTCCATAGGAAATATAATTCCCTTCGCCCAGATAGGAGGCTGTAAAATCCTGGAGCCACGGGCGCACAATAGCCTGGCTGCTCACGTGGCCGTCCGCCTCCGCCGCAGCCTCCAGCACCTCTCTCGACTTCGTCAACGCCCCCAGGACCGTATCATAGGGCTGGGTATCCGGATGCTCGATTCCAAAGTTTCCCGTACTATAATGGGACGGATAGATCATGGGACAAATATAGTCCAGATGCATCGCCATCTCCGTATAGCTCTGGCCCACCGCGTTGGCGTCGATCTCGCTGCCGATGATCGTTCCAAATACGTCCGCCGACACAAAAAGCCCCTGGGAAGCCAGGTTTTCATACGCATAAGTAATAAATTCCGTAATCACATCCATCTTGGAACGGCCCTGGGTCACCGCCTCGTCAAAGACCACGTCGCTCATGCCGCTCTCGGTGGAAAAACGGATATAGTCGAACTGTACCTCATCGAATCCGGCTTCCTTCGCCGCCGTCCCCACCTCTACCAGGTAGTCCCAGACCTCTTTGCGGTAGGGATCCACCCAGGCCATTCCCTGGCGGTCCCGGTACAGGCTTCCGTCAGCCAGGTGAAGGCTCCATTCCGGCTTCTGTTCCGCCAGATATGGATCGCGGAAAGCAACCACGCGGGCGATCACATACAGCCCCCGCTCCTTTAAAGAGGCGATCAGGCTCTTGATGTCCTTCACATACGGACGGCAGGCGCCGATCTCCGTAACCACCGGAGAATCGATCTGGCAGGTGATCCTTCCTTCATCGTCTTTAAAGTCGATCACCACCGTATTGATCTCGGTTCCCGCAGCGCTGTCAAGAATATTCTGGAACGCTTCCGGGCTTCCGGACATCGGCCCGGTAATATAGATTCCCCGGACTTTTTTGGGAACACGTCCCGGCAGCGCCGGATTCTCGCCATCTACGATCCGTACCGAAACGGTCCGGTCATTATTTTCCCCGGCCCCTTCGATCACCTTGATCCCGCTTGTTTCCTCTTCTGCCGCCGTTTCCTCCGGCATGGCAGGCGTTTCCTCCGCTGTTTCCGTCTCTGCGGACCGGCTGCAGCCCATAAGCGCCAGCAGTCCCGTCAGCATAAACGCAAATAACCATCTTTTCATTCTCAATCGATCCTCTTGTGTAATATTCTAACTCACTTCATATCCTAATTCAGCAATCCTATCATATCATAAGAAACCATAATACACAAGGGATTTTGCCGCGGGCCGCCAAGCGGCGCCCCGGACTGTCAGACAAAAAATCAGCGCCGGGAAAGAAACTATGGAAGAAATTTCAAAAAACCTCTGTTCAAATTCCGTTTTTTGTACGATAATAGACAAGTATAGAAATGACAGATGAATGCAAATGAGATTTTTGATTCAGGCAGGAGGAACAAACATCATGATAAGACAGGGCTTTGACAACGAAAAGTACCTTGCCATGCAGTCCGATCACATCCGGGAGCGGATCAGCCATTTCGGCGATAAATTGTATCTGGAATTTGGAGGAAAGCTGTTCGACGATTACCACGCGTCCCGGGTTCTCCCCGGATTTGAGCCGGACAGCAAGCTGCGGATGTTGATGCAGTTAGCGGATCAGGCAGAGATCGTGATCGCCATCAGCGCGGAGGATATTACGAAAAATAAGGTCCGCTATGACCTGGGGATCACCTACGACGTGGACGTACTGCGCTTGATCCGGGTTTTCACAGACCGCGGCCTCACCGTAGGAAGCGTCGTGATCACCCACTACGTGGATATCCCAGCCGTCGTCCAATTTAAGCACAAGCTGGAAAAGCTGGGAGTCAAAGTCTACCGTCACTACGCCATCGAAGGCTACCCCGGAAACGTACCGTTGATCGTCAGCGACGAGGGTTATGGAAAAAACGATTATATCGAGACCTCCCGTCCCCTGGTGGTCGTAACGGCTCCCGGACCCGGCAGCGGGAAAATGGCAACCTGTTTATCCCAGCTTTATCATGAAAACAAGCGGGGCGTCAAAGCAGGCTACGCGAAATTTGAAACCTTCCCGGTCTGGAATCTTCCGTTAAAGCACCCGGTCAATCTGGCGTATGAAGCCGCCACGGCCGACCTAAACGACGTAAACATGATCGATCCCTTCCATCTGGAGGCCTATGGAAAAACCACGGTCAACTACAACCGGGATGTGGAGATCTTCCCGGTGTTAAGCGCGATCTTCGAGGGGATCTTCGGCGAATGCCCCTACAAATCCCCCACCGATATGGGCGTCAATATGGCCGGCTTCTGCATTTTTGACGACGAAGCCTGTCAGGAAGCGTCCCGCCAGGAAATCATCCGCCGCTACTATCAGGCGCTGGAAAAGCTGGTGAAGGACGACGCCTCAGAAAATGAAGCCTATAAGATCGAGCTGATCATGAAGCAGGCCCGGATCACGCCGGAAAACCGTTCCGTGGTTCCCGCCGCCACAAAGCTGGCGGAGGAGATCCAGGCTCCCGCCGCCGCCTTAGAGCTTCCGGACGGACGCATCGTCCTTGGAAAAACTAAAAAGCTCCTGGGCGCTTCCGCCGCCGTTCTGTTAAACGCCATAAAAGAACTGGGCGGCATCGATCATGAGCTGGATTTGATCTCCCCCGAGGCCATCGCGCCGATCCAGGAATTAAAGGTCCGCTATCTGGGAAGCATCAATCCACGGCTCCATACGGACGAGGTGCTCATCGCCCTCTCCGCCTGCGCCGCCCATGATGAAAACGCCCGGATCGCCTTAGAACAGCTTCCCAAGCTTCGCGGCTGTCAGGTCCACACGACGGTGCTGTTATCCGACGTTGATAAAAAGATCTTTAAAAAGCTGGGAATCGATCTCACCTGCGAGCCGGTTCATGAGGATAAGAAAATGAACGCGGACAATTAAACATTCGGACAGACGGCCGCCTCCGCTTAGAAAATTTTTGCCGAACTTTGCCGGCGGTCTTCTGGCCCGCTATAAAAAATCATCACAATAAGGAGGAGTTTGCCATGAACGAACCGATTTCTGCCGGCCTCAAAGCCTATGTGGAGGAAAACCAGGAAACCCTTGTAAAGCTTCTGGATACCCTTTGCCGGATCCCGTCCCCGTCCAACCATGAGGAGCGGAGGGCGCAGTTTATCAAGGACTGGTTTGAAAAAGAGGGCTGCAAGGGCGCTTATATTGACAGCGCGCTCAATGTGATCTATCCCTTCCACTGCGAAGAACAGAAGAATCTGGTTGCCTTTACCGCCCATACCGACACGGTGTTCCCAGATACGGAGCCCTTCGATGTCGTCTATGACGGCGATATCATGCGCTGCCCCGGCGTCGGCGACAACACCGCGAATGTGGCGATCCTGATGCTTTTAGCCAGCTACTTCACGAAAAGCGGCATGATCCCAAAGCAGGGAATCCTTTTTGTTGCGGATTCCGGCGAAGAAGGTCTTGGCAACTTAAAGGGCGTTCGCCAGCTGATGAAGGATTATGAAGGAAAGATCGCAGAATTAGTCGCCATCGACGGCTCCTACGACTCCATCGTCAACGAGGCTGTCGGCTCTCTCCGCTATCGGGTCGGCGTACATACGGAGGGCGGCCACTCTTATGGAAAATTCGGAAACCAGAACGCGATCCAGACTCTGGCCTCCATGATCAACACCCTTTACACCTACAAAGTACCCAAACCCGGAAAAAGCACCTACAACGTAGGCACCATTACCGGAGGAACTTCCATCAACACCATCGCCCAATACGCGGAAATGCGGTTTGAATACCGCTCCGACGTGCGGGAAAGCCTGGCGGCCATGAACCAGTTCTTCCAGTCCGTTTTGGAAACCTACCGGCATATGGACAACGTCCAGGTGGAATGCGAGCTGTTGGGCGAGCGTCCCTGCACCGGCGACGTAGATAAGGAAAAACAGTCCGCGCTGGAAAATAAAGCCGCGGATCTGATGGAGGCGTTTACCGGAAAGCGTCCTCAATTCTATTCCGGCTCCACCGATTCCAACATCCCGCTGGCCGAGGGCGTTCCTTCCATCTGCTTCGGCGGCCATATGGCGACCGGCGCCCATACGCGGGAAGAATTCTTGAACGCAAAAGACTTAAAGCTGGGCATGATGATCGTAGGCGCCTTTATGGAAACCTATTTCAACTAGAACCATGCCTGGAACCGTGCATTGAACGAAAATTTTTCTCCATAACGATCAACCGATCAAACAAACGAAACCGGACCGCAGGCCGGGAAGCATCCTTCCCCATCCGCCCGCATAGTCCGGTTTCATTTTTCCTTATTCTTTTTCCCTTATTTTGTTTCCCCTTATTCGATTCCGCCGTCCCTTTCGCCCTCCAATATTTAAAAGAACAGAAACAGCGTTCCGCCGATTGTCGATAACGCAGCCAAAGCATAGGAAGCCGCTTTCGCGCCGTTTTCTTCTCGTTTCAGATAAAGAAAAAGCCCCGCCGCTCCTAAAAAGCCGAGTCCCCAGGCAGTAAGCTGCCGTCCCAAGTCGTTGACCGGCGCGCTCCTGGCGCTGATAACCGCGATCACCATTGCCCAGGCAGTCATAAAATAAAAGATCCATTTTTTCGCTTTCTCACTCTTTAAGAAGCATAACAGAATCAGTCCGGCGATGCTGATTGCAGCCATCCCGACAAACATGATCATGTAAATTCCCAATGCCATTTTCTTTTCCTCTCTTTCTTCGTTTCATTGATGCCGTCATTGAACCAGTACCGTTATGTCAGCGATGCCGGTTTCGGCCGATATGGGCCTTTCAATCCTTCCGGCCACATCATTGGTATGGCATTATCATATCCGCAAATTCTGAAGAAATTATAGAGGAATTTCTGAAAAAGAAATTTGAATCTGAATTTGAAAGCTTCCCTCCTGATTCTGAATCTCCAGATCTCCGCCGTGGCGCTCTGTCATTCTCCGTATTCCTTGAAGTCCCAACTTATGGCTGTCTGCGGCGTTCCCGTCCATCTCCTCCTTAATCTTATTTTTCTGCATCAGCGTCAGGACCCCGTTTTTTGCAGTGATCTGCAGAAATACCGGCTCCGCGGGGTCCGCATACCGTTCCACATTGGAAATCAGATTATCAAATATCCGTCTCAAATCTTGAATGCTCAAGGATCCGGCCTCCGCCTGGCATTGGGATAGATCCACCCGGCATATAAACGTCTCCTCTAAAAGCTCCTCCCATTCCTCCGCCATCTGTTCCATTAAAAACCTGACGTTTTCCACATGCTCCCTTTTTCTCGTTTCCTGCCCTAAAAGCTGGTCCGTCAAATCCCGGATCTGCTCCGCCTTTCCTTTCACAAGGGACAGGTACGCGTCCATTTCTTCCTTCTTCAGCCCTTCTTTATTCTGGAGAAGCTCAGAATAAGAAAGAATCGACGTTAACGGCGTACGGATATCATGCGACAACGAGCGGATCCATTCCTCCCGCTCCGTTCTTAACTCTTGTTCCTTCTTCTCCAGCTCCCGTTTTGACGCAAAAACAAGTCGAATCGTATCCGCCAGTTCCGCCAGCTCGTCCTCCCCTTCGATCGGGACCGCATCCTCCATTTGTTTCACATCCAGCGCCCGCACCGCTTCCGTGATCCGAATCAAATAAGAAATTCTCCCGCTTAGCAGGGAAAGAAAAAGCACCAAAAAAATGGCCGCGGAAGCAGCCAGGCAGATGCTGCGCAGCCAGGCCGTCAAAACCGCGGCCTGCACCTGAGTCAGCACCATCCCGCGGTTCATTAAATAAATTTCCGCAACTGAATCTGAAGTAAAGAAAAGGAAGCAGAAAATAAACGCGGATAAAAGCAGCGACACGCCTAAATATTCCAAAATTTCCCTGGCCAGTTTTTTCCCTTCCCGACCCTTTCTTCCGGTCATGTTTCCTCCGTTCATATCTCCACAGTCTTTTCCGCCGGTCCCTGCCGCGTCAATCTGCATAGTATCCCTTTCCCCAGGCGGTTTTAATATATTTCGGATCCCTGGCACTGTCGTTCAATTTCTTCCGCAGGTTTTTAATATGCGCCATGATCGCGCCGTCCCCAACCGCCTCCTCCTGCCAGAGGCTCTGATAAATATTCTCCAGGGAAAAAATCTTTTTGGGATGGCTAAAAAACAGCTCCAGCAGCTGAAACTCTGTTCTGGTCAGCAGAATCCATTCCCCGTTTCTCCTGACCGACTGACTATCCAGATCCAGCTGCAGATCCTTGTAGTAAAGAATATTTCCGGCGGCCTGGCTTGCTCCAGTTTCCTGACTTTCTTGCTCCGTCCCTGCCTGTTTTTCCTCCTCCCGCCGGCTTTCTCCTGCCTCCCGCATTCTTCCCGCGCGCCGCAGCAGCGCCCGTACCCGAAGAAGCAATTCCACATTAGAAAACGGCTTTACCAGATAATCATCCGCCCCGGAAGAAAATCCAATCGTCATGTCCGCCTCGCCGGAATATGCCGTTAAAAACATGACCGGCGCATCAGAATGTTTTCGTATTTCCATCGCCGCGGCAAAGCCCGACATTACAGGCATGTTAACATCTAAAATATACAGCTGGATCCCCTCATCCGCCTTGTCCAGCGCTTCCTTTCCGTTCTCCGCCTCTGCAACCTGATAGCCCTCCTGCGTAAGCAGCAATCTTAGAATATCCCGGATCTCTTTTTCATCATCCGCGATCAGGATCCGCTCTCTCCGATTCTCCATTTCTCCTCCTCTTAGGTTCCCGCCGCCTCGCTTCCATATCCGAGGAACGCAAGAAATCCCCGGCATCCTTCCGTCACATCCTCATACGTCCGCTTAAAATCCCCCGTGTACCAGGGGTCTGAAATCTCCGCTCCTGGCCTCTCTGTAAAATCCAGCAGAAGATGCAGCTTTTTTTCCGGATCCCCTCCCAGGATCCGGTTCATATTATGCAGATTTCGATGATCCATCCCTATAAGATAATCATACCGTTCATAATCTCCTCTGGTCAGCTGAACCGCCCGTTTCCCCTCGCAGGAGATCCCATGGCGCTCTAATATCTCTCGGGCCGGCGGATACACCGGATTCCCGATCCCATTCCAAATTTCTTCACTGCTGGTGGCCGCGGAAGCAATGACGAACTCATCCGCGATTCCAAGCTTTTTCGTCATATCCTTTAAAATAAACTCTGCCATGGGGGAGCGGCAGATGTTGCCGTGGCAGATAAA
>DVFQ01000016.1 GCA_018713185.1 Candidatus Copromonas avistercoris (nom. illeg.) | reverse complement strand
GAAATATGCATTTAATGGGAATTTGTAAAGCTTCCTTTTTGCCGTTGTTTTCGGTATAATTATTACAGAACTAAAGATATTGGAGTAAGGAGGTTGTCGTATGTCCAATATTGAAGCAGCAAAGCAGTTATATAATACATGTAAGAATATGGATATTGATGAAACTATGCAGTTAGTTCTCAGTGCAGACAATGCGGAAGAGCAGGAATTTTTTTCTATGTTAAGTGATTTTATTCTGCAACAGCGTCAAAAAGAGGTAATTCGTCAGTAGAGGTTCTAATGAAAAAATATATTTTATGCCTTATGTGGGAATAGAGTCTGCTGAAATTGCAAAGCAAAGGATTGCTGAACGTGTAAAAATGGGTGGACATGGGATTCCGGACCGTGATGTAGAAAACCGTTATGAAGAAAGCCTGCGCAATTTAGGAGAGGCTGTAGGCCAATACCGCTTTTAACACTTGACGCTCAAGAGAGAATTAGATCAGCAGAATTGGGCTTAAGGATTCTGATATTGACTTTATATTAAATACCATTTATATTGATAAACATCGAGGCGGTAACATTAAGAAATTGTATAATAAAAGGTGCTCAAAATCATGAGAAAACTTGCTTTAAGTGATGAAATATTATTAAGCGTGGACAAGCCGGCCCGCTATATCGGCGGCGAAGTCAATATGGTAAAAAAGGATCCGAAAAAGGCCGCTGTCCGGTTTGCGATGGCGTTCCCCGACGTGTATGATATCGGCATGTCCCATCTGGGAATCCAGATCCTTTATGACATGTTTAATAAACGGGAGGACGTTTACTGTGAACGGGTATATTCGCCGTGGCTGGATCTGGATGCTTTGATGCGGGAGAAGAAAATCCCGCTTTTTGCGCTGGAATCGCAGGATCCGGTAAGGGATTTTGATTTTCTGGGGATCACTCTGCAGTATGAAATGTGCTATACCAACGTATTGCAGCTTTTGGATCTGTCGGGAATCCCGCTTCATTCCGATCAGCGGACCTGGGAGGATCCCATTGTGATCGGAGGCGGCCCCTGCGCCTATAATCCGGAGCCCATCGCTCCCTTCTTTGACATGTTTTACATCGGGGAAGGAGAAACGGTCTACTTCGATCTTCTGGACGCGTATAAAGAATCCAGAAAGAACGGGGATTCCAGACAGGAGTTTTTAAAGAAGGCGGCGCGGATCCCGGGGATCTATGTTCCTTCTTTATATGATGTGGCTTACAATGAAGACGGCACCATTAAAAGCTTTCGTCCCAACTGTCCTGAGGCGCCGGAAAAGGTGACGAAGCAGCTGGTTATGGAAATGACGGATGCCGTTTATCCGGAAAAGCCTCTGGTTCCCTTTATTAAGGTAACGCAGGACCGGGTGGTGCTGGAGATTATGCGGGGATGCATCCGCGGCTGCCGCTTCTGTCAGGCCGGAATGATCTACCGGCCGGTTCGGGAAAAGAATGTGGAGCGGCTGAAGGAATTGGCCCGCCAGATGCTAAAGAATACGGGACATGAAGAAATTTCTTTAAGTTCCCTTAGTTCCAGCGATTACAGAAGCTTAGAAAGCCTTGTCACCTTTTTGATCGAGGAATTCCACGGAAAAGGAGTGAATGTTTCGCTTCCGTCGCTGCGGATCGACGCGTTTTCCTTAGACGTTATGAGCAAGGTACAGGATGTGAAGAAGAGCAGCCTGACCTTTGCGCCGGAGGCCGGTTCCCAGAGACTTCGGGATGTGATCAATAAGGGCCTGACGGAGGAGGAGATCCTCACAGGCGCTTCGGAGGCCTTTGAGGGCGGCTGGAATCGGGTCAAACTGTATTTTATGCTGGGTCTTCCCACAGAAACCGTGGAGGATATGGAGGGGATCGCCCTGCTTTCGGAAAAGATCGCCGAGGCGTATTATGAGATTCCCAAGGAACGCCGGAATGGAAAAGTCCAGGTGGTCGCCAGCACCTCCTTTTTTGTGCCGAAGCCTTTTACTCCCTTCCAGTGGGCAAGAATGTGCACGAAGGAAGAGTTCCTGGAAAAGGCCCGCGTGGTCAACCATAAAATGAAAGAAATGCTGAATCATAAGAGCTTAAAGTATAACTGGCACGAAGCGGATGTGACCGTTTTAGAGGGCGTTTTGGCGCGGGGCGATCGGAGAGTGGCCAGCGTTATCGAAGAGGCTTATAAAAACGGGGCCCTTTATGATTCCTGGTCAGAGTCCTTTAAAAACGAGATCTGGATGAAAGCCTTTGAAACCTGCGGCGTGGATCTTTCTTTTTACACCACAAGAGAGCGCAGCCTGGAGGAGATTTTCCCATGGGATTTCATTGATACCGGCGTTTCAAAGGATTTCTTGAAACGGGAATGGGAGCAGGCGAAGAAAGGCGTTGTAACGCCCAACTGCCGCGAACGGTGCTCCGGCTGCGGAATTAGAAAATTCGGAGGAGGAGTCTGCTTTGAAGATCAGAATTAAATTTTCCAAACAGGGCGCGACGAAATATATCGGACACCTCGACCTGATGCGCTACTTTCAAAAGGCCATGCGCCGCGCGGATATTGCGATCCGCTATTCCGAAGGATTTTCACCTCATCAGATCATGTCCTTTGCGGCTCCCTTGGGGCTGGGACTTACCGGAAGCGGCGAATATCTGGATATTGAAGTGACGGCTGCCAGCTCCTCTGCGGAAATGGAGGAGCGGCTGAACGCGGTAATGGCGGAGGATATTAAGATTTTAAGCTGCAAGCGTCTGCCGGACGATGCGGCCAACGCCATGTCGCTTGTAGCCGCCTGTGATTATACGGTGCGTCTCCATCCCGATTACGCGGACCAGCTTCCCATGTCCGCCTCCCAATTTTTTTCCGGCCTGATATCGTTTATTGAAACCGGAAATATGGAGATCATGAAAAAAACAAAGAAAGGGGAGAAACCGGTGGATCTTAGATCCCATGTCCATGAGTACCGGCTGCTTCCCGACGGCGAAGGCTGCTTTTTAAGACTTTCCGCAGGAAGCGAGGCCAATATTAAGCCGGAGCTGCTTTTGTCCGCATACGGACAGTCCCTTGGCCTTTCCTTTCCGGCCTACGCCTTTTTAATGAACCGGGAAGAGGTTTACGCGGCGGACCCGCATAACGCGGGCGCTTACATCCCGCTGGAAGCATTTGGTGAGCGCTTTGAATAAGCTTTTGCTGACCCGGTTAAGGGAGCGGAACGCCGCCGTCCGGGTAGAAGAGGGACGAGTCCGCCAG
>DVFQ01000015.1 GCA_018713185.1 Candidatus Copromonas avistercoris (nom. illeg.) | reverse complement strand
AAGCCGATCATTTTTACGATCGAAGATTCCAAGATGAGTCTGAAGCTTAATTCCAGCTTCGGAACCATGAATGCGGAAATCCTGATCCATAAGACGGGACAGGATTTGATGATCGGATTTAACCCGAAGTTTTTAAGCGACGCTCTTCGGGTGATCGACGACGAGGAAGTTACTTTGTATATGATGAATGCGAAGTCCCCCTGCTTTATCAAGGATGAGGAAGAAAATTATATTTATCTGGTTCTTCCGGTGAATTTCAACGCCGCGGCGGTATAAGGGGATACCGGGTAATGGTATAGAAAGGAAAACTATGGAAATCATTCACTTAAGGGATGAGTTTATTAAGCTTGGCCAGGCGTTAAAGCTTGCCGGTTTGGCGGAATCCGGACTGGACGCCAAGGAAATGATCCAGGAGGGGCTTGTGAAGGTCAACGGAGAAGTGGAAACCCGAAGAGGAAGGAAGCTTTATCCGGGAGATACGGTTTCTTATGATGGATCTGACTTTTAAATCGAAAAGTAAGGGAAAAAGTAAGGACGTATTTCATGTTCGTTGAATCGATCGAGCTGTTAAATTATAGAAATTATCATCAGCTGCATATTGATTTTCACCAGGGAACCAATGTTTTTTACGGCGACAATGCCCAGGGAAAGACCAATATTTTGGAGTCTGTTTACGTGTGCAGCACGACAAAATCCCACCGCGGCAGCAAGGACCGGGAGCTGATCCAATTTGGAGAAGAAGAGTCCCATATTAAAATGGTGGTAAAAAAGGACGGGATCCCCTGCCGCATCGACATGCATTTAAAGAAAAACAAGGCAAAGGGAGTCGCTGTCAACGGGATCCCCATAAAAAAGGCCAGCGAACTGTTTGGGATCGTAAATGTGATCTTCTTTTCTCCGGAGGACTTAAATCTTATTAAGAGCGGTCCGGCGGAACGGCGCCGGTTTCTGGATCTGGAGCTTTGCCAGATAAACCGCCTCTATGTTCACAGTCTTCTGCAGTATAATAAGGTGGTCGCCCAAAGGAACCGGCTTTTGAAGGAATTGGAGTTTTCGCCTTCTCTTGGTGAAACGCTTTCGGTATGGGATCAGCAGCTGGTCCGCTATGGGAAAGAGCTGATCCGCTACCGCTTTGAATTTTTAGAGGAATTGAATCCGGTGATCCGTACGATCCATTTCCATCTTTCCGGGAAAAAAGAGGAGCTTTCCGTTTTATATGAGCCCAATGTGACGGCGGAAGAATTTGAAGAAACATTAAACCGGAGCAGACCCCAGGAGCTTCGTCAGAAGATGACGCTTACGGGACCTCACAGAGACGATCTGAATTTTATGGTCAATGGAACGGATATCCGGAAATACGGGTCCCAGGGACAGCAGAGGACGGCGGCACTGTCCCTTAAGCTTGCGGAAATTGAGCTGGTAAAAAAGATAATCCGGGATGAACCGGTTCTTTTATTGGATGACGTTCTTTCCGAGCTGGATGGAAAACGGCAGGAGCATCTGCTTTCTGAAATTTCCAATATCCAGACTCTGATCACCTGTACTGGTTTGGATGAATTTGTGGAAAGCAGATTTCGGATGGATCGGGTATTTCGGGTGGAGGAAGGAACGGTTGAGTGTGAAGACTAAAGGAGGAACTTCATGAGCGCAGAATATGGTGCAGATCAAATCCAGATCCTGGAAGGTCTTGAGGCTGTAAGAAAACGGCCGGGAATGTATATTGGGAGTACCTCTTCGCGGGGACTTCATCATTTGGTATATGAAATTGTGGATAATTCGGTAGATGAAGCTCTGGCCGGCTACTGCGATTCCATTGATGTTCAGATCAATCCCGATAATTCGGTTACCGTTATGGACGATGGACGGGGAATTCCTGTGGGCGTTCAGAAAAAAGCCGGGATTCCCGCGGTAGAGGTGGTGTTTACCATCCTTCACGCAGGCGGAAAGTTCGGCGGCGGGGGATATAAGGTATCCGGCGGTCTTCACGGCGTAGGCGCCTCCGTAGTCAACGCGCTTTCGGAATGGCTTGAGGTAGAAGTCTATACGGACGGAAAGATTTATAAACAGCGTTACGAGCGGGGAAAAACTATGTATCCTCTGACGGTTGTGGGAGAGTGCCCGGAAAGCCAGCATGGCACCAAGGTTACCTTCCTTCCGGATAAGGAGATTTTCGAGGAGACGGTTTTTGATTACGATACCTTAAAGATCCGGCTGCGGGAAACCGCCTTTTTGACAAAAAATCTAAAGATCACCCTTCGGGACGACCGGGAGGAGAAAAAGGAAAAGACCTTCCATTATGAGGGCGGAATTAAAGAATTTGTCACTTATTTAAACCGCAGCAACGTGGCTCTTTATGATTCTGTCATTTACTGCGAGGGAAAACGGGACGGCGTGCTGGTGGAAGTGGCCATGCAGCATAATGATTCCTATACGGAAAATATTTACAGCTTTGTTAATAATATCAATACGCCGGAGGGCGGTACCCATCTGACCGGCTTCCGCAACGCTCTGACCAAAACCTTTAACGACTACGGAAAGAAAAATAAGCTGTTAAAAGAAAATGAGCCGGCTCTTTCCGGAGAGGATATCCGAGAGGGCCTTACGGCAATCATCAGCGTAAAGATCGAAGAGCCTCAGTTTGAGGGCCAGACGAAGCAGAAGCTGGGAAACAGCGAAGCAAGAGGTGCCGTTGACAGCGTTGTCAGCGAGCAGCTGACCTACTTCTTGGAGCAGAATCCGGCGGTTGCCAAGACGATCATTGAAAAATCCGTTTTGGCTCAGCGGGCCAGGGCCGCGGCGAGAAAAGCGAGAGATCTGACCAGAAGAAAAACGGTACTGGACGGGCTTTCCCTTCCCGGAAAGCTGGCGGATTGTTCCAGCAAACATCCAGAGGAATGCGAGATTTATATCGTAGAGGGAGATTCCGCCGGCGGTTCCGCGAAGGACGCGAGAAATAAAAGCACCCAGGCGATCCTTCCTTTAAGGGGAAAGATCTTAAATGTGGAGAAGGCGAGATTGGACCGGATTTACGGGAACGCGGAAATCAAATCGATGATCACGGCCTTCGGAACCGGGATCCATGAGGATTTTGATATTTCCAAACTGCGTTACCATAAGATCATCATCATGACCGATGCGGATGTGGACGGAGCCCATATCAGCACCCTGCTTTTAACCTTTATTTACCGGTTTATGCCGGAATTGA
>DVFQ01000014.1 GCA_018713185.1 Candidatus Copromonas avistercoris (nom. illeg.) | reverse complement strand
GGTTCATATGACAACCATTTTAAGGAGGTATATGTAGCAATGAACAAGTATATCGAAAGAGTATTGGCGGAGTTAAAGGAAAAGAACGCGAATGAGCCGGAATTCCTCCAGACTGCTGAGGAAGTATTATCTTCCTTAAGCCCGGTGATCGACGCTCATCCGGAGTACGAGAAGGTTGCTCTTCTTGAGAGAATGGTAGAGCCGGAGAGAACCATCGAGTTCCGTGTTCCGTGGGTAGACGACAACGGACAGGTACATGTAAACCGCGGATACCGCGTACAGTTCAACGGCGCGATCGGACCGTACAAGGGAGGTTTACGTTTCGCTCCGTCTGTAAACCTTTCCATCATGAAGTTCCTGGGCTTCGAGCAGACCTTTAAGAACAGCCTGACCACCCTTCCGATGGGCGGCGCAAAGGGCGGTTCCGACTTCGATCCCAACGGAAAGAGCGATGCAGAGGTTATGAGATTCTGCCAGTCCTTCATGACTGAGTTATACCGTCACATTGGTCCGGATATCGATATCCCGGCTGGTGACCTTGGCGTAGGCGCTCGTGAGATCGGTTATCTGTATGGACAGTACAGAAAGATCAGAGGCGCATTCGAGAACGGAACCATTACCGGTAAGGGAATGTCCTTCGGTGGATCCCTGATCCGTCCGGAAGCTACCGGTTTCGGCGCTGTTTACTATCTGGAAGCAGTATTAAAGCATGAGAACGATACCATCAAAGGTAAGACCGTTGCTCTTGCCGGATTCGGCAACGTAGCATGGGGCGCTGCAACGAAGCTTGCTGAGCTGGGCGCTAAGGCCGTTACCCTGTCTGGTCCGGATGGATACATCTACGATCCGGATGGAGTTGTAACCGAAGAGAAGATCAACTACATGCTTGAGATGAGAGCTTCCGGCCGCAACAAAGTTCAGGACTATGCTGATAAGTTCGGCGTACAGTTCTTCCCGGGTGAGAAGCCGTGGGGCCAGAAGGTTGACATCATTATGCCGTGCGCAACGCAGAACGATGTAGACCTTGAGCAGGCAAAGAGAATCGTTGCCAACAACATCAAGTACTATATCGAGGTTGCCAACATGCCGACAACCAACGAAGCTCTGAAGTACTTAATGGAGCAGCCGAACATGATCGTTGCTCCGTCCAAGGCTGTAAACGCAGGCGGCGTTCTTGTTTCTGGTCTTGAGATGAGCCAGAACAGCGAGAGATACTCCTGGACAGCTGAGGAAGTTGATTCCAAGCTTCATCAGATCATGACCGGTATCCATGACGGTTCTGCAGCAGCAGCTGAGAAATACGGCCTGGGCTACAACCTGGTAGCCGGCGCCAACATTGTTGGTTTCCAGAAGGTTGCTGACGCTATGATGGCACAGGGTATTGCGTGGTAATCCAGATCAGCCAACGCTCGACCTAACTGAAATATCAGGGGCGGCTGTGGGAGTCTGACTCCCGCGGCGCCCCTATATTTATAGCAGACGGCGGCTTATCCCGCCTTTGCTGTTTTCAATATCGCAAAAGGAAGGAAGTAGAGAGATGGCATTTACAGTTTTTTACACAGTGCAGATCAGCGACGTCGCTACAAAGATCTTTGAGGCGGCGGGCGGAAAGACCGTCGTGACCAATCACTTTTTCGACGAAGCTGGTTATATCGAGGAATTAAAGGAATTGAAGCCGGAAGCGATCATGTGCCGTACCGAGCCGATTACGGCGGCCATGATGGACGCGGCTGGCCCCAACTTAAAAGTAATTGGAAAACAGGGCGCCGGACTTGACAATATCGACGTAGAGGCGGCTACCGCAAGAAAGATCCGCGTCGTTTACGCACCGGGTCAGAACGCGCAGTCAGTAGCGGAGCAGTCCGTATTCCTGATGCTGGCCTGCGCGCGGCGCTTTAATTATGTAGACAGACAGTTCCGTTCCGGAAACTACAAGGTTCGTTTCGGACTGGAGCATACTTACGAGCTGCAGGGAAAAACCCTTGGTCTGGTAGGCTGCGGCCGGATTGGCCGGATGTTAGCGGGAATCGCCAAGAATGGCTTCGGCATGAACGTCATCGGTTACGACCCGTTCTTAAAGCAGGAGCAGCTGGGCGATCTGATCACGCTTGTAGAGAGCCAGGATGAAGTATTTAAGCAGGCGGATTTCGTAAGCCTTCATACGCCGTTGACTCCTGAGACGGAGCACAGCATCGGCATGAAGCAGTTTAAGATGATGAAGCCGACCGCTTCCTTTATCAATGCCAGCCGCGGCGAGGTTGTCAACGAGGCTGAGCTGATCCAGGCAATGCAGGAGGGCGTGATCAACTGCGCCGGTCTGGATGTTACGGAGAAAGAGCCGCTTCCTCTGGACAGCCCCTTATACAGCCTGGACAATGTGATCCTTACGCCCCATACGGCAGCTTCCACGGAGCAGTCGGTAATCCGCTGCTGCGAGACCGTTGCCCATGATATCTGCGCGGTGATCGGCGGACAGGACGCGAAGTTTGCGGCCAATAAGTTTTAATAATGG
>DVFQ01000013.1 GCA_018713185.1 Candidatus Copromonas avistercoris (nom. illeg.) | reverse complement strand
AGATTGATAAGTTGACCCATCAGGATTTGGGGCAAATGCAGATGTATGTTAACTATTATGATAGGTATCAAAAACTGCCGGAAGAAAATCCAACGATCGGAATTTTGCTTTGCAAAGAGAAAAATGACGCGGTTGTTCAGATGACATTGCCGGAGAACAGCAATATTTTTGCATCAGAATATAGTGTGTATCTGCCGGATAAAGGGCTGCTTCAAAGGAAACTAAAAGAATGGATCGAGGAAGAGACTGGAAAAAAGGAGGAAAAAGTATGAATTTTCAGTTCGCTCATAACAATTTCAACGTCGTGGATCTGGAGAAATCCTTAAAGTTTTATGAGGAGGCTCTGGGACTGAAAGAGGTGCGCCGCAAGGAAGCGGAGGATGGAAGTTTTATCCTGGTTTACTTGGGGGACGGAAAGACGCCTCACCAGCTGGAGCTGACCTGGTTAAGAGACTGGGAAAAGGATCATTATGATCTGGGAGACAATGAATTTCATCTTGCCTTTAAGGTAGACGACTACGAGGCGGCCCACGCCAAGCATAAGGAAATGGGCTGTATCTGCTTTGAAAATGAGAAGATGGGGATCTATTTTATCAATGATCCGGACGATTACTGGCTGGAGATCGTTCCTGAAAGAAGGTAAGAATCCGATCAATAGGAAGCGGACAGACAAAAATTGGGAAACGAGAACAAAAATAATAGAAGGAGACGGATGATATGATGTTAATTAAAAACGGACGGGTCATCGACCCGCGGACGGGAAGAGATGAGACGGCGGATATTCTGGTGGAGAACGGCAGGATCTGCAAAATCGGCCAGGGATTGTCCGCAGAGGGCGGCCAAGTGATCGACGCCTCCGGCTGCGTGGTAGCTCCGGGACTGGTGGACGTGCATGTTCATTTCCGTGATCCCGGCCTGACCTATAAAGAGGATATTCAGACGGGAGCGGCCGCAGCGAAAAAGGGCGGTTTTACAACGGTTGTCTGCATGGCGAACACGAAGCCGCCGGTGGACAGCGTGGAAACGGTCCGCTATGTGCTGGAGGAAGGGAAAAAGACGGGGATCCATGTGGAGACCTGCGCCTGCGTATCTGTCGGGATGAAGGGGCAGGAGCTGACGGATATGGACGCGTTAAAGGCGGCCGGCGCCATTGGCTTTACGGACGACGGGATCCCGCTTATGAATGAAAAGCTGGTTTACGACGCGATGATGAAGGCAAAGGAACTGAATGTTCCGCTAAGCTTCCATGAGGAGGATCCCGCTTTTATCACGGAAAACGGGATTAACGCCGGGAAATCGGCCGAGGCGCTGGGAATCACAGGCTCCCCGGCGCTGGCGGAGGATTCTTTGGTGGCCCGCGACTGCATGATCGCGCTCCACACGGGAGCTTCCGTGAATATTCAGCATATCAGCTCGGGGAACGCGGTGAAAATGGTGAAGCTGGCGAAGGAGCTGGGCGCCAATGTAACGGCAGAGGTTACGCCCCATCATTTCTCATTGGATGAGAGCGCGGTCTTGACCCACGGGGCTATGGCAAAGATGAACCCGCCGTTAAGGACGGCGGCGGACCGGGCGGATATTCTGGAGGGAATCCGAAACGGCTCCATTGACATGGTCGCTACGGACCATGCGCCCCACAGCGCGGAGGAGAAGGCGGTTACGCCGCTTTGGAAGGCGCCCAGCGGAATCATCGGACTGGAAACCTCTCTGGCGCTGGGAGTTACCAAGCTGGTAAAAGAGGGGCACCTCACCATGGTGCAGCTGATGGAAAAAATGAGCTTGAATCCCGCGAAGCTGTATCATCTGGACCGGGGCTATCTGGAAGAGGGAGCCGAGGCGGATCTGGTGATCTTTAATGAAAACGAAGCTTGGACGGTGACGGAGGACGAGCTGGCTTCCAAGTCCCATAATACGCCGTTTTTAGGGGAAACGCTGTATGGACGGGTGAAATACACCATCTGCGGCGGAACGGTGGTTTATGAAGCAGTATAAGATCATTCTTCTGGACGTGGACGGAACGCTTTTGGATTTTGACAAGGCAGAGGAGCGGGGAATCGGATTTCTGCTCAGAACCTACGGTGTTCCGGAAACGGAGGAGAATAAAGAAGCATATCATAAATTAAATCAGTCCTACTGGCGGCGGATGGAGCGCGGGGAGCTGACCCGGGACCAGGTTTTGTGCCTGCGGTTTGAGGAATTTTTCGGCAGCTTTGGGTTTTCTGTGGATGGAAAGGAGACGGACCGGCTGTACCGGCAGTCCCTGGAACAGAGCGCCTTTTGCATCGAAGGAGCCCATGAGATTTTAAAAGCGCTGAAGGGGAGATACCGGCTGGCCGTCGTGACCAACGGCGTGGCGGCGACTCAGTATAAGCGTCTTGCGGATTCCGGACTGGATTCCTACATGGACTGGATCTTTATATCGGAAGAGGCAGGATCCCAGAAGCCCCAAAGGGAGTTTTTTGAATACTGCTTTGAACGGATGGGCCGCCGGGATGTGGAAAACATGCTGATCGTGGGCGATTCTCTGACCTCGGATATCAAGGGCGGCAATACGGCGGGGATCGATACCTGCTGGTTTAATCCCCATGAGCAGCCCAATACGGTTGGCGTTCATGTGGATTATGAGATCCGCTCTTTAAAGGAGCTGGAGCAGCTTCTTAAGGAGACGGAGCCCGCCTAAGCAAAATAATAAAAATGAAAGGGGAGGCCGCAGCCAAGGGCCGAACATAGTTCGGCAATAACCGTCCGGTATCCGGATCTCATTGCGGCCTCTTTGGATTGGATGGCATATGAGGACAATGTTGGAGCGCGGCGCGGGCATTTTAATGCCGATCTCAAGCCTGCCGTCCCCATACGGGATCGGAAGCTTTGGAAAAGCCGCATATGAATTCGTGGATTTTTTAGTCCAGGCGAGACAGAAATACTGGCAGGTGCTGCCGGTGGGGCCCACCAGCTACGGGGACAGCCCCTATCAGTCCTTTTCCGCGTTTGCCGGGAATCCATATTTTATCGATTTGGATACCTTGAAGGAAGAAGGGCTTTTGACGCAGCAGGAAATCGACGCCTGCTATTGGGGCGAAGATCCGGCGAAGGTGGCCTATGACGCGGTTTACTGGTACCGTTTCCCGCTCTTAAAGAAGGCTTATGAGCGGAGCGAATTCCGTGAGGAAGAGGGCTATGAGAAATTCTGCATGGAAAGCTGGTACTGGCTGAACGACTATGCGTTTTACATGGCTCTTAAGAACCATTTTGAAAACAAGGAATGGGCGGCCTGGCCGGAGGAGATCCGTTTCCGGAAAAAGGAAGCGGTGGAACGCTTTAAGGAAGAACTGAAAACGGAGATCGATTATTGGAAATTCCTGCAGTATAAATTTTTCCAGCAATGGAAGAAGCTGAGGGCATATGCGAAAAGCAAGGGGATTTCTATCATCGGCGATATTCCGATTTATGTGGCGTATGACAGCGCCGACGTCTGGACCCATCCGGAGTTGTTTCTGCTGGACGAAAAAAGCCTGGCGCCCCTCCAGGTGGCCGGCGTGCCGCCGGACGCCTTCAGCGAAACGGGACAGCTTTGGGGAAATCCGATCTACCGGTGGGATGTGCAGGAAAAAACGGATTTTGCCTGGTGGAAGGAGCGGATGAAAGCTTCCGCACGCCTATATGACATTGTCCGTATCGACCATTTTATCGGCGTTGTTCAGTACTATATGATTCCTGCCGGATCCGAGGACGGAAAGGTGGGCGAATGGGTCAAGGGCCCGGGGAAAAAGCTGACGGACGCGATCAATCAGGTGATTGGTGATACAAAGATCATCGCCGAGGATCTGGGAATCTATGTTCCGGAGGTAAAAGCCCTTTTGGAGGAAACCGGCTATCCGGGGATGAAGATCCTGGAATTTGCCTTCAGCGGCGACCGGTTCAACGAGCATCTTCCCCATATGTATTCGCCCAACTCGGTGGTCTACGGGGGAACCCATGATAATGAGACCCTGGTCGGATACTTTGACCCGAAGGAGCGCCAATGGTGGGAGCTGCAGTACATTGTTGACTATATGGGAATTTCCCATCAGACGGAGATCGTGGACCGGCTGATGTTTACGGCGTACAGCTCTGTCGCCAGCGTGGTGATCTTCCAGGCCCAGGACGTGCTGAAGCTGGACAACAGCGCCAGAATGAATACGCCGGGAACCGTCGGCGGAAACTGGCGGTGGCGGATGCTTCCGGGGCAGTTAAAAAAGGAACATGCCGACCGGCTGGCTTGGCTGGTGGACATTTTCGGACGGTTCTAAAAATTCCGAAAGGCGCTGCGGATCTGGATCAGAAGTCTTGGCTGGAAGTCCCGGTCGGAAGGTGGATTTTCTGATTGACACTATCAAAAAAGTGTGCTATTGTTAGGATGATTCCGATGCACTATTGAACTCACATGTTTTTTGTAAGTCATTTGCACGATCGATGAATTACAAAGGCATGTGAGTTTTTGTCACAGAGGCTTTATGCCGGTGGCAAAAAACGAGTAAGACCGACAGCGATGCGGGGGGAGCTCTGGTAGGGCAGAGTACGGAAAAATTTATTTTATGGAGGTACCAAAATGAACAACGGTACAGTTAAGTGGTTTAATTCTGAGAAAGGCTATGGATTCATTTCCAACGACAACGGCGGCGACGACGTTTTCGTACACTTCTCCGCAATCGTAGGCGAGGGCTTCAAGACTCTTGAAGAGGGCCAGAAGGTTACCTTCGATACCGAGCAGGATCCGAAGAACAGCCAGAAGCTTCGCGCTGTAAACGTAGTAAAGGTTTCCTAATTAAAGGGATATCAGGAAAATCACTGACCGCCGTACCGGACAGCCCGGACGGCGGTTTTTTGTTCCCTGGAAAGCGCTGTTTTTCAGCGCAGGCGGAACAGAAAAAGGGGAGGAAACGGAAAGACGCGTATTCTGCCGCTTGCATTGTTGAGAAAGAATCAGTATAATGTTGCAGGACGGAACATAAAACAGCTTTTTGCCGGTGAAGTGGCGGAAAGGGAATGGAGGGATCAGCATGAGAAAATTTACAGTGGGAATCTGTATGGTAATATTAGCGGGCGCGCTTACGGCCTGCGGAGCCGGAACGCAGGAATCAAGTCCGGCGGAAAGCATCGAAACCGAAGCGGCGGAAACTGCGTCAAGTGAAGCGGCGGAAGAAGAAACTGCGGGAGAGGCGGCGGAAGAGACGTCAAGCGCGGCGGAAGAGACGGCAAGCACAGAGGAAATGTCAAATGCGGAAGAAACATTAAGCGCGGAAGAGACGGGATACGTTTCCGGTACGCTTACCTCCCTGGGCACGGAAACGCTGGGGCTTACGTTAGAAGATGGAACAGAAATGGAGTTTTCGATGGAAAGCACCGTTTTGGATACGGAGGCGGATCTGACTGAAGGACTGACGGTAACGATCAGCTACCAGGAAACGGAAGCGGGATTTGAGGCGCTTTATCTGACGGACGCGCCGACGGTAACCGGCGAGGTGGTGGACGGAACCATGGCGTCGGTTCGGATCCGGCTGGAGGATGGGACAGAAATGCTTTTTGATAAGCAGGAAGCCAATGTTGATCTGAAGGACGGACTGGTGATCGGAAACCAGATTACGGTGGCGTACCGGGAGAACGGGGACTCTGCTGAAAGCGGATTCTACCTGGCGGTTATGATCCGGGACGCGGACTGACCGAAGAAAATCCTTGCCAAATCAACGGTTTGCGAATAGAATAAGAGCTGGACTGACAGTTTTGATTTCAGAATGGTTTCAGAGTGATTTCAGAGTGATTTCAGACCCGGCAGGCGGCCGGGCAGCTAAAGGAGATTGAAGGAACATGATAAGTGCAAATAACGTAACGCTCCGCGTTGGGAAGAAGGCCCTGTTTGAAGATGTAAACATTAAGTTTACGGAAGGCAACTGTTATGGACTGATCGGCGCCAACGGAGCGGGAAAGTCTACGTTTTTAAAGATTTTATCCGGCCAGCTGGAGCCCACCAGCGGAGAGATCGCGATTACTCCGGGCCAGCGGCTGTCCTTTTTGCAGCAGGATCATTTTAAATATGACGAGTATCCTGTTTTAGATACGGTGATCATGGGAAATCAGCGCCTTTATGATATTATGAAGGAAAAAGACGCGATCTACATGAAGGAAGAGTTTACGGACGAGGATGGCATCAAGGCCGCTGAGCTGGAGGGAGAATTCGCCTCTTTAAACGGATGGGAAGCGGAGTCCGACGCGGAAAGCCTTTTAAATGGCCTTGGCGTAGAGACGGAATTTCACCATAAGCTGGTGAAGGATCTGGTAAGCCCGCTGAAGGTTAAGGTGCTTTTGGCCCAGGCGCTGTTTGGAAATCCGGATATTCTGCTTTTAGACGAGCCGACGAACCATCTGGATCTGGACGCCATTGCCTGGCTGGAGGAGTTTCTGATTAATTTTGAGAACACGGTTATCGTCGTGTCCCATGACCGGTATTTTTTAAATAAGGTTTGTACGCAGATCGCGGACATCGACTATGGAAAAATCCAGCTGTACGCCGGAAACTATGACTTCTGGTTTGAATCCAGCCAGTTGATGATCCGCCAGATGAAAGAGGCGAACCGGAAGAAGGAAGAAAAGATCAAGGAGCTGCAGGAATTTATTCAGCGGTTCTCCGCCAACGCGTCCAAGTCCAAGCAGGCGACCTCCAGAAAGCGGGCGCTGGAAAAGATCGAGCTGGATGAGATCAAGCCCTCCAGCCGGAAGTATCCGTATATTGATTTCCGTCCCGCGAGAGAAATTGGAAACGAAGTCCTGACGGTGGAGAATCTGACGAAGACCATCGACGGAGTAAAGGTTTTGGATAATATTTCCTTTACCCTTGGAAGAGAGGATAAGGTTGCCCTGGTAGGACCCAACGAGGTGGCCAAAACAACCCTGTTCCAGATCCTGGCTGGTGAAATGGAGCCGGATTCCGGAAGCTATAAATGGGGCCTTACGACGACCCAGGCGTATTTCCCCAAGGATAACAGCGCGGAATTTGACAATGACGATACCATTGTAGACTGGCTGACCCAGTATTCTCCGGAAAAGGACGTGACGTATGTCCGCGGCTTTTTGGGAAGAATGCTCTTCGGCGGTGAGGACGGCGTCAAGAAGGTTAAGGTGCTGTCTGGAGGCGAGAGAGTCCGCTGCATGCTGTCCAAGATGATGATCTCCGGGGCGAATGTTCTGATGTTCGACGAGCCGACGGACCATCTGGATATGGAATCCATTACCGCGTTAAATAATGGAATGAAGAAGTTCCCCGGCGTGATCATTTTCTCCTCCCGTGACCATCAGGTGGTGGAGACGACGGCGAACCGGATCATGGAAATCATCAACGGCCAGCTGATCGATAAGATCACCACCTACGACGAGTATCTGGCAAGCGACGAGATGGCGAGAAAGAGATTTACCTTCACGCTGACGGAGAGCCAGGAGAACGATAACTAATATTAAGAAAGCAATCGTTAAAAAGCAATAATATAAAAGCTGCCGCAGAGCGGAACCGGGAGCGAATCGCAAAGCTCCTGAATTCCGGCTTACGGCAGCCTTTTCTATAAGCATTTTTTGATGCTGGTTTTATTTCTCAAACACCACTTCACCGCCGATGACGGTCATGGCGCAGTTTAAGAGCGCGTGGATGTCCTCCAGCGGATCCTCTTCAAAGATGGCGAAGTTGGCACGCTTTCCGGGAGTGATGGAACCGTGGGTCGCGTCAACGGACATCAGTTCCGCGGCGTTGATGGTGCCGCACTGGATCGCTTCCATAGGCGTCATTCCATTCTCAACCATCAGTACGCACTCATAGCAGGTAAGATCATATTTGTTGAAGGGAGTTCCCGCGTCGGTTCCCAGGGCGATCTTAACTCCGGCCTTATGGGCGCGGCGGAAGGTGTCCTGATGAGCCTCGATGGTGTTCTCTACCTTGCGGACCATGTAATCCGGGATTCCCGCGGCGGTTCCGTTTACCTTGATCCAGTAGGGAGCGGCCAGCGTAGGAACAAAAAATACGTTATGCTCCTTCATGAAGTCGAAGCACCAGTCGTCCATGAAGAAACCATGCTCGATGGAGTCAACTCCGGCTCTCAGCGCGTTTTTGATCCCGGTCATACCCTGGGCATGGGTGAAGGACTTGGCGCCTGCCTTGTGGGCTTCTTCGATAGCGGCTCTCAGCTCTTCCTCCGTCAGTTGGGGAGAACCCGGCTCTACGCCTTTGGTCATAACGCCGCCGGTAGCCATAACCTTGATCCAGGTAGCGCCTGCCTTTAACTGCTCTCTGGCGGCCTTTCTGCAGTCGTCGGGACCGTCCGCTTCCCGTCCGTTGTCGTGGCCGTGGCCTCCGGTCATGCAGATGCATCTTCCCGCCGTCTGCATCTCGGGAGCTACAATGTCGCCCCGCAGCTGGGCCTCATGAAGATCGATGTCGATATAATGAGGGGATCCGGCATCGCGGATATAGGTAACGCCGGAGTTTACCAGGGTCCGCAGGTTCTTGATGCCCCGGATCGCGGCGGATGCGTCGCTGATCTGCTCTCTCCGTCCGTTTCCGGCGTCGGAGCACATATGTACGTGGCAGTTGAAGATGCCGGGAAGCATGGTCTTTCCGCCCAGATCGACGACCTTCGCGCCTTCGGGAATGGCAATGTTGGCGCCTACTTCTTTGATCGTTCCGTCTTCCACCAGGACGCTGCCGTTTTTAATGGTGGTCTCGCCGATGACGTCGAGAATGTTGGCATTGGTAAATACAGTAATCATGTCAGGTTTCCTCCTTTTTTGCGCACAATTGCGCCGTTATTTTTATTATATCAGTTTCCATCCGGATGACAAGTTTTTTATATAGTAGTTTTGGATCGGATGACAAATTTTATATAGATCCATTTCCGCCCGGATGGCAGATTTTTAATCCGGCCGCCGCTTTTTCTGCTCCGCGCGCCAGCGCATCACTTCTTCCAGCCGTTCCTTTTGCTTCGTTTCTTCTCCCGTGTCCTGGGGCAGATAGTAACGGGTCCCGGCCAATGATTCTGGGAGACATTCCATATCGGCGATTTTATCCTTGGTGTCATGGGCGTAGACATAGCCTTTTCCGTAGTCCAGATCCTTCATCAGCCCGGTGGGCGCGTTCCGGATCACCAGGGGAACCGGCTCCGAAAGCATGGTCAGGGCGTCCTTTTTGGCATGTTCATAGGCCATGTAAACCGAGTTGGAGCGGGGCGCCAGGGAGAGATAGATGACGGCCTGGGTCAGGTGGATGTTGCATTCCGGCATTCCCAGGAAGTGGCACGCCTGATAGACAGACACGGCTAACGGAAGGGCATTGCTGTCGGCCAGCCCCACATCCTCGGAAGCGAAGCGGATCAGGCGCCTCGCGATATAGATCGGATCCTCCCCCGCCTCCAGCATTCTCGCCAGCCAGTAAACGGCGGCGTCCGGATCGCTGTTGCGCATGGATTTATGAAGGGCGGAGATCAGGTTGTAATGCTCTTCCCCGTTCTTATCATAAAGCAGGGATTTTTTGCTGATGCACTGTTCCAGGATGTCTTTTGTAACCGTGGTTTTTTCCGCGCTGATCGTTCCGTTGGTGACGGCCATTTCCAGTACGTTGAGGGCGGTGCGGGCGTCGCCGTTGGCAAACCCTGCGATCGCGTGGATCAGATCTTCGGAGATCTCTACGTTTAAGTAGCCGAAGCCCTTGGGGCTTTTTAAGGCATGGTGGAGCAGCTCGGTCAGATCTTCCGTGGAAAGGGCCTGCAGAACGAAAACCCGGCAGCGGGATAAAAGAGCGGCGTTGATCTCAAAGGACGGGTTTTCCGTCGTAGCGCCGATGAGGATGATGCTGCCTTTTTCTACGTAAGGGAGGAAGGCGTCCTGCTGCGCCTTATTGAAGCGATGGATCTCGTCTACGAATACCACGGTGCGGATCCCCATCTGACGGGAGCGCTCCGCCCGGGCCATGACCTCTTTGATCTCCTTGATGCCGCTGGTGACGGCGCTGAAGTTAATGAACTCCGCGTTGGTCCGCTTGGCGATGATGCTGGCCAGCGTGGTCTTTCCCACGCCCGGCGGCCCCCAGAAGATCATGGAGGAGATGGTGTCCTGATCGATCAGCTGGCGCAGGATTTTCCCCTTCCCCAGAAGATGCTTTTGGCCGACGAAGGTATCCAGAGTTTCCGGCCGGAGCCGGCTGGCTAAGGGAGATGCGGTTTCCTTATAATCAAACATGGAAAGCTGTTCCAATTCAATCACCTCTTTGAGGACTATTTTATCATTTTTAGAGACGGTCTGCAACGGCGGCGATTTTGGGAACAAGCCTCCAAGTCGATTCCGAAAATGGTTGACAGATTCCAAAATGTTGGTATAATGTTAACCATAAAACAAATAATAGTTAACAATTGCCGCACGGCCATAAAAAGAAGGACGGAACGCGGCAGATGAGGAGGAAACGGATGGATTTTATGACTGCAAAGGGAGAACGAAACAAAACGGCAAAGATGACGGCGATCGCGCTTATGACGGCGGCCGCCTGCGTGCTGGGGCCGTTTTCAATTCCGGTTCCCATAAGCCCGGTTCCCATCAGCCTGACCAATCTGGTGATCTGTTTTATGGCGTATGTGCTGGGGGCGAGGCAGGGCACGGCCGCCTGCGGGCTGTATTTGCTTTTGGGGGCGGTGGGGATGCCGGTTTTCGGCGGATTTTCCGGCGGCCTGGGAACGCTTTTAGGCCCCACCGGCGGATATCTGATCGGCTTTTTGTTCCTGGCGGCAATTGCCGGTTCCTTTATTGAGCTGTTTCCGGAAAAGCGCGCGGCGCAGGTATTCGGCATGATCCTGGGAACCGCCGTTTTGTACCTGTTTGGGACGGTTTGGCTGGCAAGACAGCTGCACCTTGGCTTTGGAGCGGCGCTTATGGCCGGGGTAATTCCGTATCTGCCCGGGGACGCGGCGAAAATTATTTTGGCGGCGGCTGTGGGGCCGAAGCTTAGAAAATCCTGCCGCGCGGTCCTTTTGCCTTGACAATCGGAATAAAAAACAGGTAAGATAGTCCTGCCGCGGCCGTACATGGAAACGGCCTGCGCGGCAGGGCTTTTTATATTGAGCGGATTATGGAGGATAGACGTGGATAAATTGATTGAGCTTCATTTACATTTGGACGGTTCCCTCCGTCCGGAGACGGTCTGGGAGCTGGCGAAGGAACAGAATATCAAGCTTCCGGCAAACACGGTTGACGAAGTAAGGGATCAGATGCAGGTTCCCGAGGACTGCAGAACGCTGGAGGAATATCTGACGCGTTTTGATCTGCCGCTTCTTGTGCTTCAGACAAGGGAGGCGCTGGAACGGGCAGCCTTTGAGCTGACGGAGGATTTGGCGAAGGAGGGGGTTACCTATGCGGAGATCCGGTTTGCGCCCCAGCTTTCGATCAAGGGCGGCATGACCCAGGAACAGGCGGTTGAGGCGGCGATCGAGGGCGTAAAGCGCGGCATGGAGCAGTATCCGTCCATCCGCGTCGGGCTGATCTTGTGCTGTATGCGCGGGGAGGACAACGAAGAATGGAATCTCCAAACAGTGGAAGCGGCAAAAAAATATCTGGGAGACGTTGTCTGCGCGGTGGATATTGCCGGAGCGGAATCCCTGTATCCGACGGAACGGTTTGCGCCGGTGTTTGAAAAGGTCAGAGAATATGGGCTTCCCTCGACGATCCACGCCGGAGAGGCGGCTGGGCCGGAGAGCATGAAAACGGCGCTGGCCTTCGGAGCGAAGCGGATCGGCCACGGCGTTGCGGCGGTGGAGGATCCGGAGCTGGTGCGCCGCCTGATCGAGGAGCAGATCACGCTGGAGGTATGCGTCACCAGCAATTACCAGACCAAGGTGGTTCCGTCGATTGAAGCGCATCCCATCCGCCGCTTGTTCAACGCCGGCGTTCGGGTAACGGTCAATTCGGACAATCGAACGGTTTCCAACACAAACGTCCGCAAGGAACTGGATATTCTAAGGAATGTATTTGGATTCAAGGAGCAAGAGATCGAGAAAATGGAGGAATACGCCTGGGAGGCCAGATTCCTTCGCTAGAAATTCTTTTAAAACACGGCGGAAAATGCTATAATTCTGATAGAGGCTTGGCCGCTATTTTTCAGAGATGGGAGAATGACAGATGAAAAAGATGATTTCCTGGAACGTCAATGGACTCAGGGCCTGCCTGGGGAAGGGATTTTTGGAATATATGAAGGAGGCGGACGCGGATATTTTCTGCATCCAGGAAAGCAAGCTCCAGGAGGGGCAGGCAAGCCTGGAGCTTCCGGGATATTTTCAATATTGGAATTACGCGGAGAAAAAGGGGTATTCGGGAACGGCGATGTTTACGAAGGAAGAGCCTCTTTCCGTTTCCTACGGGATTGGGATCCCGGAGCATGATAAGGAAGGGCGCGTGATCACGGCGGAATTTCCGGATTACTATGTGATCACCTGCTACACGCCCAATTCCCAGGACGGATTAAAGCGGCTGGATTACCGGATGGAGTGGGAGGACGCGTTCCTTGCCTACCTTAAGAATCTGGAAAAGAATAAGCCGGTGGTTTTCTGCGGGGATCTGAATGTGGCGCATAAGGAGATCGATCTGAAAAATCCGAAAACCAACCGGAAAAACGCCGGATTTACGGATGAGGAGCGGGCGAAATTTTCCGCCCTTTTAGAGGCTGGCTTTATCGACACCTACCGTTATTTCTATCCGGATCAGGAAGGCGTCTATTCCTGGTGGTCCTACCGGTTTTCCGCCAGGGCGAAGAACGCCGGTTGGCGGATCGATTATTTTTGTGTGTCGGAAGCGCTGAAGGACCGGCTGGTGAGCGCCGCGATCCATACAGAGGTCATGGGAAGCGATCACTGCCCGGTGGAGCTGGTACTCCGCTAAAAGGAGAGAAAATATGAATCTAGTGACAGCGGAGCATTTGACAAAATCTTATACAGAGCGGCTTCTCTTTGACGATACGGGATTTTCGATCCAGGAGGGAGATAAGATCGGCCTGATCGGGATCAACGGGACCGGAAAGTCTACGCTCCTTCGGATGACGGCGGGGCTGGAGGAGCCGGATTCCGGGACGATCGTCCGCGGCAGCCGGCTGGATATCCGTTTTCTTTCCCAGAATCCTGTTTTTCGGCCGGGAGAGACGGCTTTGGAGGCGGTGCTGAGGGAAAACGAGGGCAGAGGCCATGTCTGGGATCTGGAAAGCCAGGCGAAGGCCATGCTGAACCGGCTGGGAATCCCGGATTTTAACGCCTCCGTGGACACCTTTTCCGGCGGGCAGAAAAAGAGGACGGCATTGGCCGCGGTCCTTCTTTCCACGGCGGATCTTCTGATCCTGGATGAGCCCACCAACCATTTGGACAGCGAGATGGCCGACTGGCTGGAGGAGTATCTGAAAAAATTTAAAGGCGCGCTTTTTATGGTGACTCACGACCGGTATTTTCTGGACAGCGTTGCCAACCGGATCCTGGAGCTGGATCATGGAAAGCTTTACGGCTACCAGACCAATTATGAGGGATTTTTAGAGCGGAAGGCGGAACGGGCGGAGATGGAGCAGGCGTCGGAGCGGAAGCGTCAGACGATCCTGCGGACAGAGCTTGCATGGATGCGGCGGGGCGCCAGGGCCCGCTCCACCAAGCAGAAGGGACGGATCCAGCGGTATGAGGCGCTGCGGGACCAGAAGGGGCCCCAGACAGAGGAACAGGTGCAGATGGAATCCATCTCCAGCCGCCTGGGCCGGACGACGGTGGAACTTACGGAGATCTGCAAGGCGTACGGCGAAAAGATCCTGATCCGGGATTATACGTATTTTTTCCTAAAAAATGACCGGGTGGGTTATATCGGCCCCAACGGGAGCGGAAAGTCTACGCTAATGAAGATCATCGCCGGATGGATCCCGCCGGATTCCGGTACGGTGGAGATTGGACAAACGGTTCGGATCGGTTATTTCTCCCAGGAAAATGAGGATATGGATACCAGCCTGCGGGTGATCGATTATATCCGGAACGTGGCGGAATATGTAAAAACAAAGGACGGCAGTATCAGCGCCTCCCAGATGCTGGAGCGGTTCCTGTTCCCGCCGTCGGTTCAATATACGGTGATCGAAAAGCTTTCCGGCGGAGAGCGCAGGCGGCTGTACCTGTTAAAAATCCTGATGAGCGCTCCCAACGTGCTGATCTTGGACGAGCCGACCAATGACCTGGACATCCAGACGCTGATGATTTTAGAGGACTATCTGGACAGCTTCCAGGGAATCGTGATCGCCGTATCCCATGACCGGTATTTTCTGGACCGGGCGGTGGGGCGGATCTTTGCTTTTGAAGGAGACGGGAAGATCAGCCAGTATGAGGGCGGATTTACGGATTACCAGGCGGAAAAGGCCAGACGGGAGGCATGTTTTTCGGAAGCGGCGGAGAAACCGGACGGAAAGAAGCCTCATGCGGAGAAGGAATCGGAGCCGGAGGTCAGAAAACGGGAAAAGCCCAGGGAACAGAAGCTTCGGTTTACGTATAAGGAGCAAAAGGAATGGGAGACGATCGAGGAGACCATCTCCGGCCTGGAGGAGGAAATCGCCGGTCTGGAAACAGAAATTTTAAAAGCGGCGACGGATTACGGCCGCTTAAACCAGCTGATGAAGGATAAAGCGGAAAAGGAAGCGCTTCTGGAGGAAAAAATGGAGCGCTGGATGTATTTGAATGAACTTGCGGAGAGAATTGCCGCGCAGAAATAACCGGGCTTCTTCATGCCGGTGAAGAGACGGGGGAGTTAGATGACAGATTGGGAAAACAGCAGGAAGATCCTGTATCCTTTGGGCGTAACGCTGGAAAAGGACGGGGCGGTGATCATGGCGCAGGCGGAGGGAACAAACGCGGCTCTCCTTTTGTATGAGGCCGGCGGAAAAACGCCCTGCGAGAGGATTCCGTTTTTGCAGGAAAACCGTATGGGAGACGTATGGTTCCTTCGCCTGGAAGACAGGGATATCCGGGATATGGAATATCAGATCGAGGTGGACGGGAGGGTGATAAAAGATCCCTTCGCCAGAAAGATCTCCGGGCGCGAAACATGGGGCGACGGGAGCCGGGAGGAGGGGCAGGTGCGCGCCTGCTTTCCCGCAGAACGGTTCCAATGGGGGGACGATAAAAATCCCAGGATCCCGTATTCCGACACCGTACTGTACCGGCTTCATGTCCGCGGATTTACGATGCATCCGTCCTCCGGCGTGAAACATCCGGGGACGTTTTCCGGCGTGGCGGAGAAGATCCCGTATTTGAAAGCCCTTGGCGTTACCTCGGTGGAACTGATGCCGGTAACGGAATTTGACGAGATCCTTCGGAATGATGAAAAAGCAGACGGGAAGATTGGAGCCGCCGGGATGACGTCCGGCGAGTCCCAAAGACTGGGAGCCGCCGGAAACGCGTTCCGTCTCAACTACTGGGGCTACGGCCCGTCTTATTTGTACGCGGTAAAGGCCGCCTACGGTTCCGGAAACGGGATCAGCCCGGAAGCGGAACTGAAAACTCTGGTGAAAAAGCTCCACCAGGAAGGGATGGAGTGCATTGTCGAGCTGTATCTCACTGGGAAAGAGGCTCCGGATCAGGTTTTGGAGGTTCTTCGGTACTGGGTTTTGGAGTACCATGTGGACGGCTTCCATCTGTCCGGCTTTCCGCCGCTTCTTCTGGCGGGGGAATCGCCGTTCCTTTCGGAGATCAAGCTGTTGGCGGATAACTGGAACGAGCTGCTTTCCCGCCGTCCGGCGGTCGGATACCTGGCGCCTAAAACCGGGAAGGCTTCCGTACGGGAAAAGCATCTGGCGGAGTATGGCCCGTCCTTCCAGGAGAATATGCGGCGGGTTTTAAAGGGCGACGAGGGGATGGTTCAGGCGCTGGCCTGGCATATAAGAAGGAATCCCGCCGATCATGCCGTCATCAACTATATGGCCAATACAAACGGCTTTACCATGGCGGACATGGTTTCCTATGACCGGAAGCATAATGAAAATAACGGCGAGGAAAACCGGGACGGCAGCGATTATAATTATTCCTGGAACTGCGGGGAAGAGGGAGCGACTAAGAAGAAGAAGATCAAGAAGCTGCGCTGGCAGCAGTTAAAGAACGCGTACCTCCTGCTGTTTTTAAGCCAGGGAACGCCCCTCCTTCTGGCGGGAGACGAGTTCGGAAATTCCCAGGAGGGGAATAACAACGCTTATTGCCAGGATAATGAGATTTCCTGGCTGGATTGGCGTCTTGCGGAAACCAACCGCCAGCAGCTGGAGTTTGTCCGCGGCCTGATCGCCTTCCGGAAGGCCCACCCCGTCTTTCATATGGACCGGGAGCCCAGGATTATGGACTACCGTTCCTGCGGCCGGCCGGATCTATCCTATCATGGAGAAAACGCGTGGAAGCCGGAATATGAGGCGTTCCGCAGGCAGCTGGGCGTTCTTTACTGGGGGCCTTATCAGCTTAAAGAGGACCAGACGGAGGACGATACGTTTTATGTGATCTTCAACATGCATTGGGAACCTCATATGTTCGGGCTTCCCAGACTCCCCCAGGGACAGGAGTGGCGTATCGTCTGCGACAGCGCGAAGGAGACGGCGGACGGCGCGTTTTCTAAGGAGAACGAGCTGCCGCTAAAAAATCAGCTCCATACGGCGGCCGCCCCCAGAAGCATTTTGATCCTGCGGGCGGAAAAGAAGGAGCCGAATAAGAAAGAACCAAAAAAGAAAGAAGCAGAAAAGAAGGAATCGAAAACGAAGGCATGATCCGGGCTATACCGGATAAATCAGCTGCTCTTCCCGGATATCCTCCAGGACTTCGTCATAAAATTTCCCGGCCAGGTATTTTGCCATGGGAAGGTTCATGTCCAGATAGTTTCCGCAGTCCTTTGCCGCCGCTCCGGGTACATCGCCTTCATAATCCCGGATAAACAGGAACATTTCCTGGAGGAGGGGCACGATATCGGCGGATTCATAGTCTCCGGACAGGAGAAGATAAAAGCCGGTGCGGCAGCCCATGGGGCCGAAATACAGAACTTTGTCTTTAAAGAGCTTATGGTTCCTGAGAAAGGTGGCTCCCAGGTGCTCGATGGTATGGATCTCGGCCGTATTCATAACCGGCTCCCGGTTGGGGCGGGTCATCCGGATATCGAAGGTGGTGATGGGAAAATCGCCCGCCAGATCCCGCCTGGAAACGTAAACGCCGGGCAGAAGTTTTAAGTGATTGATGGTAAAGCTTGCTATTTTGTCCATAAGAGACGTCCTTTCTGTTGACTTTTGTTGATATAAGAAACACCGGGAATCCTGCGCCGCAGGATTCCTTTTTCTTTCATCCGTAGGGAAGGCTGTATTGGCCTAAGGCGGAAAAACTTTCCCGTTCCTGTGAGAGGAAACCTTAAGGAACCTTACGAATATAGGAATAATGCTATAAGTATAGGAACAATGATATAAATATAGGAACATTATATACAGAAACCAGCGATGAGACAAGCAAAATTGCTTCCGGGAGCGGGTATTTTTGCTGTTAAGAGTCTGTGAAAAAATTGTGAAATCCGGGGTTCCTATTGACAAGAATAGGAAAATGGGGTAGTATATCGTTCGTGTCCGAACAATTTAATTTTACTGTCCGGGCAGTTGGTCATAGGAAATGGTCATAGGAAAAAACAGAGTGCGAAAAGGTGGTGGGAGAGAGATGGAAAAAGACTGCGGCGCGTGGATCAATCTGCTGTCGCACAAGTTCAAAGCAAAATTGGACGCTACGTTCCAGGATTTCGGGATCACCGGAGTACAGAGCCGGATCCTTTATTACATTCAGTTTCACTGCCAGAGGGGACCGGTTTTTCAGAGGGATATTGAAAGCGCGTTTGGCATGAGCCGTTCTACGGCGACGGGGATCCTGCAGCTTTTGGAGAAAAACGGCATGATCCGCAGGGAGAGCGTTCCTATGGACGCCAGACTGAAGAGCTTGGTTCCGACCCAGAAGGCCATTGAATTGAACAGCCGGGTTTATGAATACCTGCAGGATATGGACCGGCTGCTGACGCAGGGACTTACCGAAGAGCAGGTTCTGCAGTTCAAGGAAATGGCGGCCCAGATGTTAAAAAATCTGGATGAATATCGTGAAAAAACTACAGCATAGAAAGTGCAGAAAAAGGAGGAATTACGCAAATGGTTAAGGTTTTGGCCCGCAGCATCCGCGAGTTCAAAAAGCCTGCGATCCTGACGCCTCTTCTGGTATCCGTAGAGGTGGTCATGGAGTGTGCGATCCCGTTCGTGATCGCTCAGCTGGTCAATCAGATGCAGGCAGGATGTTCTCTGGATGTCATTGCGAAATATGGAGCGGCGCTGGTCGCGATGTCCCTTATTTCGCTGGTTTTCGGCGTTGCGGCAGGAAAGACCTGCGCGGCGGCGTCCACCGGCTTTGCGCGCAACCTGCGCAGAGACATGTTCTATAAGATCCAGGATTATTCGTTTGAAAACATTGATAAGTTTTCCGTATCCAGCCTGGTGACCCGTATGACGACGGATATTATGAACGTCCAGATGGCGTTCATGATGATCATCCGTGTGGCGATCCGCTGTCCGCTAATGCTGGTGTTCTCATTTGCGATGGGATTCATCATGGGCGGCCGGCTGGCGATGATCTTCTTGTTTACGATCCCGTTCTTGGCCATCGGACTGGCGCTGGTGATCCGGTCGGCAATGCCTGTGTTCCGCCGGGTATTCCGCAAATACGATGCGCTGAACGATTCGGTCCAGGAAAATGTCCAGGCGATGCGCGTAGTAAAATCCTACGTGCGTGAGGATTACGAGAAGAAGAAATTCGCCGCGGCGGCGGAAAATGTTCAGAGGGACTTTACGAAGGCGGAGCGGATCATGGCGTTAAACAATCCGATGATGCAGTTCTGCGTTTACACGGGAATGGTATTCGTTTTGTCCTACGGCTCCTACGCGGTTATCACCAGCCGGGGCCTGGATCTGAACGTGGGACAGATGACCGCGATGGTTACCTACAGCTTCCAGATCCTCATGAGCCTGATGATGGTTTCCATGGTTTTCGTTATGATCACCATGTCGCTGGAATCGATGGAGCGTATTACGGAGGTTTTAAAAGAAGAAAGTACGCTGACGAGCCCGGAAAACGGGCTGACCGAGGTGAAGGACGGTTCCATTGATTTCGACA
>DVFQ01000012.1 GCA_018713185.1 Candidatus Copromonas avistercoris (nom. illeg.) | reverse complement strand
AGATCCGCACCTACGCGGATCTGAACCGGCTGTTGACATACTATAAAGCCGGTTCCCAGATCACGTTTACGGTTCAGTCCCTGGAACACGGCGAATATGCCGAGCGGGAGGTCGCCGTTACGTTGACCGGACAATAAGGAGAATGAATTTGGAAGAGAAGAGAGACCAGGATAGGAACCATCCTGAGGAAGAGTATGAGAAGGTCTGCTATGTGTGCAGAAGGCCGGAAAGCAAAGCGGGAAAGATGATCACGCTGCCCGGCGGCATCGATGTATGCCGGGACTGTATGCAGAGGGCCATGGACACGGTGGGAAGAAGCGGCATCGACTGGAGCCGGTTTTCGGGGATCACGCCGGAAAAGCTGTGGAACGGCGGTATGCCGCCGGCCATGCACACTCAGACGCCGGGGAGCCAACCGATCAAAGAACAGCCAATAAAGGAACACCCGGCAGAGGGGCAGCCGGAAGAGGGGCAGCCGGAAACGCAGGAAGGCGGGTATCCCAACGGCCCGTTTGCGGGCGGATTCCCCTGGGGCGGCATGAGCTTCGGGATCCCCATCGGACAGATCGACTTAGACGCCATTACGGGAAAGCGCCGGGTGAAGAAACGGGACGGGGAAAAGAAGAAAAAGGAGCTGTTTAAGCTGAGCGAGATTCCGGCGCCCCATGCCATCAAGGCCCAGCTGGACGAATATGTGATCGGCCAGGAGCAGGCGAAGAAGATCGTTTCGGTCGCCGTATATAACCATTATAAACGGGTATTTTCCAAAACGTCGCCGGAGGCGGAAAAGTACGGAACGGATGTGGAGATCGAGAAATCCAATATCCTGATGATCGGCCCCACCGGAAGCGGAAAAACCTATCTGGTAAAGACGCTGGCGCGGCTTTTGAACGTGCCGTTAGCCATCGCCGACGCCACCTCCTTGACCGAGGCCGGCTACATTGGAGACGATATCGAAAGCGTGATCTCCAAGCTTTTGGCGGCGGCGGGAAACGACGTGGAAAAGGCGGAGATGGGCATCGTCTTTATCGACGAGATCGATAAGATCGCCAAAAAGAAGACCACCAACACCAGGGACGTCAGCGGGGAATCGGTGCAGCAGGAGCTTTTAAAGCTGCTGGAGGGCGCCGATGTGGAGGTTCCCGTGGGATCAAACCAGAAGAACGCCATGACGCCCATGGAAACCGTCAATACGGATAACATTCTTTTCATCTGCGGCGGCGCGTTTCCGGATTTGGAAAATATTATCCGGGAACGGCTCACAAGCCAGGCGATGATCGGCTTCGGCGCGGATCTGAAGGATAAATATGAAAAGGATCCGGATATTTTGACGAATGTGACCAACCAGGATCTGCGGGAGTTCGGGATGATCCCCGAGTTCCTTGGCCGCCTTCCGGTGACGGCCGTTTTGCAGGGTCTAACAAAGGAATTCCTTGTGCGGATCTTGCAGGAGCCGAAAAACGCCATCTTAAAGCTGTACCAGAAGCTTCTGGAGATGGACGAAGTGAACCTTACCTTCGATGAGGACGCGTTAGAGTGGATCGCCGAGGAGGCGATGAAAAAGGAGACGGGCGCCAGGGCCCTGCGGGCGATCATTGAGGAGTTTATGCTGGATATTATGTTTGAGATCCCCAAGGATCCAAATATCGGCTCCGTCAGCATTACCAGGGCATACTTGGAGAAGAAAGGCGGCCCGCGGATCGAGATGCGGCAGTCGCTACTGATTCCTGAGATTTAAAAATGATTGGAGAAGATCCAGAGTTCCATATCCAAATTCACGATTTGGGTAGGGCAGCTCTGGATTTCTGTTTGCCCCGCGGATCAGCAGAGACTTTAGTACTTGGGTATTCATATAGGGATAATTGCCCTCCGTGATTCCCCAGCTTAAAAGATCGGCTGCCGCGCCGGCCGTGTGGGCTGCCGCGGCGGAGGTTCCGGTCATCCGGATGAAGCCGGAGCCGGACGGGGAGGCGCCCAGGACGTTTACTCCGGGGGCGGCCAGGTCCGGCTTGACCTGTCCCAGGCGGGTATAGCCGCGGCTGGCGTGGAGATAGATCCCGCCGGTCTGATGATCATAGGCGGAGACGGTGATCGGCCCGCGGGCGTTGCCCGGGTCTGTGATCACGGTATCGGGATCCGGGCGGAGGAAATAGGTCCCTTCGGAAATAAACTCCCGGACTGGCAGCCAGATATGGAAACCGCCCCGAAGGCGCAGGGAAGCGGAAACGGTGATCCGCCAGATCCCGGGAGCCGGATCCTCCATTCGGATCAGGATCAGCTGGCTTCCGGTGGAAAAATCCGCCAGCTGATAGTAAACGCGGATTTTTGTCTCTTCCAACAGAAAGGTGACGGCGTTTTCGTCTGTGGTGGAAGCGGGAAGAGGGCTTACCGCTTCGCCGGTGGGGGAGATAAAGCCGATGGTGTAAAGCTCAATTTCCTGGGCCCAGAATTCCATGGTGAAGCCCTTTTCGTTTTCGGCTACCGCCAGCTCTACGGTATGGGACAGGGAGGCGGGGGCCATCGCGCCGCGGTAGTGGTGGCCCAGGCCGGTTTCGTTTCCGGCGGCGGCGATAACGGCGGAACGAGAGTAGGAGCTGAGCGCGTTCAGATACTGGCACAGAGGGGAAGTCCCCTCATGGCCGCCTTGGCTGGTTCCCAGGCAGACGCAGCAGACGATGGGGAGGGAGTACCGGCGCGCCAGGGCATAAAGATAGGAAACTCCCATCATGATATCGTTTTCCTGGTAGGCGGCGGCGCTCTTTGGGATCAGGTAAAAGTCCCGCAGATATTGCTTCGCGGGCTTTAATTTTACCATGGCGATATAGGCGTTGGGCGCGGCGCCGGCGAAGGACTGTTCTTCCTTTGGCGATCCGGCGGCCAGCGACGCTAAAAAGGTTCCGTGGCCGTTTTCGTCGCGGGAAGGAACAGCCAAGAAGGGATCTTCGGTTAAAAGCGCCTGGTCGATCTCATCCTTGGAGTAGGCCGTTCCGTAGGGAGGAAACGCCTCGCCGTAGCCCGGAGCGTTGCCGGAGCTGGAAGCGCCGTCTGGATCCGGGGCTCCGCCGGAGATGGAACGATCGCCGGAGTCCGTGGCCCCGTCAGCCGTCTGGTCCCAGATCCCAAGAATGCGGGTGGTCTGATCCGGCCCCAGAAACAGGGGATTTGTGAAATCGATCCCCGTATCCACGAAGCCGATGAGAACGCCTTTTCCACCCTGGGAAAAGGCGGGAAGCCGCAGGGCTTCGGAAATCCCGGCGCTTTCCATGCTGGAGGCGTCCAACAGGGAATAGAGCTTGGGAACGGCGGAATACGTATAGCGGGAGAGGGATAAGGGCGTCACCAAGGCGAGGGGGACATGGAGAACGGCCTGGCTGCCGTTGATAAAATTCACGCAGGCAGACGGGTAGGTTTCTTGAAATTCTTTTTTTGAGGTATAATAATAAGAGATGAAATCTGCAAATCCCTCAGAGACGGCTGGCTTTGCGCAGGGCATACTGATACTCCGGTTGAAAGTTGTTTATAATATATGCAGAAGCGGGAGAGAAAGAAACGAGTTCTGCGTTAAATGGGTGGACGATTGAAGGAAAATAGTGTAAGATAAGGAAAAGAAAGGGGAATGGCAATGTTAGGATTTTTCACGTTTGGTTCGATGCTTGCATTTCTGGATCTGGCGGCCAAAAACCAGATCGAGGCTCAGGATAAAGACGAGTTTCCCAAGGAGTTAAAAGGGACGAAGGGGAAGATCTGGCTTTATAAGAATCACAATCCGGGATTATCCTTCGGGGTGCTTAAGGAATGCCCCAAGGCGATGGAACTGGTTCCCCTGTGCATTACGTCGGCCTTTGGGGGCGCGTGGACTTATATCCTGGGAAAAAGGGGCTGCTTTTTTGAGAAGCTGGCGGCGACCCTTGTCATGGCCGGGGGCGTTTCCAATCTGTACGACCGCATGAGGCGGGGCCACGTTGTGGATTATCTTTGCCTTCGCTGGAAGGCGTTAAAAAAAGTGGTATTTAACCTTGGGGATCTTTTTATCCTTGCGGGATCGGTCCTTTTGATCCTGGTATCGGTTTTAAGAACCTTAAAGGAAATAAAAGCGGACATTAAAGGAGAAAACAGGAATGAAAAAGTATGATTATCTGCTGGTAGGAAGCGGATTATTCGCGGGCGTGTTTGCCTGGCACGCGAGAAAGGAAGGAAAAACCTGCCTGGTTCTGGAAAAGCGCCCCCATGCCGGCGGAAATATTTACTGTGAGGAAATAGAAGGAATCAACGTCCATAAATACGGCGCCCATATTTTCCATACCAGCAATCGGGAGGTCTGGGATTTCGTCAACAGCCTGGTGGAGTTCAACCGCTATACCAACAGCCCGGTGGCCAACTATAAAGGGGAAATGTACAACATGCCCTTTAATATGAACACCTTCAGCCGTATGTGGGGAATTTCCACTCCGGCGGAGGCGAAGCAGATCATCGACGAACAGAGAAAGATTATTCGGGGCGAGCCGAAGAACCTGGAGGAGCAGGCGATCAGCCTGGTGGGGACCCATATTTACCAGAAGCTGGTAAAGGGCTATACGGAAAAGCAGTGGGGACGGGACTGCAAGCAGCTTCCGGCGTTTATCATCAAGCGCCTTCCGGTCCGCTATACGTACGATAACAACTATTTCAACGACCGGTTCCAGGGGATCCCCATCGGCGGCTACAATAAGATCATCGAAAAGCTGTTTGAGGGATGCGAGGTGCGGCTCAATACGGATTACCTGTCCGATAAGGAGTATTTTGACAGCCTGGCGGATAAGGTGGTCTATACGGGAACCATTGACAGCTTCTACGGATACCGGTTTGGAAAACTCCAGTACCGCAGCTTAAAATTCGAGACCGAGGTTTTGGATACGGATAATTTCCAGGGGAACGCGGTCATCAATTACACAGACCGGGAAACTCCCTATACCCGGATCATTGAACATAAGCACTTTGAATTTGGAACCCAGGAAAAAACCGTGATCACCCGGGAATATCCCGCGGAATGGACGGAAGGCATGGAGCCCTATTATCCGGTCAACGACGAGGAAAACCAGGCGCTGTACCAGCAGTACGCCGCTTTGGCTGCGAAGGAGGAGAACGTGATCTTCGGCGGCCGCCTGGCGGAGTATAAGTATTATGATATGGACAAGGTAATCGAGTCCGCCTTCGCCTGTGTAAAGAAGGAGTTCGGCCATGCATGAATTTTATGAGCCGCAGGTTTTGGCGCGGCTTCAGAACACAGAGCTTCAGATCCTCAAGGATTTTATGGAGCTCTGTGATTCCCATGGGCTTTTGTATTTTGGGATCGGGGGCACCGGGATCGGCGCCCTGCGCCACGGCGGGTTCATCCCCTGGGACGACGATATCGATATCGCCATGCCCAGGCGGGATTTTGAACAGTTCCTTTCTCTGGCGAAAAAGGAATTTGCCGGAAGGTATTATCTTTTAAATAACAAAACCAATGAAAATTATCCGATGATGACGACCAGACTCTGCAAATGCGGTACGGTATTCCAGGAGCGGGTCATGAAAGACGTGGACTGCCCCTTCGGGATTTTTCTGGATCTGTATGTGATGGATAATATTGCGGACGGGAAGCTTGCGGTTCAGATCCAGGCCTGGACGGCCTGGTTTTGGAGCAAGCTTTTAGTGCTTTCCTGCATGGAACGGCCGTATCTTGCCCAGACCGGCTGGATGGCCCGGGTTATTTGGGCGGTCTGCGGCCTGGTGCATAAAACCATCCGGTTCCTCCATATCCGCCCGGCGCTTTTCCGCGCCCACTGCGAGGCGGCCTGCAGGAAATATGAGAGGAAAAAGACGAAGCGGATGGCGTTTCTTCCGGACACCAACCCCTTCTGGAACGTGGTGGACAAGACCAGGATGTTTCCGATGCGGGAGCTGCCGTTTGAGGATGTGAAGCTTCCCTTTACCAACGATATCGAAACGATCATGGAGAGCCAGTACGGGGACTATATGACGATGCCGCCGGAGGAAAAGAGAAAAACCCATTATCCCTACCGGCTTCAGTTTGAAAAAGGCGTGGAGGCGCAGGAATAGTATGTATGTAAAGGAATGTGTAAAGGATATTCTGCGGATCGGAGGACGTCAGGGGCGCCTTCCTTATCTGCGGCTGGATATGAATGAAAATCCGGAGGGACTCCCGGCGGAGTTTGTGGAGCGGGTTAAGGCGGAGCTTACGCCGGAATTTTTCGCCGCGTATCCGGAGCCGGAACGCTTCCTTGAGACGCTTTCCGGTTATCTGGGGGTAGGGCGGGAAAATCTCTGCGTGGTCAATGGCTCTGATATGGCGATCCGCTATCTGTTTGAGATATTCGGGCGGCCCGGTTCCTCGGTGGTGACGGTTTCGCCCACCTTCGAGATGTACCGGATCAACTGCCAGATTTTCGGCTTGAACCATAAACCGGTTTCCTATAATCCGGATTTCACTTTGGATTTTGAGAAGGTGCTGGACGCGATTACCGATGAGGTGAGCATTGTTTCCGTTTTGAATCCCAACAATCCCATCGGCACGGCATATACGGAGGAGCAGTTCGAGCAGATCGTATCGAAGGCGGCCCAGGCGGGAGCGCTGGTGATCGTAGATGAAGCGTACCACTATTTCTACGATAAGACGTTCCTTCCCCTGGCGCTAAAGCATGACAACGTGGTGCTGATCCGCACGTTTTCCAAGCTGTTTTCCCTGGCGGCGGTCCGGCTGGGCTTTTTGGTGGGAAATGAGACGCTGATCCATTATGTCTGGAACGTGCGGCCCACCTTTGATACCAACGCGGTGGCGTTAAAGTTCGGAGAGGCGGTCTTAAAGGAACCGGGACTGTGCGAGCGCCTGACGGCCATCGAGCGGGAGGGACGCCGGTATCTGATCGATTTCTTAAAAGAACATAATTACGAGTTTTTCGCGGAAAACGGGAATTACGCGTTTATTAAAACAAAACAGCCGCCGGCAGTGGTGAAGGAACGGCTGGAGGAAAAGAAGATCCTGATCAAAACCTATGGGCAGGAAATGCTAAAGGATTATGTACGGATCTCCACAGGCAGCAAACAGGTGATGGAGCGTTTTGCAAACGCTCTTTTGGAGGCGGACCGATGAAGGCGTTTATCTTGGCGGCGGGCAGAGGAAGCCGCATCAGCAAATATATTCCCAATATTCCTAAATGTACCGTGGATGTGGGCGGGATCCCGCTGATCCGCCAGACCGTGGAGATGCTTTTGGAAAACGGGATCGATCCGACGGTGATCGTCGGCTACCGCCACAGCGAGGTGGAGCGGGTCTTAAAGGATCTGCCGGTCCATCTGGTGTACAATCCGTTTTTTGACGTTACCAACAGCATCGGCTCCCTCTGGATGGCGGAAAATGCCGGTCTCTTTACGGGAGAGGACTGCATTATCGCCAACGGAGACGTTTACTGGAGCCAGGAGATCCTGGATTTTATGCTAAAGCAGCCGGAGGAAGTGTTCCTTCTTGCGGATTCGGACCGGGTTTACGACGGAGATTATTTTTTCGGAACGGAAAACGGGATTTTAAGACGGTATGGAAAAGAGCTGACGTTAGAGGAACGGGACTGCGAATATACGGGCCTCGCCGTTTTGCGGGCGCCCTTTGTTCCCGTATTCTTAAAGCGCCTCAACGAGCTGATCGACGCCCAGTGCCATGGAAAGTGGTGGGAGGACGCCATTTACAGCTTGAGCCGGGAGATGGAGATCCCGGTCAAGGATATCCGCGGCCGTTTCTGGGCCGAGGTGGATTTTATCGAGGATTACCGCCGGATCCTGGATCATATTTCAGAAAAGACAGGAAAGAGGATCAATGGGAGTATTATTACGCCTCATAATCGGTAAGCCGGGCCAGGGATCGGAAAAGAAAAATATTGTCTGGAATATGATCGGAAGCTTCCTGTACGCGCTGTCGTCGATGGTCCTTTCCATTGCCGTCGTACAGATCGCCGGAGAGGACGCGGGGGGAATCTTCACCTTTGCGTTTTCCACCTTTGGCCAGCATATGTTTATGGCGGCTTATTTTGGGATCCGGCCGTTCCAGATCACAGATATGGAGCGCCGCTATTCCTTCGGCGATTATCTGGGACTCAGGCGGGTTACCTGTCTGGCGGCTGTTCTGGCCGCCGCCGGTTATGTTGGAATTCATGACTATACCTTTGAAAAGGGCGCGGTCGTTTTCCTGATGGTTCTCTACAAGGTGATCGACGCCCTGGCGGATACCTACGAAGCGGAATTCCAGAGGACCGGGCGGCTGTATCTGACGGGAAAATCCAACGCGTTCCGCACCCTGCTTTCCGTGACGGTGTTTTTATCCGCTCTTGCGGCGGCAAAGGAGCTGGTGACGGCCAGCGTCCTGGCGGTGGCGGCGCAGATCCTGGGCTTCCTTCTTTTTGACGCCGCTGTGATCCGGCGGCTGCCGGAGGTGGACTGGGTTTCCGGGGCCGGGAAAAAGTGGAGGTTATTAAAGGACAATACGCTTCTGTTTTTCTCTGTAATATTGGATTTTTATATTTTCTCAGCGTCCAAGTACGCCATAGAAAACTGCATGGCGGACCGGGATCTGGCGGTGTACGGGGCGATTTTTATGCCCACCAGCGTCATCAACCTGGTGGCCGGCTTTGTGATCCGGCCCTACCTTACGAAGCTGTCCCTTTCCTGGGAGACGGGCCGGCTTTCCCAGTACGCGAAGCAGATCCGCCAGCTGGCGGCTATTATCGCGGCCCTTACGGTTCTGGCCTTGGGCGGCGCTTGGCTTTTGGGAATTCCTGTGTTAAGCCTTTTATATTCCAACCTAAGCTATGCGCTTAAAAGCTGCCGCCCCGCCCTGCTTCTTATTATTTTGGGAGGCGCTCTGAACGCGTTCATGAATCTGTTTTATTATTCGCTGATCATTATGAAAAAGCAGCGGCTGATCCTTTTGGGATACGGGCTTACGGCGCTTTTGGCCGTCCTTTTTTCCGACGGGTTCGTCATCTGGGGCGGAATTTTCGGCGGCGCTTTGATCTACGTACTCCTGCAGGCAGCGCTGACGGCGGTTTTCGCATTGTCCGCCGGGATGGTATTTAAGAAAAAGAAAGGGGAAGTTGGGTGAATACGATCCATGCTTTTGTAATCTGTGCCTTCGGAAAAAGTCCCTATTTGGAAAATTGCATCCGTTCCCTGCTTCGGCAGACGGCGCCTTCGGAGATCTATATCGCCACCTCCACGCCGTCGGAGCATATCCGGCGTTTGGCAAGAAAGTACGGCCTTCCCCTCTGGGTCCGCCAGGGAGAAAGCGGAATCCGGGAGGACTGGCTCTTTGCCTGGCGGGAAGGCGGAAAACGCAAGCGGCTTATTACCATCGCCCATCAGGACGACTGCTACTGCAGGGATTACGCGAAAACCGTTTTGGACATGTATGAGCGGTATCCGGATATGACCTTATTCTGCAGCGACTATGTGACGCTGAAAACAAGGGAGAGCCGGATGGCGGACGGAACCTATTATCCGGTGCAGACGAGGATATGCGCCGGAGACTTTGTCCGGCTGGTGAAAAAGCTTCTTAGGCTCCCGCTCCGGTTCCGGTTCTACGCCAACCGCACCTGGGTAAAGAAGAGCGCGCTGATTTTCGGAAATTCCATCTGCTGCCCCAGCTGCACCTATAATTACTCGCTGATCGGCGACCACATGTTTGATTCCGGCTATTCCTTTGCCTTAGACTGGGAAAATCTTCTGTCCTTGGCGGAGCGGCCCGGCCGGTTCGTCTGCGTGGAGGAGCCGCTGATCGCGTACCGGGTCCACAGCGGGGCCGCCACAAAAAAATGCATCGAGGATCACAGGCGGGAGGCGGACGAGGCGTCCATGTTCCGCAAACTGTGGCCGGATTGGATGGCCAGTCTTTTGATGCGTTTTTATAAACAGTCCTATAAGGCTTATAGGGAGGATTCATGAGGATCGACGTTATTATTCCCGTATATCATCCGGGAGAGCGGTTCCTGGAGTCGCTTAGGCGGCTGTGCCGGCAGACCCGGCCGGTGAACCGGTTTATTATTATGAATACGGAACGGGAATTGTGGGAGGCTTGGGAAAAAGAGCTTCCTGCCGGGACGCTTCCGGAAAACCTTTCGGTCTTTCATGTGACCAGAGAGGAGTTCGACCACGGAGGGACCAGGCACCGGGCGATGGAGCTTTCCCAGGCGGAACTGTGCGTCTGCATGACCCATGACGCGCTGCCCGCGGATTCCCGCCTTTTAGAGCGGCTGACGGACGCGCTCCTTTCCAGGGAGGATTCGGCGGCGGCCTACGCCAGGCAGCTGCCCGCGAAGGACTGCGGCGTGATCGAGCGGTACACCAGGGGATTTAATTATCCGGAGCAAAGCCAGGTAAAGACGAAGGAGGATCTTCCCCGGCTGGGGATCAAAACGTATTTTTGCTCCAACGTATGCGCGGCTTATAGGCGCGGCCGGTATCTGGAGCTGGGCGGATTTATCCGGAGAACGATTTTTAATGAGGATATGATCTTTGCCGCGAAAGCGATCCAGGCGGGGTATTCGGTTCTTTACGCGGCGGACGCGAAGGTCATTCATTCCCATAACTATTCTCCCATGGAGCAGTTTCGGCGGAATTTTGACCTGGCGGTCTCCCAGAGGGATCATCCGGAGGTGTTTTCGGGGATCCGCTCCGAGGGCGAGGGGATCCGGCTGGTAAAGGAAACGGCCGGGTATCTGATCCGCAGCGGCAGCGGGCATCTGGTTTTTAAGCTGGTGATCGACAGCGGCTGCAAATATATGGGCTATCTGGCGGGAAAACGCTATAAACGCCTTCCAAGATGGCTGATCTTAAGATGTACCATGAATCGAAATTACTGGAGAGAAAACGATGTCTGATTTATTGGTGATCATTCCTGCATACAATGAGGCGGCAAATATTGAACGGGTGGTGAGCCATCTGGCGGAATCCTTTCCGCAGTATGATTATATTGTGATCAACGACGGCTCCCGGGACAAAACGGCGGAAATCTGCCGGAGGAACCAGTTCCATCTGTTGGATCTGCCGGTAAACTTAGGGCTTTCCGGCGTGTTCCAGGCGGGGATCCGCTACGCCTGCGAAAAGGGATACTCCAGCGTGATCCAGTTCGACGGGGACGGGCAGCACCGTCCGGAATTTATCGGCAGGATGAAGAAAAAGCTGGACGAGGGCTATGATATTGTGATCGGCTCCCGGTTCGTGAACGCGAAAAAGTCCGCCTCGTTAAGGATGTTGGGCAGCAGGATGTTAAGCTTGGCGATCCGGATCACAACGGGAGCGGTGATCCATGATCCCACTTCGGGAATGCGGATGTTCAACCGGAAGATGATGGAGGAGTTCGCGGCGGGCTTAAACTACAGCCCGGAGCCGGACACCATCTCCTGGCTGATCCGCCGGGGCGCGAAGGTGGCGGAGGTGCCGGTTTTGATGGACGAGCGGTCGGGCGGAAAGAGCTACCTGACTCCGGTTACGGCGGCCCGCTATATGATCCAGATGCTGGTGTCGATTTTGTTTATCCAGAATTTCAGAAAGAAGGACAAGTAGATGACGATGCTTCTGCGCGCGGTGCTGATCGTGGTCTCTGTGGCGACGACCTGGATGATCCTGCGAAAGATCAGAACCTCTAAAATGCGGATCGAGGATTCCATATTCTGGATCGGCTTTTTCCTGATGCTGATCTTATTCAGCCTGTTTCCCCAGATCGTCTATTGGATGACGGAGCTGGCCGGAGTCCAGACGCCGGTGAACTTCATTTTCCTGTTTATTATTTTCGTTTTGATCCTGCGGCTGTTTCGGATGACGGTGAAGCTGTCCCAGCTGGAAACACGGGTGCGGGAGCTTACGATGCATATCGCGATCGAAGAGAAGCTGGAGCAGGAAGAAGAAGCGAAGGAGAGCTATGGAAATACGCAGTAAGTGGAAGGGGCCGGCGGCGGCAGCGGCCCTTTTCGTGCTTTTTTTAATTTGGCATTTTTTTGATGTCAGGGCCGGGATCCGGCAGACCGGAGATCAATGGATGGCCGGTCTATACGGGGGGCTTGGAGTGTGGCTTGCGGCCGCTTTGTCCGCCGCTTTTTTTCTCCTGCTTAAAAAGAAGATCCGGCTGGAGCTTTGCGGCGCTCTTTTGACCGTTTTACTGGGAGCGGCGGCTATGGTTTCGCTTCCGCCCCTTTCCGCTCCGGATGAAATCGCCCATTTTGCCAGCGCCTACGCGCTGTCCAGCCGCCTTTTGGGGATGGAGGCGGAGGACGAGAACGGAAATATTTATCTGCGCCGGGAGGACTTGGTTTTATCGGATCTGTACGGGGCGTCCGGAGATGAGGAGCGGATTTCCCTTGGCCGGACGCTGGAAGCGGAAACATGGCAGGTGCTGGCGGATCACGCGTTTCCGGTTTTTACCGGGGAAGAGGGCCGGCAGATGGTTCCCTCCGTGATCGGTACGATCCGCACCACGCCGGCGGCGTTTGCGGCTCCGGCTCTGGGGATTGCGTTTGCCAGGCTTTTGGGACTGAACTGTGTTTTTCTCGCGTTTCTTGGAAGATTCATGAATCTTCTTTTGCTGGCGGCTTCCGTGTACGGTTCCATGCGGCTTCTGCCCTCGGGGAAAAGCCTGATCGCCGGTACGGCCCTCCTTCCGATGGCGCTCCATTTGGGCGGTTCGTTTTCCTATGACACGTTCCTTCTCGCCGGATGTTTTTTCTACGGCTCCTATTGTTTTTATCTGGCCTTTGTCTGTCCCCAGGTAAGGAAACGGGACGTGGCGGTTTTAGGAATCCTGATCGCTCTGTTCGGGCCCTGCAAGATGGTGTACGCGGTGATGATGGGGTTCGCGCTTTTGATCCCCATAAAAAAATTCGGAAGCTTTCGTTTTTGGACGCTGTCGGCGGCGGCGGTCTTCGGCATGTTCGCCTTGTCCATGGCGGCGGTCAACAGCCAGACCATTGCTGTTTACGCGGAAGGAAGCGATAATTATGTTTCCTGGGCCGGGGAGGCGGGCTATACGATCCCGTATCTTCTCCATAACCCGGCGGCGTATCTGCGGATGGTCTATGAAACCCTTGTCCATCAGACGGACGAGTGGTTTTTGACCATGATGGGAAAAGCCATGGGAAATCTGGATCCGGTGCTGTCGGTTCCGTCCTTTTTGATCTTTGCCATGGCGGCCTGTTTGGCGGCGCTGAGTCTTAAGAAGGCGGACGAGCCGCTGTATTTAAAAACCGGCCAGAAGATCTGGATCTTGTTTCTGGCGGGAGCCGGGCTTTTGGGATTGATGACGGCCATGCTGGTGGGATGGACGCCGTTAAGCTCCGGGGTGATCGAGGGCGTCCAGGGAAGATACCTCCTGCCCTTCCTTCCCTTTGTGCTGATGACGGCAAAAAGCGGGCGGATCGTAAGGACCGCAGGGGATGACCGGAGGATCCTGTTCTATCTTTGCGCCATGGACGCCTGCGCATTTTTGCGGCTGTTTAGTATTGTCAGTATGCGCGTCTAGTGGTATGATGTAGGGCAGGAACAGACGGGGAACTGGAAACAATAGAGAAAGCGAGGGTTTAATGATGGGAAAGATAAAGGTAACGCCCTGTGAGACAGAGGGAAAAGTGATCGAGGGATTATATGTGATCGAGCCCACAGTATTTCGGGATGAGCGGGGCTATTTCATGGAAACCTATAACCAGAATGATTTTAAAGAGGCGGGGCTTAACATGGTGTTTGTCCAGGACAACCAGTCCATGTCGGTAAAGGGCGTGCTCCGCGGCCTGCACTTTCAGAAGCAGTATCCTCAGGGAAAGCTGGTGCGCGCCGTTCGCGGAACGGTCTTTGACGTGGCGGTGGATCTGCGGACCCATTCTGAAACCTATGGAAAGTGGTACGGAGTCGAGCTGTCCGCGGAGAATAAGAAGCAGTTCTATATTCCGGAGGGGTTTGCCCACGGCTTTTTGGTATTGTCTGATGAGGCGGAATTCGCCTATAAATGTACGGATTTCTACCATCCCGGCGATGAGGGCGGCCTCATTTGGAGCGATCCGGATATCGGCGTAAAGTGGCCCATCGCGCCGGATATGGAATTGATCATTTCTGAGAAAGATAAGAAATGGGGCGGCTTTGCGGATACGTTCAAATTCGCATAGCGGGACTTTGGAGGAAGGAAAGGCAGAAGAAAACGTGGATTATGTGGTTTCTCTTTTAAAGGAGCTGATCGGAAAGCGCCGTCTGGTCTTGGATCTGGCCAAGGCGGATTTTAAGAAGCGCTTTGTCGGTTCCTATTTCGGCATTGTCTGGATGTTCGTCCAGCCCATTGTCACGGTGCTGATCTACTGGCTGATTTTCGGCCCCATCGGCTTTAAAAGCGCGCCGCCGGTTCCAAACGCTTCTTATATTGAGTGGCTGATTCCCGGCATCGCGCCCTGGTTCTTTTTTTCCGAGGCATTAAACTGCGGGACCGGCTGTCTCCAGGAATATAATTATCTGGTAAAAAAGGTGGTATTCCGGGTGGAGATCCTTCCGGTGGTGAAGCTTCTCTCCTGCTTGTTTGTCCATGGATTTTTTGTGCTGATCATGTTCGCGGTTTTCTTGATCAGCGGCAGGCTGCCGCAGCCCTCCTGGCTGCAGCTTATTTACTATGCCTTTGCCGCGTCCATGCTGGCGCTGGCCCTCTCTTATTTTACCTGCGCGATCCAGGTGTTTTTTAAGGATATGGCCCAGATCGTCAGCATCTGCCTGCAGTTTGGCATGTGGCTGACCCCGATCATGTACAGCGAGCAGCTTTTCCTGGATAAGGGGATCACCATTGCCCCGACGATCTTGAAGCTGAATCCGTTTTATTATATTGCGGCCGGGTACCGGGACAGCATGCTGACCGGAGACTGGTTTTTCATGCGGCCGACGCTGACCCTTTATTTCTGGTGCTTTACCATCGCCGCCATGCTGGTGGGACTTAAGGTGTTCAAGCGGCTGCGCCCGCATTTTTCGGATGTTTTGTAGGAGGGATCCATGGCTGCCAATGCAATAGAAGTAAAAGACGTGACCAAGGTTTACCGGCTGTACGATAAGCCCATCGACCGGCTGAAGGAATCCTTAAGTCTGACTCATAAAAGCTACCACAAGGATTTTTATGCCTTGAACAGCCTTTCTTTTACGGTGGAAAAGGGGCAGACCGTTGGGATCATCGGAACCAACGGCTCGGGAAAATCCACGATCTTAAAGATCATTACCGGCGTGCTGACGCCGACGACAGGCACGGTTTTCGTGGACGGAAAAATCTCCGCTCTTCTGGAGCTGGGCGCCGGTTTCAACATGGATTATACCGGAATTGAAAATATCTATATGAACGGTACCATGATGGGCTATACCAAAAAGGAGATGGATGAAAAGCTCCAGGAAATCCTGGACTTTGCCGATATCGGCGATTTCGTGTATCAGCCGGTAAAGACCTACTCCAGCGGTATGTTCGTCCGGCTGGCGTTTGCGCTGGCCATTAACGTGGAGCCGGAGATCTTGATCGTGGACGAGGCACTTTCCGTGGGAGACGTGTTCTTTCAGGCCAAGTGCTACCGCAGGATGGAGGAAATCCGGAAAAGCGGAACGACGATCTTAATGGTGACCCACGACATGGGAAGCATCATCAAATACTGCGATAAGGTTGTCCTGTTAAACCGCGGGGAATTTATCGCCGAGGGCGAAGCGGGCCATATGGTGGATCTTTATAAGAAGATCCTGGCGGGCCAGATGGATTCCTTAAAAGAGGAGCTTCAAAGCGAGGCGCTGGAAAACGATTATTCCGGAGGCCTTGAGACGGCGGAGGATCCGGAAGGAAAGACGGGCGGCGTCCCGGAAAAAGTCCATGAAGGCCTTATGAAAGAGAAGATCACGATCAACGCCAACCGCACCGAGTATGGAGACGGCCGGGCGGAGATCTTCGATCTGGGATTGTTTGATGAAAGAGGAAATCTGACCAACCTCCTGTTAAAGGGGGAAATGTTCACGATACGGGAGCGGATCCGGTTCCATGCGCCCCTGTCCTGTCCGATCTTTACCTACACGATCAAGGACAAGAAGGGAACGGATCTTTCCGGAACCAATACCATGTATGAGGGAGCCGATATTAAGCCGGTGAAGGAGGGAGACGTGTATGACGTTTCCTTTACGCAGAAAATGACGCTGCAAGGCGGGGAATATCTGTTATCCATGAGCTGCACCGGATTTGAGGGAGAGGAGCACGTGGTCTACCACCGGCTCTATGATGTAGCCAATATCACGGTGATCTCCAATAAAAATACCGTTGGAGTGTTTGACATGGAGTCCCAGGTTAAGACGGAGCTTACGAAGGCGGAAGCGAGGAAAGAATGAAGGACTGCAGTTACGAGATCCTGGATTTATGGAATAAATATGAAGGGAATACGGAGGCGGCACTGGCGGGGGAGACAAGCCCGCAGTGCCTTTATGCGTTTTCTCCTCTGCGGGAAAACTTGTTTGAGTGGATGGAATTCCCGAAGGGGGCGCGTATCCTCCAGATCGGATCAGATTACGGCGCCTGCACCGGCCTTTTAGCCGGCCGCTCGAAGGTTACGGCGGTTTTAGACCCAAGGGATGAAAATCTTGAGGTCAACCGGCTGCGCCATGGGCAAAGAGAAAATGTCGTCTATATCCGCGGCGATCTGTTCCTTGGCGGAAGACGGATTTATAAGCCGAGAGAGGACGCCGGCCAGGAGGACGCGGATGGGATTCTTGGAGAACCTTTTGATGCCGTGATCTTGTGCGGGATCTGGGATTGGTATGGAAAAGAACGGGCCTGTGAAGCGCTTCTGGAAGCGGCTTCCTATGTGAAGCCGGATGGGATTTTAGCGGCGGCGGCGGAAAACGAGGCGGGCGTGCGCTACTGGATGGGGGCCCAGGCCTTGGAAACCGCTTTTTTGGAGGTGGAGTTTCGGGAGCTTTTTGAGACTCTTAAAAAAGAGCGGGGCGGAGACTTTATGATGTATTATCCGGTGCCGGACTACCGCTATCCGGTCAGCGTTTACTCCGACGCGTACCTGCCGCAGCCGGGGGATGTGACCAATATTTCTGCCCGTCTGGACGGAGAGGGCCTTTGGTTTGGCAGCGAGGAGGAGGCTATGACGAAGGCCTGCCGCAACGGGGAGTTTACAAAGTTTGCCAATTCGTTTCTCGGCGTATGGCGGAAGGGGAGCCTATGAGACAGATCATATTTGTAAAATATAACCGTACCAGAACGGCCGAATTCCAGCTGAAAACGGAGATCGTCCAGGAAGATGGGAAGCGCTCCGTGGAAAAGTCGGCTCTTTCGGAGGCGGGGCGGGAGCATATCCGCTCGTTCCAGGAAAAATATGAGAAAATACGCGGGCAGAATCCGCGGATCCGCTTCCTTGCGCCGGAATTTGCGGACGACGGAAGGACCGTCCGCTTCCCCTACCTTTCCGGGAAGACCCTAGGCGACGCGCTGGGCGAGGAGATCCACATGGGCCAGGCGCCCTATGAGGCGCTGGAAGAAGCCATGGCCCTGGCCTTTCCCGAAGATTTCCGTACGAAGAATTCCGGGGAGAGCCTTTGTCCCGGGGCGGCGGATCAGACCGGCGCGGCGGATCGGACCGGGGCGGCTGCTAAGACCGTGGAAAACGGCGGCACGTCTTGGATTACGCCGGAGTTTCAAAGGGTGTTCGGAGCGCTTCCAGAGGAGTTTGCGGTCCGGGGGCGGCTTATTTCGCCGGCCAACGTGGACGGCTTGTTTGAAAACTTGATGATCTCAGAAGGGCAGGTTTACGGGATCGATTATGAATGGGTCTTCGATTTCCCGATCCCGGCGAAGTTCCTTCATTACCGGAACCTTTTGTATTTTTACCGCCGCTATGAGCGGATGCTCTCGGCGGGCCAGGAGGAGCTTTTCGGCCATTTTGGCATTTCCAAAGAGGAACAGGCGGTTTTCGCGTCCATGGAGGAGCATTTCCAGTCCTATGTCCATGACGGCGGCCATTTCCAGTACATGAAGCAGTATGAGCAGCCGGTAAAAACCCTTGAGTTCCTTCTCGACCGGGAAAGCGAGCTTTATAAGGTAAAGGAATGGTGCGAGAACCTAAAGCTGGAGATCGAGGAAAAGGACGTTACCATCGTAAAGCAGCAAGAGGTTCAGCGGCTGACCAATAATCATGTGGCAAACCTGGATATTATCATCGGGGACCTGCGGCGGGAAAACGCGGAAATCGCAAAGACCCTCCAGTACCTGGCGAGACATGAAGCCATCATGTGGAAAATCCTCCGAAAATGCCATCAGGCGGTGGATAAATTCCTGCCTAAGGAGACCAGGAAGCGGAAGGTTCTGCAGTATTTTAAAAATACCATGTTCCATCCGGGAAAATACGGGAAACTGTATCTGACGGCGGAGGGCCGCAACCGGATCCGCGGCGATTTTAAGATCGGGGCCGGTTATATGGAGCATGGAAAGCTGCGGTTTAAACGGGAAGAGCATCCGCTGGTTTCCATCGTGATCCCTGTGTACAATCAGGTCCATTATACCTATTCCTGCCTTCTGTCGATTCTGGAGCACACGCAGGATGTGCCCTATGAGGTGATTATTGCCGATGACGTTTCCACCGACGCGACGAAGGAGCTTTCCCGGTATGTGGAGAATGTGGTGATCTGCCGCAATGAAACAAACCAGGGCTTTTTAAGGAACTGCAATCATGCGGCAAAAGAGGCGAGAGGCGCCTACGTCATGTTTTTAAACAATGACACCCAGGTAACGCCGGGCTGGCTGTCCTCTCTGGTCACATTGATCGAGTCGGATCCTTCGATCGGAATGGTCGGCTCCAAGCTGGTTTATCCCGACGGACGGCTGCAGGAGGCCGGCGGAATTATCTGGAGCGACGGCTCCGGCTGGAATTACGGCCGCCTGGATGATCCGGATAAGGCGGAATATAACTACGTGAAGGACGTGGATTATATCTCCGGAGCGGCGATCCTTCTTTCGGTGAAGCTTTGGAATCAGATCGGCGGCTTCGACGACCGCTTCGCTCCCGCTTACTGCGAGGATTCGGATCTGGCCTTCGCGGTAAGAAAGGCCGGATACCGGGTCGTATATCAGCCGCTGTCGAAGGTGATCCATTTTGAAGGCGTATCCAACGGAACGGATGTAAACGGGACCGGACTGAAGCGGTACCAGGTGGAGAACAGCAAGAAGCTTAAGGAAAAGTGGGCCGAGGAGTTTAAAAAGCAGTGCGTCAATACCGGAAATCCCAACCCCTTCCGCGCCAGGGAGCGGGGCCAGGGGAAACCGGTGATCCTGGTGGTGGATCATTATGTGCCCACGTTCGATAAGGACGCCGGTTCCAAAACCACGTATCAATATCTGAAAATGTTCTTAAAGATGGGTTACGCGGTGAAATTCCTGGGGGATAATTTCCTTCATGAGGAGCCGTATTCGACGGCGCTGCAGCAAATGGGCGTGGAGATCCTGTACGGAGCGGAATATCAGTCGGGAATCTGGGACTGGATCCTAAAAAATAAGGATGAAATCGATTTCGCTTATTTGAACCGGCCCCATATTGCCGTTAAGTATGTGGACTTTTTGAAGAAGAATACGAACATCAAGATCATCTATTACGGACATGACCTGCACTTTTTAAGGGAATACCGGGAATATGAGCTGACCGGGGATATCCAGAAAAAGCGGGAGTCGGATTACTGGAAGTCCATCGAGCTGTCGTTAATGGAGAAGGCGGCGGTGTCCTACTATCCGTCTTACGTGGAAGTGGACGCGGTCCATGAACTGCGGCCGGAATTCCGTTTGAAGGCCATTACCGCCTATGTATATGAGACGTTTTTGGAGAAGATCGACCAGGATTTCGCCAAGCGGGAGGGACTCCTGTTTGTAGGAGGCTTCGCCCATCCGCCCAACGCGGACGCGGTGCTGTGGTTCGCGAAGGAGGTATTCCCCCTGATCCGGAATCACTGCCCGGTGAACTTTTATATTGTGGGCTCCAAGGTGACCGAGGAGGTTCAGGCCTTGGACGACCCGGAGGCGGGAATTATCGTAAAAGGCTTTGTAACCGAAGAGGAGCTGGCAAAGCTGTATGCTTCCTGCCGTCTTGTGGTGGTTCCCCTGCGCTACGGCGCCGGCGTGAAGGGAAAAGTCGTGGAGGCCGTTTACTATGGTTCCGCGATCGTGACCACCTCCATCGGCGCCGAGGGGATCCCGGAAGCGGAACGGGTGATGAGGATTGGCGATACGCCGGAGGAATTCGCAAGGCTTGTAGAGGAGCTTTATGAAAATCCGGAGGAATGCCGCAGACTTTCTATGGAAACGCAGCGGTACATCCGGGAACACTTCAGCGTGGAGGCTGCCTGGAGCGTCATCGCGGAGGACTTTTCGCTGCAGCCCGGGCCGCAGGAGGATCTGGCTTCGTAGAATGCCTGTGATGCGCTGCAGGAGGATTGGATTTCGCAGAGTGCCGGCGGCGGGCTGCGGGAGAATAAAAAGGGGAGTAACGGAATGGAGCCGGTGATCAGGAAAATGACGACGCAGGATCTGGAATGGATGGCGGAGGCGGAACGGCGCTGCTTTTCGGAGCCGTGGTCGCTCCGCCTTCTGGGGGAGATGCTGGACGGCCAGCTGGATGAAGCCTGGATTTTGGAAACGGAAACCGGGGAGCCGGCGGCTTATGCTAATTTCCGCTTTCTTTCCGGCGAGGGAGAGCTGATGCGGATTGCCGTACTGCCGGAATACCGGGGGCGCGGCTATTCCAGAAAATTAATGGAGCGGTTGGAAGAATCTGCCCGCGCCGCGGGCGCGCAGGAGCTGACCCTGGAGGTCCGGGAGAGCAATGAGGCTGCTTTGCATCTCTACAAATCCTGCGGTTTCCGGGTGGAGGCCGTCCGGAAGGATTATTACCGGAATCCCAAGGAGAACGCGTTAATTTTATGGAAGCGGGGATTTCTAGGAATTCCCACTTAAATCCTGCTTTTTTTCAGTTATACTGTAGGGGACCCCGGTGAAACCGGACGCCAATACAGGATGCGGAAAGGTGAGGATTTTATCATGAGAAAGTACAGTAAGAACGGACGGCTGGAGACGGTTGTCTGCAATATGTGCGGAAAAAAGATCGCTGTAAAAGAGGGAATCGTACGGGAAGGAGCCGCCATGTTCGATCATGCGTGGGATTACTTTTCGGAAAAGGACGGAGAGGTTCATCATTTTGACCTTTGCGAGGGCTGCTATGACGAGCTTGTCAGCCAGTTTCGGATTCCCGTGGATGTGGAAGAAAAAACGGAGCTTTTGTAAAAGCTGAAAGAGGAATAAAAATGCTGGATATTTGCTTGCTTGGAACCGGAGGAATGCAGCCGCTGCCTTACCGCTGGCTTACTTCTATGATGGCCCGCTGCGACGGCAGCAGCCTGTTGATCGACTGCGGAGAGGGAACGCAGGTGGCGTTAAAGGAAAAGGGATGGAGCCCGAAGCCGGTGGACGTGATTTGCTTTACCCATTATCACGCGGATCATATCAGCGGACTGCCCGGCTTCTTACTTACAATGGGAAACGCGGAACGGACGGAACCCCTCCTTTTGGCGGGCCCCAGGGGATTGGAGCGGGTGGTGAACGCGCTGCGGGTGATCGCTCCGGAGCTACCCTTTGAGCTGCGGTTCCATGAATTTACGGAGGCGAGAGAGACGTTTCAGAGCGGGCCCTATCAGATCGACGCCTTTAAAGTGAATCACAATGTGCCTTGCTACGGGTATCGGATCTCGATTCCCCGGAAGGGCCGTTTTGACGTTGAGCGGGCAAATGAGTTAAAGATTCCCAAGCAGTTTTGGAGCCGGCTCCAGAAGGGAGCGGTCATCGAGCATGAAGGCCGCACGCTGACGCCGGATATGGTTTTAGGCCCCGCGCGCCGCGGCCTGTCGGTGACTTATACGACGGATACCCGTCCTGTTCCGGTCATTGCCGAATACGCGAAGGATAATGATCTTTTTATCTGCGAAGGCATGTACGGGGAGAAGGAAAAAGCCGCCAAGGCCAGGGAGTATAAGCACATGACATTCCAGGAGGCGGCAGGGCTTGGGCGGGAGGCGAATCCCAGAGAGATGTGGCTGACCCATTACAGTCCCTCCCTGATGAAGCCGGAGGAATTTTTAGGCGAAATCCGCGAGATTTTTCCGCGGATCAAAACGGCCAGGGACGGCTGGAGCCTGGAATTGGGCTTTGACGAGGAGTAGAAGAGGCGCAGAGGAACAGAAAGGATAATAGGATGAAACGAAGCAGCACGGACGGGGACGTCTATATTCTTGCGATAGAAAGCTCCTGCGATGAAACGGCGGCGGCGGTGGTGAAGAATGGGAGAGAGGTTCTTTCTAATATTATTTCTTCCCAGATCGCCCTCCATACGCTTTATGGAGGCGTTGTGCCGGAGATCGCGTCGCGGAAGCATATTGAAAAGATCAATCAGGTCATCGAAGCGGCCCTGGCGGAGGCGAAGATGACGCTGGAGGATATGACGGCGGTGGCGGTTACATACGGCCCGGGCCTTGTGGGAGCTTTGCTTGTGGGAGTGGCCGAGGCAAAGGCCATCGCCTACGGGGCGAAGAAACCGCTGGTGGGAGTCCATCATATCGAGGGGCATGTATCGGCAAACTTTATCGAGCATCCGGATCTGGAGCCGCCCTTTGTCTGCCTGATCGTGTCCGGCGGGCATACCCATCTGGTCATCGTCCGGGACTATGGGGAATTTGAAATCATTGGGCGCACCATGGACGATGCGGCCGGAGAGGCGTTTGATAAGGTCGCCAGGGCGGTGGGACTCGGATATCCCGGCGGCCCCAAGGTGGACCGGGCGGCCAAGGAAGGAAATCCCCACGCCATCGAGTTCCCGCGGGCTAGGGTCGGCGGCTCGGAATATGATTTCAGCTTCAGCGGCATGAAATCGGCTGTTTTAAATTACATCAATCAGGCGCAGATGAAGGGCGAAGCCATTTCTGTTCCCGATCTGTGCGCTTCCTTCCAGAACGCGGTGGTGGACGTGTTGGTAAGCCGCGCCGTTGCGGCGGCAAAAGAATTTGGCTATGACAAGCTGGCCATCGCCGGAGGCGTCGCCTCCAATTCTGCCCTTCGGGAAGGAATGAGGAAGGCCTGCGAGCGGGAAGGCCTTAAGCTTTACTATCCGTCGCCCATTTACTGTACGGACAACGCGGCGATGATCGGGGCGGCGGCCTATTATGAGTATATTAACGGCGCGCGGGCTGGATGGGATCTGAACGCGGTTCCCAATTTAAAGCTTGGGGAGCGGTAAAAGCCGGAAAAGGGAGGAAAGGGAAAATGGCTGAATGGGGAGCGATCGTCCTGGCAGCCGGACAGGGAAAACGGATGCACAGCCCGGTGGCGAAGCAGTTTCTTTTGCTGGATGGCCGCCCGGTCCTTTACTATTCTTTAAAGGCGTTTGAAGAGAGCGGCGCGAAGCGGATCATTCTGGTGACCGGAGAAAATGAGATCGAATACTGCCGCAGGGAGATTGTGGAGAAATACGGCTTCCGAAAGGTTTCGGATATTGTTGCCGGAGGCGCGGAACGGTATCATTCCGTGCGGAATGGCCTGCGCGTATTTTCACGGTACTTTTCGCCGGAGGATCTGGTTTTGATCCATGACGGGGCGAGGCCGCTGGTGGAGGTCGGGATCATCAGCCGCGCGGAGGAAGCGGCGGGTCGGTACGGCGCCTGTACGGCGGCGATGCCGGTGAAGGATACGATCAAAGAAGCGGACGGGGAGCAGTTCGCAAAAAAAACGCTGGACCGCAGCCGTCTTTGGCAGATCCAGACGCCTCAGGCATTTTCCTGCGGCTTGATCTGCCGCGCATATGAGGAATTGTTTGCAGACCCCGGACGCCAGGCGGGAGTAACCGACGACGCGATGGTGGTGGAGGCAATGACCGGAGTCCGGGTCCGTCTGGTGGAGGGAAGCTATGAGAATCTGAAGGTTACCACTCCGGAGGACCTGGTGATCGCCGAGTGCCTTCTAAAAAGAAGGCGTTTAGAGAGCGGAAAAGACCATTAAGAAAAACCGGAGAAAAACCAGCGAAAAGCGCTTGACAAAATAAAAAGGATCGGATAGAATATAAAAGCACGTTTGAGAGAACGCTTTGGAGAGATATCGAAGTGGTCATAACGAGGCGGTCTTGAAAACCGTTTGTCCGCAAGGGCGCGTGGGTTCGAATCCCACTCTCTCCGCTTGTGTACCGATACGCGGAGTGTGGGAACGCCTGGTGCACGAATTTCATAATGGATCCTGTAATAGGGATGTGAGTCAACCAATGCAGAAGTACCCAAGTGGTTGAAGGGGCTCCCCTGGAAAGGGAGTAGGTCGTTAGTAGCGGCGCGAGGGTTCAAATCCCTCCTTCTGCGCGAAAAGGCCGTCGGAAATCAAGCCGGCGGTCTTTTATTCACGAATCCCGCCGGATGAGATTCGGGCGGAAGACGGCGGAAAAAATCAGCCGAAAAGATTGGTGAAAAAAATAAAAAAGTTGTTGACATCTTTTGGAAGATGTGATATCCTATTTAGGCACTCGAGAGAGCGCGAAGGACCTTGAAAACTGAACAGTATGTAAAACCCTGAAAATTCTTAAAAAATGGCCTAGGTTTTGGGCCATGGATGAGAACATTCAGAACAAAAACCTTAAAAACAGTAGAACGGTTT
>DVFQ01000011.1 GCA_018713185.1 Candidatus Copromonas avistercoris (nom. illeg.) | reverse complement strand
AGCAGCCTTCTGCTGACCGGTATAGAATGAATGGCATTTGGAACAGATTTCTACGTGAATGTCTTTCTTAGTAGAACCAGTTACAAATTCATTACCGCAGTTGCAAACGACCTTGGCCTGATAGTAATTTGGGTGGATCCCCTCTTTCATGATTTTCACCTCTTTTATTTCGGTACATGACTGACAGTCACGCCTTCAGATTCTTCTGTCCCACCAGAACAGCTCAGTAATTATATCATAGAATATTTTTCAATGCAAGACTTTTTTTCCGCGCCGGTTTTGCCACCGTCGGACTGACCCCAGCCGGTTTTGCACTCACCAGTTTGACCCCGGCTTTTCCGTTTTCTCCTTTATCCCGCCATCACATGCAGGTTTCGCATCTCGCCGTCCCGGATCCGTTCCATGATCTCGAACGCGTGGGGCTCCAAATAGTCCCAGGAGCCGTCCGTCAGCCCCTGCTTTTTCAATGCAGTAGCCGCCTCCCGGCAGATTGTTTCCACATCATTAAGAAGCCCCTTGCAGCCGTCTCCCGCCTCCGGGATTCCTCCCGCGATCAGGCTGGAAAGCCGTTCCGCCAATCCGCCGTATTCCGGCAGCTCGCCGGCCGCCCGAAACGCCCATTTATAGTAGGGCATATAGCGGCGGTTTAAGAGAAACAGAAGCGACAGCCCGTTCTGGACAAATTCAGAAAGCGCCAATGCCGCCGCTCCCCGCTCTCCGCGCTTTAAACACCGCTCCAGATTATACTGGCCCGACTGGGCCATAAGGGCCGTTCTGGCAGCCATTTTCTTCCGCCGCACATCCTCCGGATAGCCCGCTTCCAGCTCCCGGCGGATCCTTGTAAATTCCCCCAGATCATCCCGAAATACCTGGCCGTTGACCGCGCACGCCAGACTGTACTCCGGCGTATAAAGCCATTCCATCAAGGTTTCCGGCACTCCCGGCCGCCCGGTAAACCGGCTGTAAAATTCCCCGATCAGCATCACGCCCCGCCGGTTGGTCCCTCCAAAGCTGGCCTGCGCCCGCGCGACGCCCAAAAACTCCTCCGGAAGCTTCCCATAGGCGCGGGAAAGCTTAAATTCCAGCTCATGCTCCAGCCGCTCCGGGATCCAAAGGCAGAACCCCGCCTCGAAATCATGATCCCTGGAAATCTCATCATCATATCCAAAACAGTCGGAGCCCTCTCCAACGATCCCCACGGCAATCTGATCCTCATAAGCCCCGAACTGTTCCCTCAGCATCGGACGGCCGTATTCCTCATAAAACCGTCTTGATAATTCCTGTCCCTTCATTCAACCATCCGCCTCCTGCCTGCGGATCTCCTCATAGATCTCCTCGGCCGCCCGCGAAAGCTCCTGCCGGATGCGGAAATATCCAAAATGGCCGAAGGTATCCGCGCATTTGCGGCAGTTAAAGGCATAATACCCGTCCCGCAAAACCTCCTCCGAGCGGAATCCCTCGATCGCCTTCTGGAGGCATCCGTCAATCTCGTCCTCATGGCCCCACTTCTCATAAAGCACCGCCAGGTTTACCCATGTAACCGCGATCTCCAGGATGCTCCCGGGCTTCAGCCGTTCCATGATATCCATGGCCTTCCGGTAATAGGCCTCCGCCCTCGGATACTCTCCCAGATCCTCAAAGGCAAGGGCCATATTATTAAAAAGTCCGCCGAACCGGTAATCTCCGGGATCCAGGCTCTGTCCATAAGCCCGCATCGTCTGCTCATAATAAGGAAGGGCCTCCTTTGCGCGGCCGAACGCCTTTAACGTCGTCGCCGCGTTCAAAAACGTCGTCCCGCCGCTGGCCGAATCCGCCATCCGATGCTCCTGTACCAGCGCGATCCCCTTTTTCACCGATTCCAGTCCCTTTTGCTCCTCGCCCTGATTTCGGTAGAAGCCCATCATCTCATTTAAGATCGTGATCTGCGCGCCCCAGTCTCCGGCCGCCTCAAACTGCTTCAGACACCGCTCCAGATGCTCTCCCGCCTCTTTGGCCGCGTCCATGGCGATCAGCCGGTCATATTCCTCGATCGCTTCCATGATCGGATAATGTCCTTCCCCGGGATGAACCTCATGAACCGCCGTATCCGGTCTGAAACAGCATCCCGGCTCCTCCCAGTCTTCTCTTTCCAGTATCATATCCAGCCTCCCTTAATTCTTCCTTTCAAGACTTCTCCCGCCGGAAAGCACCCGCCATACAGACGGCGCCCACCGGTTAAGCGCCAGAGCCATCCCATAGGAAACCGCCGCCGTAAACGCCGGGAGCAACAAAAATACCACAACCGCCGCAATTCCCGCCAGACCGGCGGGGATCAGCCGTCCCACCGCCAAGGCCGCTCCTTTATTCACAAAACGGACAATGACGAAATGCACCGCGTACAAAAATAAACTTTGCCGCATCCAGGGCCTGGACTCCGGCAAAGAAACCGCCCCAAGGAGGATCCAGAGGGAAACCGGAGCCAAAAGCCTTCCGCAAACGGTCCATAAAACGTCCGCCCCCGGCGTCAGCGCCCGGAATAAGCAATAGGCCGCCAGCAAAAGCCCGGCGGCGCCCAGGCCAAAGCCGGCTCCCCGGCTTCTTCCCAGCGCCCCCGGCCCGCTCTCCGCCGCGTCCCGGAAATGAAGCGCCATATAAGCGGCAAAGGAATAGTAAAACAGCGCGTCCATATTGGGACGGCCCGTATCCAGATGGAAATGGATAGCCGCCAGCATGGCCGCCAAAACCGCCAGCCCCAGGATCCTCCGCTTCATCAAAAGATAGATTGCCGGAGACAAAAAGATCAAAAGGATCAGCTGATATAAATACCAAAAAACCGGCGCGTAGGCATAGTCCAAAACCGCCCGCACCATTTCCCCGGCGCTAAAGGGCACCGGCTCCTTCCCCACCACCGCGCGCACCGCCGGAAGCCTCGTCGCGATCACATAGCCCAGATAATACAAAAGATTCCACACCGCGTAGGGAACGGCAATGCTGAAAAACCGCCGCTTCCATTTCCCCGCCAGCTGATCCCAGGCAAATCCCCGGAAAAACTGATAGGAGGACAGCAGGAAAAAACCGGGAACGGCAATCTGGCCAACCGTCACCGATAAAAAGGTTTCCAATCCGGCCGCCTGCTCAAAGGATACGCCCGGCGCTCTCCCCGCAAACAGCTCCACATTATAGGAATGGACCCAGATCACAAGGATGCTCAAAAGGAACATCATCCAGGCCACCCGGTTCCGAAACAATTTTTCCTCCATACCCCAGCCTCCGTATCCAGTGTAGCATAAAGCCCGGACGTTTGTCACTAGCAAGATTGACTCCCGCCGGAATTTGTGCTACGCTTGGACACGTTAAAGATTGAGAAATAATTAAGAAGGGAGGCGCCGTCATGCCGGAAATTTTCATCCGCCTAATCGAAGCCACCGCCTGGCCGATGGCGGCGCCCAAGCCTTACTCCCCGTTCCATCTTCTTTTAACGGCGGCGGGCCTTGCGGCCGCCCTCCTTTCGGCCATCGCTCTGGGGAAATCCTTTCGGAAAAAACCGCAGAAGGAGCTGGAAAAATCCAGCCGCCGGCTTCTCTTTGCCTGCGGCCCGGTCTTGATGTTCATGGAAGCCTATAAGCAATGCTTCCTCTTTTATTTAAACGGGTTTCACTATAACTGGTGGTACTTTCCCTTCCAGCTTTGCAGCGTCCCCATGTACCTCTGCCTGGTCTTCCCGCTGATAAAGAAGGCGGAGCGAAGAACCGTCCTGGCGTCCTTTCTTCAGGATTTCGGCGTCCTGGGCGCCGTCTTTGCCCTGGCGTATCCGCCGGGCCTCATGTATCCCTACTGGACGCTGACGCTCCACAGCTTTATCTGGCATTTCCTGCTGTTTTTTATCGGAACCTTCTGCGCGGTCTCCGGCCTGTCCGACCGGAGCAGTTCCGGCTGGCGAAAGGAGCTTCCCCTCTTTTTTGCCTGCTGCGCCGCCGCCCTTGCGATCAATACAGCCGCCGGGCCCGAGGCCAACGCCGATATGTTCTATATTTCTCCCTACCATCCGTCGGTGCAGCCCGTTTTCCGCCAGATCGCCGAAGCCCTGGGAATCCTTCCCGGAATCCTAATCTATCTGGCCGCGGTCCTTGCAGGAAGCCGCCTGACTCATAAAATCTGGGAGCAATTTAGGTTTTAACCGCAAAAAAGGGGCCGCGATCAAATGAACCCTCATTCTTTCGCAGCCCCTCTTCATTTCCGTCAATCTCAATTAATAATTCATTCCAACGATTCCCAGCTGTCCCTCGGAGGAATTGATGATCACGTTGGGAGTGTCCTCGCCGATCACAACGCCTGCCATGGACGGCTCCAGCGTTGTCAGATCCGCCGCTTCTGCGGCTTCGATCAGAGCGCTGTCAAATACCATTTCCGGATCCAGCGCCAGGAAGCTGTCCTTATCGTTCACAACGCCCTCATTCTCCTTTACAAAGGAAATATAAACCGGATAATGCATCAGCTCCGCCAGAGCGTTCATGTCCTTGGAGGTGATCGCGCCTACTACTTCCTCCGCAAATCCCTGATAATCAGAGTTTTCCAGATCCTCGAAGTTCTGGTTCTCCTCAAGAACCGTTCCCTCGCCTTCCTCTACGGCGCCCGGCCCAAGAGCCTCCTGGGGATCCACCTTGGAAAGGTCTACCTTCGTCTCCTCCTCGGTCTCTTCCGCTTTCTCGGTTTCGGAATCCGCAGCCTCGGAGCCATCCTCCGCAGCCTCGCCGCTTTCCGTCTCCTGGGCCGCCGTTGTCTCAGCAGCCGTCGTTTCCTGCTCCTTGGAGCTGCAGCCAGCCGCAGCCAGCGCTACCGTGCAGACTACCATTGCTGTCAAAATTTTTTTCTTCATAAAATCGATCTCCTCGCTTCTGCCTTACCGGCATGTTTCTTTCATTTCCGTTTCCGGCAATTTTCCGTTACCAGCAACTACGGTTCCCGGTAACGGTCTATACTATACCATCCGGATTTCTTAATATCAAGGAAGAATTTATTAAAATACATTTCTTTTTTCTTAGGAATCCCGCCTCTTATTTTATTTTCCTTTTAGATATTTTCCATACTTACGACACAATTATCCGATATACTTAGGCCATAAACAAAAACAAATGAGGCCGGCGGAAAAGAAAACGCGCGCGAATGCCGCTGGGCTCGCCTAAAAACAATTCCCGGGCAGCGGCCCGCGGATTTATATATAGAAAGAAATTACTCATACATCCCCCTTTATTTTGACGAAAAAAATTCCGGCCTGTGCATGGCCGGAATTTTTTTATGGAAATTTCAAATGAATGCTTTGGGACTCATGAAAATTCATAGGAATTTTCGCCGTCCCGCCGTTTATTAATGGGTCATCAGATCCAGGATCAGCTCGGCGCACTTATTCAGATCCTCCACCTTTAAGGTCTCGCTGGTGGTATGAACCTTGGTCATTCCCGTCGCCAAAACGATGGGCTTGATTCCATGAAGCGCCATTACGTTGGCGTCGCTTCCGCCGCCGCCCTTATCCGTGGACGCCTGATAGCCCAGCCGTCCGCAGGAATCGAACACTCTCTTTACCAGATCGTCGTCGTTTTCCACCTGGAAGCTGACGTAATTGGTGGCCAGATCGATCTCCAGCTGCGCGCCCATCTCCTGGCAGGCTTCCTCTAAGCACTGTTTCATGTGAGCCGCCTGAGCGTTTAACTTGTCCAGATTGCGGCTTCTGACCTCGGCAACCAGCGTCGCCTTCTCCGGAACGATATTAGTCGCGTACTCAGATTTTAAGGTACCGATATTGCAGGTGGTCTCCTCGTCGATCCGCAGAAGGTTCATCTTCGCGATTCCCTTGGCCGCCACCTGGATCGCGCTGATCCCAGCCTCGGGAGCCAGTCCCGCATGGGAAGAACGTCCGGTCACCGTCGCGTTGATCTTGATCTGTCCCGGTCCGCAGGTCAGAACCTTTCCGATCTCGCCGCTGGCGTCAAAGATCATGGCCTCTTTTCCCTTTAACATCCCATAATCCATATTCTTCGCGCCCTGCATTCCACCTTCCTCGCCGATGGTAAACAGGATCTCGGTGCTGCGGTGAGGAAGATCCTTTTCTAAGATCACGCGAACCGCTTCCATGATCGCGGCGATCCCGGACTTATCGTCTCCGCCTAAAACCGTCTTTCCGTCGGTATAGATCACGCCGTCCTTGATCGACGGATTCACGCCGTTTCCAGGAACTACCGTATCCATGTGGGCGCACATGATCGTGGGGTCGCCCGGCAGGGTTCCCGGAAGATACGCATACACGTTGAAGCCGTTGGAGCCAAAGCCTTCTCCGGCCTTATCCGTTTTCACTTCCAGTCCCAGAGCCTTTAAATCAGCAACCAGCTTTTCTCCCATCGCCTTCTCGTTCTTCGACTCGCTGTCGATCTTGATGTACTCCAGGAAGGTATCCAGGAGCCTCTTTTCATTTACCATAGTATTACCCCTCCTCGTTTTTATCATGAACGGCCGGTTCTGCTGCTGAATCGGTCTCTTGGATCAGCTTCTCTGGTACTGAAACGGTTCCATGAATCAGCCCTTCTAATATAGAAGAAACCCGCGCCATATCATACTGTTCCTTTTTTACTCCCGCCTGCTTTTTATACCAGCTCTTCATTTCCTGGAACGTGGTGGAGCAGGAGCCGTATCCGATATAAAGCTCCGGCGTCTGGAAATTATCGGCGAACACGATCATCGGCATGATCTTAACGCCTTTCACTCCCTGGGCCTCCAGCACCGCCTGGATCCCGGCAACGCCCTTCTTTAATTCCAAAAGCGGGTTCGGGAATTCTTCCTTCCTCTTATTATCCTCCCGCCGCCAGTTCTCGCTCTCCAGGGAACCGAAAATTTTCGTTCCCCATCCGTAAACCCGGATCAGGTAGATCCCGCTCTTATCCGCCAGCAAACCGTCCAGCTTTCGCTCCCCCTCCGGAAGCTTTAAGGTCACGTCCCTGAAAAGCTTCGCTTTCGGTCCGGCCAGCCGCTTCAAGCGCTGCATGGTCCGCTTTACGGCCGCCTCCTGGTTCCTCTGCCGGGTCATATAACGGCTTAGCAGCGTCAAAAGAAAAATCCCGATCAGAATATAAGCAAAAAACGACAGATAATCCCATACCGTATGAAGCTTCCACATTTCAAAATTGTCGCCAAAGATACTCATGATGCATTCCTCCCGCAGCTCGCTTGTATCGGATTCCCGGCCGTTTCTCCTGGTATCCGCAAATTATTCTAACATGAAACCGCCGGAAACGCAATCCATTGTGCAAAAATAACAAAAACGATTCTGGCAGAATGGCCCGCAAACCCTGATTCTGCCTTGATTTTTCGGCTCTTTTATTATCATTTTATAAAATTACTTACGAATTTCTAAAATTTTTGTGGATTTTTCATACGGTTTATAGTATAATAGCATCAACGATGGGATTGGGCTGCAGGAATAGCCATGCGCTTCCGTGGGGTATAGAAGCGGTTCCTTTTTTGGTATGTGGCTCTGTTCAAAGCGGTTTGGCCGCAGTCCCGTCTGCTCTTGTGGGATTTGTACCCGGTTTAACCGGAACAGTCCTAATCTTTTAAAAAAGGAGAGATTGACATGAAGGAAAACACAGCCAAAAAAGGCGGATTTCTTGACACTTTTATGAACGTCGTAGAAGCCGCATGTAACAAGCTGCCGCCGCCAACGATCCTGTTCTGCTACCTGTTCGTGATCGTTGCCATCATCGGTACCATCTGTACCGTTACCGGCGTAGCACTTGTAAACCCTGCTACTGACGAAGTAGTTACGGCGAAAAACCTGTTCACTGTCGAAGGACTTCACTGGTTCCTGGACAGCATGGTATCGAACTTTACCGGATACGGCCCCTTAGGTCTGGTTCTTGTTATGACCTTAGGTATCGGCCTCTGTGATGAAGCCGGACTTCTGATGACTCTTATCAAGAGCGCTATGAAGAATGTTCCCCCGGCTCTCGTTCCCTACGTTATCGTTTTCATCGGTATCGTTATGAACATCGCATCCGACTCCGCTTCCGTTGCGGTTCCGCCGCTGGCAGCAGTCGTATATATGGGTGTTAACAAGCATCCGGTTGTTGGTCTTCTTTGCGGCTACATCGGAGCTCAGGTTGGATACGCGGCCAACATCCTTCCGTCCGGTACGGATACCCTGTTAATGGGCTTCACCAACGATACTCTTGCGAACTTCCTTCCGGATGCCGGAATGACAGTTGACGCTACCTGTAACTGGTTCTTCAAGGCCGCTTCCACGTTCCTGTGCTGCGCCGTGATCGGAACCGTTGTTACGAAGATCCTTGAGCCGCGTTTTGGTACATACCACGGCGAAATGGAAAAGATGGAAGAAGTTACCCCCGAGCAGAAGAAAGGTATGAAAGCTTCCTTGATCGCTTTCCTTATCTACGCGATCATTATCGTAGCTCTGTTCGTCAGCGGCCCGCTGGCAGCTGAAAACGGCGGAATCATCGGTTCCCCGCTTCTTTCCGGCCTGATCCCGATCCTGTTCGTTCTTTTCGCTTTCGTTGCAGTTCCCTTCGGTTTTGCATCCGGCACCTTTAAGAACCTGACAGACGTTCACAAAGCAATGTGCAAGCAGATGGCCGCTATGGGTTCCTACGTTGCCTTCTGTTTCTTCGGCGGACAGTTCCAGGGTCTGTTCAACTGGACCAACATCGGTACAATTTCCGCTATCGCGGGCGCTGACTTCCTGGAGACCGTTGGATTTACCGGAATCCCGATGATCATTGCCTTCATCGTTCTGTGTACGTTAATTGATATCTTCTTCTCCTCCGGTTCCGCAAAATGGGCAATTTTCGCTCCCATTTTCGTTCCGATGTTCATGCTGCTTGGCTACCATCCGGCATTCACCCAGATGATCTACCGTCTCGGCGACTCCGCTGGTAACCTGTTCGGACCGACCTCCGCTTACCTGTGGATGACCCTGTCCGTAGCACAGTCCAAGTACATGCCCGATATCAAGATCGGTACCATTATTTCCTGTAACTTCACCGTTGCGTTCATCCTTGAGTTCTTCTGGATCATCATGCTGGTTGCTTGGATGCTCCTTGGACTTCCGGTTGGACCTGGTGCTCCGATTTACTTACCGGCAGGCATCATCTAATCAAAAAACGGTATTCCCGTTACAAAAGGAAAAATCAACTCCTGCGGAACAAGCGTTTTTCCTGTTCCGCAGGATCTCAAAAAAAGAGCCTGCGCCAAATACCCCGCGCAAGCTCTTTTTATTTCCAAGAGAAATCTGATTGAAATTATCATGCTTTTATGTTAGAATAATTGCGTTGCACACTGGGCCATCGCCAAGCGGTAAGGCACAAGACTTTGACTCTTGCAGACGCCGGTTCGAATCCGGCTGGCCCAGCGCTCCTGCTGCTGGAATCAACCCGGCAGCTTTTTTGTTGTGCCGGCCGGATTGCGCCAGCCGAAAACTTCCGGGACAAAATTCCCGAAAGCCGGAAATTTCCGGGAATTTCCCGTCATTCCGGCGTCTTCATGTTCTGATAGCGATGCTCCAGATACGCGTCGTCATAATGCTCGTCCAGGAACCGCTCTATCCCGTTTCCCGCCGGGATCTCCTGCCGCCGTTCTCCATAGCGGACCAGCGCCGCAGCAGAAAGCGCAATATTCGCGATCATAAACAGCGTTACCACCGTCGCGAAAATCTGGTTCTGCTTTACAAACATCCGGTTCACCAGCCGGCTCAAAACGGGATACACATTTTTTACCCAGATCACAGCGGCGAAGCCCCAGAAAAAGCAGTACAGTAAGTTGATACGGCCGCCGATATTAAAGGGGATCTCGCTGTAATCCCAGAAGATCACGCCGAACAGCACCTCGCCCAAAAGGCTGCAGAGATATTCATAGGCGCCGCCCAAGATCGTTCCGCAGATAAAAATATAGCGGTCGTCTCTTCCGTTTAGCCGGTGCAGGAGAATGGTCATCAAGGTGGCCCCCAGCCCCCAGACCACGCTGAACTGACCGTAGAGCAGGCTGCTGCGGCTCATCCAGAGGCCCGCCGTAACCCTTACAAACAGGATTTCAACAACGGCCCCGATCAAAGACGCCAGCAGAAAGATCCAGAAAAGCT
>DVFQ01000168.1 GCA_018713185.1 Candidatus Copromonas avistercoris (nom. illeg.) | reverse complement strand
ATAATGGAACTTGAGATGGGAGGAATGTGCTATGCCTCAGCATATAACTGTTTTGAATTATGATCCGGAATGGCCGTTGAAATATGAGAGGGAGCGGAAAGCGATTGCGGAAATCCTGGATGGCAACGGTATTTCGATTTACCATATTGGAAGCACGTCTGTGCCTGGTTTGGCGGCAAAGCCAATTATTGATATGATGGCGGTTGTCAGAAGCCTGGAAAAAGTGGATGATGCGAGAGGAAAGTTTTCAGAACTAGGATATGAATACCTTGGCGAGTTTGGAATCGCGGGCAGGCGTTATTTCCGCAAGGGCGGTGACGAACGGACGCATCAAATCCATATTTTCCAAGCGGACGATTGGAACAATATTGAACGGCACCTGGCGTTTCGCGATTATATGCGGACGCATGAAAAAGAGAGGGCGGAGTATGCCAAAATCAAAACAGCGCTTGCGCAGCGGTTCCCTTATGATATTGATGGATATTGTGACGGAAAAGATGCCTTTGTCCGCGAGATGGAAAAGCGCGCGCTTTTAGAGTACGATGGAACATGGGATCGGCTGTATATTGCCGCAAGGAAGGTACAGTATGAAAGGAAAATTTCCCCTACGATAGATGCGGGAGCGGTTTGTGCCGCGCTTCTTACGGAAAAGGGAAATATTTATACCGGCGTTTGTATTGACACTGCTTGCTCATTGGGGATGTGCGCGGAAAGGAACGCGATTGCGAATATGATAACAAACGGGGAGAGTCATATTAAAAAGATCGCCGCAGTCATGCCGGATGGAAAAGCGGGGATGCCATGCGGGGCTTGCCGGGAGTTTATGATGCAGTTGGATGAATGCGCGGGAGAAATAGAAATCCTTTGCGATTATGAGACAAAAGGAACAGTGAAATTAAAAGCGCTGCTTCCCGATTGGTGGCGGTAAAGTATGATACGAGGGAGGAATCGGTATGGAGCAGTCGAAGAGGAGGAAAATAGCCAAAGCGGCGGCTGGAATTTTTACTCTGGCGCTGAGCTTCTTTTTTTTGACGGTGGCTTTTTACATGGATCTGATGTCCATAACGGAGACGGAGAGGCTTCAGTCCCAGCCGGAGATTTTTGATCCGGCGAAAGAGGCGGACGGACGTTTAAAAGAATTGACGATACAAGGGCTGTCTTATGAGTTTGCGAAAGATTTTAAGGGGACGGACTGGTATTGCTTCGGATTTTCGGAAACAGGTCAGATTCGGATTATAGTTTTAAATGAGGATCATTTCCGGGCGCTGGAGGATCATACGGCGTATTTATTTTCCGATTCGCCCTCCGGACTGCCGGATCCGGACGTGCTTTTTGGCATGGCGGTTCCTTTGGAGGAGGATATCCGCCAATTTGGTTTAGAGGCGCTTCGGTATCTGCTGGCACAGCCGGATATGACAGAAGAGGAGTTTTCTGCTGTTGTCGGAACCTCGGTTCTTGATACGACAAGGCTTCCGGCGGCGACAGAATTTTTTGGGATTGGGACATTCCTGCTTGCCGCTGCCTTTGTGCTTTTTTCCAGCGGCTTTTCTGCTCTTGCCAATGCCTGCGGAGGGCGCGGTCCCTGCTGGGACAGTATTTTAAAGGACAGTATCTCCAAGGACAGCATTTCTAAGGACGATATCCTAAAGGATGGTATCCCAAGGGACGGTATCCCAAAGGACGTCTCCTCTGGGAATCGTTTCCCGCACCGCAGTCCATCTTTCCCAAAAGGGATTTTGGGCGCGGCGCTTGGTTCTCTGATCGGCGTATGTATCTGGCTGCTGCTGGGTTCCTTCGGCATTATCTCCGGCATCGCCGGGCCGCTGCTGCTGAGCTTTACGTTTATAGGCTTTCGGTGGTTATCCGGCACGATCAATAAGAAAGGAATTGTTTTTGGCATTCTTTGGTCTGCTCTTATTATGGCTCTTGCGGAATTTTTAAACTGCGGGGCCGCATTTTGCCGCGTCTTTCTGGAATATGATCCCAGCCCGGATACGGTTGGCTACGTGGCTTCCAATCTGTTTGGACTGATGACGGAATCAGGCGCATGGACCGACTATTTTAGGAATCTTGCGGTCGGGTATGTTTTTTCCGCTGTGATTTGCCAAAAACTGGTCCGCAAGATATTCGCGCAAAACCCGAGCAAAGATAGAACCTTGAGCGAAGACGAAAAAGCGGATAAGAAGGAGGAAACGTATGGCGCTTAACTGGATTGCCGGAGGCTCCGGCTCCGGTAAGACGGAATATCTTTATAAGAAAATAATCGAAATGTCCTTGGCTGAGCCGGATGCCCGTTTCTTTATTCTTGTCCCGGAGCAGGCGACGATGCAGGCGCAGAAGGAGATTGTCCGCCTTCATCCGCGCCATGGCACCATGAATATCGATATTGTCAGTTTTGACCGGCTGGCTTATCGGATTTTTTCCGAGCTTTCAATTCCCCAGCCGGAGATCCTTGACGATATGGGAAAAACGATGGTGCTGCGAAAGCTGGCGGGCAAAAAGAAAAAGGAGCTGTTGCTGTTTTCCTCCCATTTAAACCGGCCCGGTTTTATTGCCGGGGTAAAGTCCATGCTTTCGGAGCTGTACCAGTACGGCGTATCGCCGGAGGCGTTAAAGGAGCAGGCAAACCGGGAGGGAGTGAGCCGGATCTTATCCGCCAAGCTTTCGGATATGGAGGTTTTGTTCCGGGCGTTCCAGGAGTTTACGAAGGAGCGGTACATTACGTCGGAGGAGCTTTTGGACGTGCTGTGCCGTGTGGCAGGCCGTTCCAAGCTTTTAAAGGGGTGCGTTCTTGCGCTGGACGGATATACCGGCTTTACTCCGGTCCAGTACCGGCTCCTGTGGCTTCTTATGGGCATGTGCCGGGAACTGTATGTGACGGTTACGGCGACGGATCCGGCGCTCCTTTCCGGGTCGGGGAAAGAGACGGATCTGTTTGACATGAGCCGGACGATGGTTTCAAAATTAGGCGAGCTGGCGGTCCGCAGGGGAAGCGAGATCCGGACGGAGGCCGCCTTTTTGAAGCGCCCGCTGATCCGGTTTCAGAACCGTCCGGCGCTGGACGAGCTGGAGCGCGGCTTTTTCCGGTATCCTTACCGGCCGTACCATGGAAACGATGGAAGCATCCGCCTGATCCAGGCAGAGACTCCGGCGGCGGAGGTGGAATTTGCCGTAAACGGGATTCTCCAGCTGGTAAAGAAAGAAGGATTCCGCTATCGGGAAATCGCGCTGGTCTGCGGGGATCTTCCGGGATACGGGAAGGAGATTTCCCGCCAGTTTGAAGAAAACGGGATTCCGGTGTTCTTAGATCAAAAGCAGGAGGTTTCCGGGAATCCGCTGGTCCGGCTGGTGAAATGCATTCCGGAGCTATTATGGAAGGGCTTCGATCATGAAACCATGTTCCGCTATCTGAGAACCGGCCTGGTGACGGAGGACAGAGAGCAGCTGGATCGTCTGGATCTTTATGTGCGTGCCATGGGAATCCGGGGATTTTCAAGATGGAAGGCGCCCTGGGAAGGAACCTTTGAGGGCGGCGCCCGCATGAACCTTAAGGAGCTGAATGAATTTAAGGATCAGATCCTGGAGCCCTTATGTGTTTTGAAAGAGGAGGCGGGGGAACGGGAGACAACGGCAGGAACCATGACCCGCGCCATTGTGCGCCTTTTGGAATCGATAGAAGCAGAAAGGAAGCTGAAAGAAAAAAGCGCTGCCTTCCGCCAGGCCGGCATGGACCGAGAAGCCAGGGAATATGATGAGATTTATGGGCTTGTGATGGAGCTTTTGTCCCGGCTGTACCAGCTGTTAGGCCAGGAGCCCGTATCCAAGCGGGAGTATCTGGAGATCCTTTCCGCCGGCCTTTCGGAGCTTTCGGTGGGAATGATCCCGGCAGCGGCGGACCGGGTCGTGGCCGGGGATCTGCGGCGGACCCGTCTCGATCAGATCCGCGCCCTGTTTTTCCTCGGCGTGAATGAAGGCGTCGTGCCTTCCGACGCCCATAAGAACGGGATTTTGACGGAGCAGGAGAGAGAACTCTTAAAACGAAATGAAATGGAACTGGCGCCGACGGCCAGGGAAGAAGGCTTTATGGAGCGGTTCTATCTGTATCTGATGCTGACAAAGCCCAGGGAGCGGCTGATCCTTTCCTGGCCGGTGCTATCGGCGGAGGGGAAGACGCTTCGCCCCTCCAGTCTCATCGCGGCCTTTCGGAAGCGCTTTCCCGATGTCCCGGTACAAAAGGCGAAGGAGCTTATGGATCCGGCGATTAGCCCATACGCGGCCAGGCAAGCGGTGATCCGCTGGCTGGAGGAGCCGGAAAGCCTGCGGCAGAGAGCGGAAAAAGCACTGTATTCCTGGCTGTCCAATGAGGGCGGGCAGAGGGAGGATATGGAGCGGCTGGCAGACGCCTGTACCTTTACCTATAAGGAGCGGGGGATCGGGCGGGCGGCCGCCGCGGATCTATATGGAGCGGTATTAAACGGCAGCGTGACCCGGTTGGAGGGATACGCGGCCTGCGCGTACGCGCATTTTTTAAATCATGGCCTGGAACTAAAAAAGCTTCGGGAATATGAATTGGATCTTTCGGATATGGGCAATCTGTTCCATCGGACCATCGACCGGTTCTTCCGGGAGGTCCGCGCAAAAGGCGGAGATTTTTCCGCGATTGGCGAACAGGAGCGGAAACGGCTGGTGAAGGAGTGCGTCGCTAAAGTGGCCGGAGAATACCGGAATACGATCATGAAAAGCTCTGCCCGGAACGCGTATCTGGAGCGGAAGGTGGAGCGGATCGCGGACCGGACGGTCCAGGCGCTGCTTTATCAGCTGCGGAAGGGAGATTTTGTCCCGGAGGCCTTTGAGGTGGATGTAAGCCTTCGGATTCCGTTGAAAACGGGACAGGCCCTGGATTTAAGAGGACGGATCGACCGCATGGACGTTTTGGAGGACGAGGACCGGATCTACGTTAAGATCATGGACTATAAATCGGGAAGCACGTCCTTTGACTTGGCGCTTTTATATCACGGCCTGCAGCTCCAGCTGCCGGTTTATATGGACGCGGCTCTGCGCATGGAAAAAACAAAGCATCCGGGAAAAGAGGCGGTTCCGGCTGGGATCTTTTATTATCATATTGATGATCCGCTGCTGGAACGAAAAGAGGGGATGACGGAGGCGGAGATCGAGGAGGGGATCCGAAAGAAGCTGCGGATGAACGGACTGGTCAACAGCAACCTCGAGGTGATCCGCCATATGGACCGGGAGATCGAAAAGGAATCGGATGTGATCCCGGTGGCGTTAAAGGACGGGCTGATCCAGGAAACCCGCTCGTCTGTGGCCGGAGGAGACCGGTTTTCCAGCCTGACCGGCTTTGTCAGGAGACGGCTGGAACAGATGGGCGAAGAGATTTTGGAGGGGAATATCGAGGTTTCTCCCTATAAGCAGGGGAACCGGACGGCCTGCGATTACTGCCCGTACCATAGCGTCTGCGGTTTTGAGCTGAAAACGGCGGGGTACAGTTACCGGCGGCTGGGAGCGCTAAACCCGGAGGAAATCTGGACGGAAATCGAGAAGGCGTCTGCGAAGCGGGAGAAAGAAGACGGCAATCCAGCGCAAAGCGGAAGCATGGGATATGAGGAGGGATGACAATGGCGGCCATGACATGGACAAAGGAGCAGCAGGAGGTGATTGAGGCCAGAAATTGCAGCCTCTTAGTTTCGGCCGCGGCAGGAAGCGGAAAGACAGCGGTTTTGGTGGAGCGGATCTTAAGGCGGATCACGGATGAAAAAGCTCCCGTCGATCTGGACCGCCTGCTTGTTATGACCTTTACCAACGCGGCGGCGGCGGAGATGCGGGAACGGATCGGGGAAGCTCTTGAAAAGCGGTTGGAGGAGGACCCGGGAGACCGGAATCTGGAGCGCCAGTCCATGCTGCTTCCCCATGCGAAGATCACGACGATCGACAGCTTTTGCCTGGGACTTCTGCGGGAGCATTTTCATGAGCTGGATATCGATCCGGGCTTTCGCGTGGCTGATGAAGGGGAGCTTCTTTTGCTCCAGGGGGATGTGTTAAAGGCCCTTTTGGAGGACTGCTATCAGGAATCGGATCCGGAGTTCCTGCGGTTCGCGGACTGCTACGCGTCGGGGAAAACAGACAGCGGCCTGGAGGACTATATCCTGCAGGTCTGGAGATTCGCCCAAAGCAATCCCTGGCCCAACGAGTGGCTTACGGCCTGCAAAGAAGAGCTGGAGGCCGGAACCGGCGGGAAAGAGGAGGACTTTGAACAAACGGAATGGATGCGGTTTTTGATCCATGACGTTCATTTGCAGGCGGAGGGCTTTAAAGAGCAGCTTCTGCGCGCCATTCAGATCGCCCAGGAGGAGGACGGGCCCCAGGGATATCTTCCGATGCTGTCGGAGGATCTTAGGGTGATGGAAGGCTTGATGAAGGCCCAAACCTACGGCGAGCTTGGCAGGATTTTTGCAGAGCCCATGTTCGGACGGCTGGCGGCGGCAAGAAAAAAGGAGATCGATCCGGAGAAAAAGGAGCTGGCGGCGGCGCTTAGGAACCAGGTCAAGGATGGAATTAAGAAGATAAAAGCCCTATACTTTTTTTCAGATCCCAAGGATATTTTTTCCGACATGGCGAAGGCGTACGGCCCGGTTGTGGTTCTGATCCGTCTGGCCCAGGAATTTTCCGACCGGTTCCAGGCGGCGAAGGAAGAGAAAAATCTGGTGGATTTTAACGACCTGGAGCATTTTGCCTTGCAGATCCTTACAGGCGGCAGCCCGGATCATGCTCCGGGGCCGGCGGCCGACGAGCTGGCCCGGTTCTATGAGGAGATTCTGGTGGATGAATATCAGGACAGCAATCAGGTACAGGAGACGTTGATCGGCTGTATTTCCAGAGAGCGGTTCGGGACGCCCAACGTATTTATGGTGGGCGACGTTAAGCAGAGTATTTATAAATTCCGCCTGGCAAAGCCGGAGCTTTTCGTAGAGAAATATGAATCCTATCAGGAACAGGACGGACCCCATCGAAAGATCGAGCTTCATAAAAATTTCCGGAGCCGTCCGCAGGTGCTGGAAAGCATCAACCGTATTTTTTACCGGATCATGACAAAGCCTCTGGGAAATATTCGCTACACAAAAGAAGCGGCGCTTTATCCAGGAGCCAGCTTCCCCGCGCCCGAAAAAGACGAGTGGGCGCAGACGGAACTGTTTCTTTTAAACACCGGGGATCCGCTTTTTACCGGCATGGATGAGGAACGGGCGGATTATACGGCGAAGGAAGCAGAGGCCAGGCTGATCGGAAAACGGATCCTGGAGCTTACGGATCCGGAAACGGGAATGAACATCTGGAACGCAAAAACAGGCGCGTACGAGCCGTTAAGAAAGAAGGATATTGTGATCCTTTTACGAAGCTTAAGCGGCTGGGCGGAAGAGTTTTTAAGCGTTCTGACTTCCATGGGGATCGAAGTGGCGGCGGATTCCAGAACCGGATATTTTACGGCGGTGGAAGTGGAGACGGTTTTAAACCTTCTGGCGCTGATCGATAATCCCTGTCAGGATATCCCGCTGGCCGGCGTGCTGCGTTCTCCCATCGGCGGGCTTTCCGACCGGGAGCTGGCTGCGGTGGCGGCCGCCTATAAAAAGAATCCCAAGAAGGGACAGGAGATCGGCTTTTATGGGGCGGTCATGGATTATCTGCGCCAAAACCAGGATGCGATCTATGAAAAGCTTTCCCGGTTTATGGAGCTTCTTTCCGAGCTTCGCAGGGAAGCGGAATATCTTCCGGTTTACCGGCTTTTATACCGGATTTTTGAGAAGACCGGGTATTACGACCTTGTATCGGTCATGCCCGCGGGCCGGATCCGCCGCGCCAACCTGGATATGTTGGTGGAAAAGGCGGCGGCCTTTGAAAAGGGCAGCTATCAGGGGGTATTTGATTTTATCCGTTATATCGAAAAACTGAAAAAGTACCGTACGGATTTCGGCGAGGCAACAGGCGCCGGAGAGGAAAACGACGCGGTTCGGATCATGAGCATCCACAAAAGCAAGGGCTTGGAGTTTCCGGTGGTTTTCTTAGCCGGGGCGGGGAAAGCCTTTAACCGGCAGGACGCCAGGGGAAAGCTCTTGATCGACGAAGCGCTGGGGGCCGCTTCCGACTATATTGACCCGGAGCTTCGGATCAAGGCGGCCACCTTAAAGAAGAACGTATTGAGCCGGCGGGCTGTTTTAGAGAGCATGGGAGAAGAGCTGCGGATCCTGTACGTGGCCATGACAAGGGCAAAAGAGAAGCTGATCATTACGGCGGCGGATAAGTATTTAGAAAACCGCCTTCAAAAATGGAAACAGCTTTCCGGCTCGGAGGAAGAGAGTATGGGAACCGGCCAGGGACTTTCCTTTTCCCTTTTAAACGCCGCGGGCTCTTACCTGGACTGGCTGCTAATGGCCCATAACCCGGAGGACGGAAGTCTTCGGATGGAAGAAGTGCCTGTGAAAGAGCTGCTTTGTGAAGAAGAAAAGCGGCAGCTGCACCAGTCTTCCGTTTCGGCCTGGCTCTCTGATCTGAGAGAGGAAAAGGGCGTTTCGGTGCCGGAGTGGATTTCCATGCCTTACGCCCATGAGGCGGACCTGACGCTCCATGCCAAAATGTCGGTTTCGGAGCTGAAGGAACGGGGCCAGTTTACGGATGACGGAGAAAGCGATTTCCTTCCGACCATTCCCGATTTTATGCGGACGCCGGAACCGGAGAGCTTGCTTCAAGACGAACCAGCGGAGCCAGAGAGCCGGTTTCAAGACGGAATGCCGGAATCGGAGAAACGAACTGGCGGCGAAAGCCAGCAGACGGCTGCGTCCGCGTTGGGAGCCGTATTCCGGGGTACCGCCTATCACCGGGCGCTGGAGCTTCTTACCTTCCATAAGATCTGGGAACGGGCCGATCTTAAACGGGAGCTGGAACGAATCCGGGAAGAGGAGCTGATGGATCCGGCGGCCATGGAGGTACTTGACGAACGCAGGTTGTGGCGGTTTTTCCAGTCTGAGACGGCGCGCCGGATGCGCGAAGCCGGACGTTTGGGCAAGCTTCACAAGGAGAGCCAGTTTGTCATGGGGATCGCGGCGTCGGAAATGGACGAGGCAGACTCGGAGGAACCGGTTTTGATCCAGGGAATTATCGACGCCTGGTTTGAAGAAGAGGACGGGGCCGTGCTGGTGGATTATAAAACGGACCGGATCAAAAAAGGAGAAGAGACGGTTCTCCTTGAAAGATACCGTCTCCAAATGATTTATTATGCCAGGGCGCTGTCCCAGATCACGGGGCTCCATGTAAAAGAAGCGATCCTTTATTCGCTTTCTCTGCAGGAAGAAATCCCGGTTCCGGTTTAGACCGGCGCGAAAGCGCTTAGTCTTCGGCGATGATCAATTCCTTCGCATAGGGAAGGGTTTTGATCCAATCGCAGAATTCATGCCATTCGGCGAGCTTGTGGGCTTTTCTGGCATGGTAAATATTGATGAGGGTTTCATAATTAAAAGAGCAGGTGCGCATCTGATTATAGCTGGAGGGCAGAAGCTGGATCAAATCATACCAGTCCTCCTTCTGCTTTCCCTGTTCCATGTATTTTTTCCGGATCTGTTCCAGCTGTTCGACGACCGTCTCCATAAACGCCAGGGTTTTTGGAGTCATGTGGTCATGGCTGAAATCCTCAATGGAAAAGGGCTTGGAATGGATCTTGTGCATGGTGCTGGTGGAATTGGCAACGGTAGCGACTTTATAGGTATCGTATTCCTTCCACCAGTACAGGGGCGCCGTGATATCGACGGAAACAAAAATCTGGCGGACAAATTTGCGGTGATCGCTTCCGGCCTTCCGAAGCCGCACCGCCAGATCCAGATCGTTGGGCCCCAGTACGAAATTTCCATCCTCATCATAATAGCTGTCCATCCGGTTCCAGCTGTTTAAGGGATTTCTTGCGCCGCGGATGGCATTTTCAAAATTCATCACGCTGGTTCGTTCCATTTTTATCATGATCGGCTCTCCTTTTTTGCTTTTAGTTTCGGGTTCTTTGTTCCGATTATGTCCCATTATACACAGAGGTGCAATTTTTTTCAAGAAAGGTATTGACATTTTCTTTCTCTTATTGGATAATAGAAAG
>DVFQ01000167.1 GCA_018713185.1 Candidatus Copromonas avistercoris (nom. illeg.) | reverse complement strand
TCCTTTCTGCTGCCGGTATCATCATTTTCCGAAGAAATTCAGAAAATATGCGGTGAATCCAATATTTTTCCCTTTTCCAATTGGAAAAAGTGTGATAAGATACTTTATTATATTTTGTTGAGCCAGGCGGTGTCAAGTTATTTTTTTAACAATCTTTTTTAAAGGACACAGCCGGCGCCCAAATGGAGGAATTGCTATGGCGGAAAATATAAAAGCAGCAGAAGAAACGAAGGAAGTCGTTTCCAGAAATTTCATCGAACAGGAAATTGACAAGGACCTGGCGGAGGGCGTTTACGATCATGTTCAGACCCGTTTCCCGCCGGAGCCCAACGGATATCTTCATATCGGACACGCGAAGTCCATCCTTTTAAACTCCGGACTGGCCAAAGAGTACGGCGGGAAATTCAACCTGCGCTTTGACGATACCAATCCGACGAAGGAAAAGACCGAATATGTGGAATCCATTATCGCTGATGTCAAGTGGCTGGGCGCGGATTTTGAGGACCGCCTGTTTTTTGCCTCGGACTATTTTGATACGATGTACGAGTGCGCGGTAAAGCTGATCAAGAAAGGGAAGGCGTATGTCTGCGACCTGACGGCCGACGAGATCAGGGAGTACCGGGGAGATTTCAACACGCCCGGAAAAAACAGCCCCTACCGGGAGCGGACGGTGGAGGAGAACTTAACGCTGTTTGAAAATATGAAAAACGGCGTATATCAGGACGGCGAGAAGGTCCTGCGGGCCAAGATCGACATGGCTTCTCCCAACATCAATATGCGGGATCCGGTGATCTACCGGGTGGCCCATATGTCCCACCACAATACGGGGGATAAATGGTGCATCTATCCGATGTATGACTTCGCCCATCCCATCGAGGATGCCATTGAGCATATTACCCACTCCATCTGCACCCTGGAATTTGAGGATCACAGGCCCCTCTACGACTGGGTGGTTCGGGAATGTGAATTTGAGAATCCGCCGAGACAGATCGAGTTTGCCAAGCTTTACCTGACCAACGTGGTGACGGGAAAGCGCTACATTAAAAAGCTGGTGGAGGACGGCATAGTGGACGGCTGGGACGATCCCCGTCTGGTGACCATCGCCGCCTTAAGAAGGCGGGGCTATACGCCGGAATCCTTGAAAATGTTTGTGGATCTAGTGGGCGTGTCAAAGGCCAACAGCTCGGTGGATTACGCGATGTTGGAATACTGCATCCGGGAGGACTTAAAGCTTAAGCGCCCGCGGATGATGGCGGTTCTGGATCCGGTAAAGCTGATCATTGACAATTATCCGGAAGGAGAAACGGAGCTTCTTTCCATTCCCAACAACCTGGAAAATCCGGAGATGGGAGAGCGGCAGGTTCCGTTTTCCAGAGAGCTTTATATCGAGCGAGAGGATTTCATGGAGGAGCCGCCGAAAAAATACTTCCGGCTGTTCCCGGGCAATGAGGTCCGCTTGATGGGAGCGTATTTCGTAACTTGTACCGGCTGCGAAAAGGATGAGAACGGCAGGGTTACGGCAGTACACTGTACCTACGACCCGGAGACCAAGAGCGGGTCGGGCTTTAACGCGAGAAAGGTAAAAGGGACGATCCACTGGGTATCGGCTCCGACGGCGGGCCAGGTGGAGTGCCGCCTGTATGAAAATATTGTGGATGAGGAGAAGGGAAAGCTGAACGCCGACGGGACGCTGAATCTGAATCCCAACTCCAAGACGGTAACGACGGCCTACGTGGAGCCGGCCTTGATGGAAGCGGAGGAATATGAGAGCTTCCAGTTTATGAGAAACGGATATTACTGCGTAGACTGCAGGGACAGCGTAAAAGGAAAACCGGTTTATAACCGGATCGTCTCCTTAAAGAGCTCCTTTAAGCTGCCCAAATAAAGAATAGGACAGAGGCATAGGATGGAACTTATCATTCCTTTGGATCCGCAGGGGAAGAGGCCCCTATATGAGCAGATTTACCGCCATATTAAAACAGAGATCCGGAATGGAAATTTAAAGCCCCAGATGCGCCTTCCCTCCACCAGGAGGCTGGCGGAAAACCTAAAGGTGAGCCGCAGCACGACGCAGTTAGCCTATGAGCAGCTGGTATCGGAAGGGTATCTGGAGGCGGTTCCCAGGAAAGGATATTTTCCGGCCCGGCTGGAGGGCCTTGTGGCTCCCGTGGAAACAAAGGGGGCGGATCCGGCGGAGCCTGGAGCGGAGTTTGGAAGGGAAGGAACCGAGGGCGTATTCGGGGAGCGTTCCGGCGGGGCTTATCCGATTCTGGCGGATTTTTCTCCGGCTGGAATCGATCTGGAGAATTTCCCTTTTTCCGCGTGGAGAAGGATCAGCCGGTCGGTCCTTAAGGAAGAGGAACGGGATATGTTCCTAAAGGGCGATCCCCAGGGCGATCTTTCCCTTAGAAAGGCGATCCGGGATTACCTTCATACGGCCCGCGGGGTGAACTGCAGTCCCGCCCAGATCATTATCGGCGCGGGAAACGAGTACCTTTTAATGCTGCTGTCGCAGCTTTTGGGACAAAAAACGGGAATCGCCATGGAAAATCCAACGTATGGACAGGCCTTCCGCGTCTTTTCCGCCATGGGCCATCGGGTATTTCCGGTTGGGATGGATCAGAGCGGCTTTCTGGTTTCGGAGCTTTCGGAGCTTTCCGCCGGGGCCGCTTATGTCATGCCGTCTCATCAATTCCCCATGGGGATCGTGATGCCCGCAAGGCGGAGGCAGGAGCTGCTTTCCTGGGCGCAGGCCTTCCCCGGCCGGTATCTGATCGAGGACGATTACGACAGTGAATTCCGGTATAAAGGGAAACCGGTGCCCGCGCTTCAGGGTATGGACCGCGGCCAGCGGGTGATCTATATGGGAACCTTCTCAAAAGCGATCGCGCCGGCGATCCGGGTGGGCTATATGGTGCTGCCGCAGCCTCTATTGGAGCGGTATCGGGAGTCGGCCCGCTTTTATTCTTCCACCGTGTCCCGGGTGGATCAGAGGATCCTCACCCGGTTTATCGTGGAAGGATATTTTGAACGGCACCTAAACCGGATGCGGGAGCGGTATAAAGGAAAGCATGATCTTCTTTTGTCTTTGCTGCGGCCTTTGGAGGCGCGGTTTGAGATCCAGGGAGAATATGCGGGACTGCACGTACTGTTAAAGGGAAAAGCGGGACAGACGGAACAGGAATTGGTTTCGCGGGCGGCAAAGGCCGGTGTTCGGATCTACGGTCTTTCCGGCTTTTTTATGGACTGGACGGATCATAGGGAGACGGGGACGGTCCTTTTGGGCTACGGCGGCCTGACGGAGGAGGAGATCCGGACTGGGGCCGGGCTGCTTTTAAAAATAATGGGAGAGTAAAGAATGTATCAGAACCACAATAAAAAAGAAATTTGGCAGATACGGGCGATGATGGCCGCATGGACCGTGATCGTCTGTATTGGCGTCGCCGTCTTTTTCGGATTGACGGACGATCTGGGAGATCCCTATCCGGTGGAGGAGAGCGCTCCGACGGAAACGGTGCAGACGGAGCCGGTTCCGGAACAGCCCGAGCTTCCCGTATCGGAAGCCCAGGCGGAGCACCTTTTAAGCCCGCTGTATCAGGCCATGAAGTCGGAGGATCTGGCCGCGGCCGCGGCGGTGCTCAACGGGGAAGAAGCGGAATTTCAGACGCTCTGCGAGGAAACGCTGGCGGGAGAGCTTTGGCTGTATTATGAGGAAGAGGTAAGCGGCGTTACGATCCGCTATATGGAACCGTTAAAAGAAGCTTCCCAGGCGGAGGGCCTGGTGCTTTCCAAGTATCACACCGCGTTTTACGGCACATTTTCCGAGGGAAAACCGGAGGGAAACGGTACGGCGATCCAAACGGCGGTGGTGGAGGAGCCGAGATACAGCTACGCCAAGGGAAATTGGACCCAGGGAAAATTAAACGGAGAAGGGGAGACGGGATACCGGTATTATGAGACGGTTCCTGCCGGCGGCTACGCGGGGATCAAAAAAACCGGAACCTATTCGGAAAATCTATTGGAGGGTCCTTTCGTTTACGAGGCGGAGGACGAAGACGGGAACCAGTTTTTCTGGGACATGGAAGCGTCGGCGGGTGTAACGGTCCTGACGGACAGCTGGACATACTCAGAGGCGGCGGGAACGTATTCCTTAAGCGCGAGAGAAAACCCGGACCGCACCTATGTGCTGGAAAAGGACCAGGCGGAGGCGGTTCTCTGGAATAATCTGATTTTGTGGGAAGAATAAGAAAACGCGAAGAAGAGACGAAGAAAAGGCGGAGAAAAGGCAGAGAAAAGAAAAACGGAGAAAAAACGAAGCCGGGGAGTTTGTCAAGTAAAGTGTGTAAATTTTTTTGATTTTATATGGCGGTCAGTTTTTGACCGCCATATTTATACCATTAAATCTAATCAAATGGTAGTTCTTCTCCATTGCGATACGCTTCGTATAAAAGTAACATATCATGATCTTTAAGATACTGGTAGCAGGTAAGCAACTCATTCATAAGGGTTATTCTTGAAGTGCGCTGGTATTGTAATTCTTCAGCAAGCGTATTAAATTTAAGGTCTGTCCTCATTGCTTCTGCTA
>DVFQ01000166.1 GCA_018713185.1 Candidatus Copromonas avistercoris (nom. illeg.) | reverse complement strand
AGATAATGAGACCATGACAGTGTAAACGGAAGAGGCTCATCTAAAATCCGAAATACTGCTTCGGATTTTTTCTCAGTAAATTTCCGAAACAGTGTTTCGGAAATTCGATTTTGATAACACAAATAAAATTTTCTCGTATTTTCGAGAGTATCTACCGAAAATCCCCTCCCAAACTCTGCATTCAGCCGATTTGATAGCGTCTGTATGACCCTCTTGCCATACCCGGCGCGATGTTCGCCGGCTTGCTGTTCTTCCACAATCCAACGGCCGAGAGCATAATAAGTCATGAGCTGCACAATGTTTACCTGATTTACGGCAATTTTGCGAGCATATTGGATCAACTCAATAGAATTATGGCATAATACATCCATACTGGCTGATGCGGCGGCAAAATTACTCGCCTCTAAGCTGTTATTTTTATTATCCATTGCCATGCCTCCCAGGTTATTTCCAGTCTATTCCCCGCAGCGTCCAATCTCGAAGCACTGACCCTCCCGATCGATTTCCACAATCCTGTCCCGGTATGGTTCTGAACATGGGAGCGCCTTTAATCTTTCGGCAACATCATATTCTCCCCAGAAATGCATGGGAAAAATAAAGCGGGCGTCTGCTTCCTTCATAAAATCATCGATCCCCAGCCAGAAATACTGCCCCAGCCTCGGATCCAGCGGCAGAAACGCGGCGTCCGCCGTCCTTCCTTTCATCTTTCCGATCTCTTCCCGGTAAGCCTTGGTCATATTGCGGTTCCACTGCTCGTCCTCTTCCTCCCAGTACCAGTGATTAAGATCTCCGGCATGGTACAGCGAGAATCCATCCGTTCTGCACCAGAAAGCGACGCCCTCGTCCGTGGAACGGAACGCTTCCGCCGACACCCGGCCATCCTCGAAAATCTCTCCCGGCTTCAAAAAAACAGTCCGCTCCTTTAATTCCTCCGGCACGCGCTTTCTCCAGATATCAAAGGACAGCAGATAGCGGATATCCGGATGCTCCTTCGCCAGATCAAAAATCACCTTGGAAAAATGGTCCGGATGCCGGTGGCTGGCGAACACATACCACGGTTTCCCCGGCTCTGCTTCGGGAAGCTCTCCTTTAAAATAGTCAAACAGCAGGCAGGCCGATTCTGTCTCCGCAAAAAACGAGCTGTGATGGATATAGGTAATCTTCATCATTTCTCCTTAAATTCTATGCCTTAAAATCTACGTCCGCACTTCGGGCAAAAGTCGAAATCCTCGTCCGTTTCATAACCGCAGTTGGCGCATCGTTTTCTTCCCGTGCCCCATCCACCTCCGGTTCCCGACACCGGCGTCAGGTCCTGAGGCCGGATTTCAATCGCCTCGCCCTTTTCCAGCCGTCTGCCCACCTCCGGATCCAGCTCATAAACCGTCTGACAGCAGGTCGTCCGGGCATAATACTTCTTATTCCACTTTAAAATTGGAATAAAAAACAAAGACAGGCACATATAGGTCATATAAACCTGATACCGGCCATACCGGCCGCAGCGTCCGCAGACGAAAACCGCCGCCTGATACAGGATTTCTTTCGTTCCCTGGGTAACTCCCGCGATAAATAACATAGCTTCACCCCATACTCTCCGTTCATTCTATCACATTCCTAGCATTCCTTGCAATTCTTATAAAAGTAAATTATAATGATTTCGGGCCGAATGCCTTTGGGCCTGCGGCGCTGGATCAATTTTATCAATAAAGGAGAAATTTATGCTGACACTTGGAATAAAAGGAAAAGAAGAAACATTCGTTACGGAAGCGAACTCCGCGAAGACGATGGGAAGCGGCACGCTGGACGTATTCGCTACGCCGGCCATGACGGCGCTGATGGAAAAAACGGCTTGGAAAAGCGTCGCCCCCTATCTTGAGGAAGGCATGGGAACCGTCGGGACCCTGCTGCAGATTACCCATGACGCGCCGACACCTCTGGGCATGAAGGTATGGTGCGAAAGCGAGCTTACGGAAATCGACGGCCGGCGTCTTGTCTTTTCTGTCTCCGCATACGATGAAACAGGAAAAATCGGCGGCGGCCGCCATGAGCGGTTTATTGTCCCCAATGAAAAATTCCAGGCGAAGGCGGAGCGGAAGAAGGTTCGCGAATAAGCAGAAAACTCTTATTCGCGCCTATCCCGCACGATTTAGCCTATTTAAAAAGCGCGGCCCCCGGAATCACAGCCCAGGAACCGCGCTTTTCTATCAAATTGATTTTCGTTTGACCGGCCGCTTATTTTGCTTCCGCAACCGTCTCCGTGCCGGCCTCAGCCGCCGCGTCCGTATCCTCCGTTACGGTGTTATGAACCGCCGTTACCGATACGACCAAAGTTTCCGGATCCGTCATCAGATGGACGTCTTTATCGGACGCAATGGCAAGATCCTTGACGTAAATGGAGTCGCCGACACGCATATTTCCTACGTCCAGCTCGATCTTCTCAACGAGAGCCGCCGGCAGCGCCCGATACGCGACTTCTTCCAGATGCTGCTCCAGAACGCCTTCCGTTACCTTCTCATGGTTGCACAGAACGATCTCCGCTACGGATTTTACCATCTCATTCTGTACCAGTACCTGGAAATCCATTTCCAGAATCTGTCTCTTTAATGAATCATAATCAATTTCTTTTACCAGAACATTCATCGGCTCTCCGGCAATCTCCAGGATCACACGGCTGCCTTTTCCGTTTTCTTTCATCAAGCGTTCCGCTTCGGTTCTCGCAAACTTAACCGGAATCGATTCCGCAAGATCACGGCCAAACACATTGCCTGTAACAAATCCTTCCCGTCTAAGCTTTTTCGCCTTCTCGGCCAAGTCTCTTTTTTCAGCTTTAAAAGTATTCATTTATCTTTTCCTCCTTACACTGAATCCGATTGCTTAGCGGCCTTCAACTTTGTTTCCAAAGAGGTCTTGTTAAGTATCTGTTTCTTTTTACAGGCCTTATTATAGCACCGTAGGAAGAGAAAGATTAACCAAATTTCCCGGAAATTCGGCCATATTTTTTGTAATTATTTCATTTTGTTGAATGATAATGGTTTAATTTTATGTATTTCCAAAATAATTCATATAAATTCAGAAATATTTCCAGTCCGCTCTGTCTTCTAAACCCCCAGATTTTCTCCGACTAAAATCACTTTCACCCGTCCGTTATACCGGGAACGGCGGGAAATTACAATATTGCAGCACATGCAGTCCGGCGACTGGCAGTCGGTACAGACTCCTTTTATGCCGCATGGAGTCTTGCGGCCGCTCCGCTCCGCCGTAACCGGACATACCGACGTCTGGATCCGATTAAATCCATCCTCCACCGTTTTCACCAGCTTATTCATTCCGGCAACGATGATCACATGCTTCGGCCCATGGAGCAGGCTGGAAAGCCGGTTGCTGGCGCCGTCGATATTAACCAGTTCCCCCGTCCGGGTAATGGCGTTGGTACTCATCAGGAAATAATCCGCCGACGCTACCTTCGCGAAAATCGGACTGCCGATTTCCTTCTTTTCCTTTTCCGGATACTCGATCATTTCACAGCCGTCCTCTTTCAGACGCTCTAAAACCCCCAGCTCCTTAATCGTTTCCGATCCGCCCCAGCTAACGGCGGCTCCCTTTTCCACCATGCTGCATACCAAATCCGCCGCTGCCTTCCGGTCCTCGCAGTAATAGCCCTCCATATTTCTCTTTTTCAGCTCCTCGATCACGCAAGCCGCCATATTTTCATATGCCTTCAATGCCATACCCCGCATCCTCCTTTTCTATCCGTTTATATGCTTCCCTATCCTCCCGCGGCCTCTAACCCCAGAAGATTTCCTTTATTATAGCAAACCGCGGAGAAAATTGCCAGGTTGGATCTTTGCCCCGGACATGATAAAATAGATGGGAGCCCGTTTAGAAAGACCGGCTCAGAAAAGCTGGCTCAGAAAGTTCAATTCAGAAAATTCCGCTCAGAAAGGCAGGCGTCTTCCTCTATGATTCTTCGTCAAATATCCAATTTCAATATCCGCCAGATCGCTGAATCCGGACAATGCTTCCGCATCATACAGGAACCGGCAAACAGCCGGGATCTTCGCCTAAAAGCAGCCCCGGAGAACACGCAGAATTTCCGCTTAGAGACAGAACCCGCCGGCGGCCAGCCGGATACTGTCTGGCGGATGATCAGCGGTTCTCACTATCTGCGGCTCTTGGAGAACAAAAACGGCGTCTATTTTTTCTGTCCGGAAGAGGAATTTCCTTTCTGGGAAAATTATTTTGATCTTGCCGCGGATTACGGGCAGTTCCTTTCCTCTGTTCAAAGCGGCGATTCCTATCTAAAAAAGGCCGCCGAATACGGAAGCGGGATCCGTATCCTGCGGCAGGATTTATGGGAAATGATCATTACGTTTGTAATTTCCCAGCAAAAAACCATCCCGGCCATCCGCTCCCTGGTGGAAGCGCTGGCAAAGGCTTACGGTCAAAAGCTCGCAGTTCCAAAGGAATGCCAGGAGCTTCCGTTTTCCTCAGACTGCAGGGACGTAGGCTGCGGCTTCTTTTACGCTTTCCCAACGCCCGAAGAGCTGGCCCGGGCCTCCCTTTCGGAGCTTCAAAGCATGAAGCTGGGATACCGGGCCAAATACATCAAACGCCTCTGCGAGGACGCCTGTTCCGGCGCCCTGGATCTGGCGCATCTATCCCGTCTGGGCTATCAGGAAGCCATGGACTATCTCCAAGGCTTTTACGGTATCGGTGAAAAAGTGGCCAACTGTATCTGCCTGTTCGGCCTTCATCATATCGACGCCTTCCCCGTAGATACCTGGATCCGGAAGATCCTGCTGCGGGAATACGCGCCCAAAAGCCGCTGCGCGGAGTCGGTTCCCCAGGCCCGCCTCTGCCAGGAGCTGGTTCAAGAAAACTTTTCCTGCTATAAAGGCTTCGCCGGGGTCATGCAGCAATACATTTTCTACTATGAGCGAAGCCATTCCTGACTTCGCGGCGGCGCCGGAGTTCCCGACTCTGCAGCGGCGCCAGTCTTCCTAACTTCTCAGCCGCGCCGAAATTCCCGCCTCTACGGCAGCGCCGGATCAAGCAGGGCGGCATTCTTTATTATTCATAGCCCGGTCCCACCGGCCGCACCTCATGAAGATAATCGCCGGGGCCCGAGGGAATCGTCCCTTGAGACGAATCTGAGCCGCCGCCTGGGCCGCCGGCTGTACCTCCGCCAGACGAGCCGCCGCCTGAGCCGCTGCCCGAACCGCCGCCCGGGCCGCTGTTTCCGGGATCTGCGCCTGAGGGACCGGAATTTTCCGTCTGTCCATCCCCGCCCGCAGCTCCCGCCGCATGGAGCGTACAGGGAGCCGGCATCTGGAACAGGGAATCGTCGGTCACGCTGGTGCTTCCCTCCGGAACCACCATGAAAACCTTCTGCTCCGTCTGGGGACAAAATTCACCTGCTAAAAGGCCGCTTTCCGTACATATGGAAGCCGCGATATGCACGTCGCACACCTCTTTGGGCTCTGTTCCCGCCGCAAAATATTCCGTATAGACCGTACTGCCCCTGGGATCCGCGTCGCACAGCCCGGAAACCGCCAGTTTCCCGGATTTCCGGCAGATCGACACCTGGGTAATGGAATCCGGGACGGAAAAGTCCCGCACCGGCAGCTCCTCATGGATCCGGTCCATGATCTGCTTCCAGATGGATTTATGGTAGCTGGTATTCGCCAGCTCCTTATTATTTTCATCATATCCCGTCCAGATTCCCGCCGTATAGTAATCCGTAAAGCCCACGAACCAGGCGTCCCGGTTGCTGGTGGTGGTTCCGCTCTTTCCTGCCGCGGGCATCCGGCTCAGCCGCGCCCTGGTACTGGTGGAGTTAATGGAAATCCCCGGCCGGGCAAACAGCTGATGGGGCTCCAGCGAGTCGGACATGGCGTCCGTCAAAAGGAAGGCAGTCTCCGACGACAGCACCTGCCGCGTCTCGCTCTCTTCTCCTAGGATCACATTGCCATCCCGGTCCAAGATCCGCGTGTAGAACCGGGGCTTCGTATAAACGCCTCCGTTGGCGATGGCCGCGTAGGCTCCCGTAAGCTCCAGATTGGTCACGCCCTCCGTCAGTCCGCCGAGAGCCGCCGAAGCCGTCACATCCTCCGCCGTCAGCGTCGTGATCCCAAGGTTTCTCGCGTATTCGATCCCCGTTTCCGGCGTTACCGTCTCCATCAGAACGCGCACAGCTATGATATTCATCGAGTAAATAATTCCGTCCCGGATATTGGCGTAGCCCACATAGCCCCGGCTGGCTCCCCACCAGTTGCGGAAGGTATGCCCGCTTACGGTATAAGGCTCGTCGTAATAAACGGAGCCCAAGGTCGCCTGGCGCGTATCCAGCGCCGGAGCAAAGGCCGTAATTACTTTAAACGCGGATCCCGGCTGTCTGGCCGCGTCTGTGGCCCGGTTTAACGTAAGGCTGGCCGTCTTTTCTCCGCGGCCGCCGCCAAGGGCTTTGACCTCCCCGGTTCTTTGATCCAGCAGGACAAAGGACGCCTGCGGCTCCAGCACCGGATCGATCTTCTCGCCCTCGATCGTATCGCCTTCTCCCAGCACCTGCGCCTTAAACGCCTCCACGTCGGCGTTCAGCTCCTCCAAGGAGCTGTAAAGCCCATTAAAGCTCTTGTCGCCCTCCTGCTCCTTATGCCACCGTTCCAGATCACTCCCGGAGTAATGGGTCAGGCTGTCGTCCGGGTGGCGGATGGAAAGACGGTATTCCAAGCCGTACCAGGTTTCCGCATAATTTTCCGGATCGCTCAGCTCCTCGTCCACAATGGCCTGCATCTGGGGATCCTGGGTCGAATAAATCTCCAGCCCGCCGGAGTATAAAAGGGTGTAAGCCTCGCTCTCCGTATAGCCCAGCTCTTCGACCAGAGCGTCCGTCACCTGCACGATCAGCGCGTCGGTAAAATACGTATAAGGAGAGCTCTGCCGCTGCAGCTCGTCCTGTCTTGCGATCTCCTCATAAACCTCCATGCCCATGGCCGCTTCCCGCTCCGATGGATCGATATATCCCTGCTCCTCCATATACTGGAGGACCACCTGGCGGCGGCTGTTGTTGTTCTCCGGGTGGGAGATAGGATTATACCGGGATGGGTTCGAGGTGATCGCCGCCAGCACCGTACACTCCGCCAGGTTCAGCTCCGAAACCTCCTTGCCGAAATACCGGTCCGCCGCCGTTTTCACTCCCAGCGTATTGTTTCCAAGGTTAATGGTATTCAGATAGCTGACTAAAATTTCCTTTTTCGTCTCTTCCTTGCTCATTCCGGAAGTGGCCTCCAGCTTCACCGCCAGATACTGCTCCTGGATCTTGCGCACCATCCGGTCGGACCAATTGTTTTCCCGTCCTCCGTCCAGCACGTTGTTTTTGATCAGCTGCTGGGTAATGGTGCTGCCGCCTCCGGCATAATCGCCGCTGATCACTCCCACCGCGGCCCTGGCAATGGAACGCAGGTCAATGCCGTCATGCTCCCAAAACCGCCGGTCCTCCATGGCCACAAAGGCGTCGATCAAATCCTCCGGAAGTTCCTCAAACTCCACTTCCTCCCGGTTGGCCCCGCTCATCACCAGCGTCTCCGTAAGATTCCCCTGGCTGTCGTAGATCCGGGTGGCGAAGCCGGTAGGCTGAACGCTGGACAGACTGATCTCCGGCGCGTCGTCGATGATCCGCTTCACGATCCCAAAGCCCATAAAAATGCAGATCAAAACCGCGATCAAACCGCCGATCAAAAGCGTCGTAAAGAAGCTTAGAGAAAGGCGTTTCGCATACCGGATTCCAGGCGAGTCGATTTTTTCCAGCCTTTTTTTCACGTCCCGCTTGCCGTAATTTCTTTTATTCTCGCTCATTGTTTCACCGCTTTCGGTTTTTTACGTCAAAAATGCCAGGCATGGCTGTTTTCCATACCTGACACCCCCGTTTGGTCCGCCCCTCCGGGCGGAACCGCATGTTTATTTTATCACACGCTCATTACGAGTTTAAGTGCAAAAATCTGAAAAATTTGTGAAGATTCCCTGACAAGCCGGAACGGCTGAATGGCCCTGACAAATTACAATGGCCGAAAGTCCGGCAGGCGGCGCTACCTGGGTAGCGTAAAGCCTCTTCCCATTACCTCCGTCGAAGAATTTACCAGAACGAACGCGGTGGGATCCACCGCCTCCACTAACTGCTTGATCCTTGGGAGCCGTCTGGAAGAAACGGCGCATAGGATCGCTTTCTGCTTCTCCCCCGTATAGCCGGTTTCGATGGGGAATAAGGT
>DVFQ01000165.1 GCA_018713185.1 Candidatus Copromonas avistercoris (nom. illeg.) | reverse complement strand
GTTCTGCAGCTTTCAGTATAACATTCTCTTTCCCTTTGTACAATGTTATGTTTTTCCGTATCGTGTGAAGCTCCGTATCTTGTGAAAAATTGTTTGCGGCGTCCAGTGAAAAATAGGTTGGAAGAATCGATGATCGCGTGTATAATGAGGGGTGGAAATCATGCTTTGCGCCGTGCTTCGCGGACAGCAAGGGGGAAGGGAAAATTATGGAAATCGTATTATTAAAGCAAATCTGCATTATGTTTCTGCTGATCGCGGTGGGAATGCTCCTGGTAAAGACCGAATTTCTTTCCGAACGGGGCGCCAAGGATCTGGGAGCCGTTCTTCTTCGGGCGGTGATCCCCTGCGTGGTGATCAAATCCTATATTACGGAATATTCCCATGAGCGGCTTTTCGAGCAGGCGGAATCGATGTTCCTTACGATTCTGGCGTTAGCCATCGCCATGGCGGTTTCCTATCTTGTGTTTGGGACCAGACGGCGGATCGAGGATGTGGCGGCGGCCTTCAGCAACGTGGGCTTTATCGGGATCCCGCTAATCCAGTCGGTTCTGGGAGACAGCGCGATCTTTTACCTGACCCCGCTGATCGCGGTTTTAAATATTCTTCAGTGGACCTACGGCGTTTATATCATGACGGGCGACCGGAAATCGATCCAGGTGAAAACGATCCTGACGAATCCGGTGGTGCTTTCGCTGGCCGCCGGGCTTCTTCTGTTTATTTTACAGATCCCTGTTCCGTCGGTGGTGACGGGGGCGCTGAACCATATGGCGTCCATGAATACGCCGTTAGCTATGATCATTCTTGGAACCTATGTCGCTCAGATGAACTGGCGGGAGCTTCTTTTGACAAAAAGCGCCTATGCCTGCGCCCTGGTGCGCCTGGTGCTGATCCCGGCTGTAACATTGGCGGTTTTCTGCCTGATCCCGGGAATCAAGACGGATATCAAGTTAGTGATCCTGATCGCGTCCTGTACGCCGGTGGGCTCCAATATCGCGATCTTCGCCAAGCAGTACGGCGGCGATTATAAGCTCTCCGTCGTTACCGTCTGTCTCAGCACGCTGCTTTGCGTCGCGACCGTTCCGGTCTTTTACATGTTCGTGGAACGGTTCCTTTTACAGGCCTAAATTTTACAGGCTAAATTTTACGGGCCGAAAGACGGCCGGGCTTGGAATTTTATTTCTGGAAGGTGGCATTTGATCTATGGCAGCAGGAAAGAAACGATATGATATGCTGACGGATCATCCGGGAAAGGCGCTTTTGTTTTTTGCCATTCCCATGATCTTCGGCAATCTGTTTCAGCAGCTTTATAATATTACGGACTCGGTGGTGGTCGGCCAGTTTGTGGGAGAGCAGGCGCTGGCGGCAGTGGGCGCCTCCTACGCGATCACCAATGTATTTATCGCCATCGCCATCGGCGGCGGCAACGGAAGCGCCGTTGTGGTTTCCCAGTTTTTAGGCGCGGGAAAGATCGCGAAAATGAAAACGGCGGTTTTTACGACGCTGATCAATTTCCTTGTGATCGGCATCTGCCTTGGCGTGTTTGGAATCATGTTTCATGAGACGATCCTGTGGCTTGTGAATACGCCGGAGGATATTTTCGCGGACGCGGCGCTGTATCTGGCGATTTATTTCGTGGGACTTCCGTTTTTGTTCATGTACAATGTGCAGGCTTCGATCTTCAATTCCCTCGGGGATTCCAAGACGCCGCTAAGGCTTTTAATTTTCTCATCGCTTTTGAACATTGTGCTGGATCTGGTCTTCGTTATCAATTTTGGCCTGGCGGTCCGGGGCGTCGCGGTGGCGACGCTGATCGCCCAGGGAATTTCCGCGGTCCTTTCGTTTATGATCTTGATGAGAAAGCTGAAGGGCTACCAGGAGGAACAGAAATACCGGTATTATGATCGGGATATGATGGTTTCCATGGTGCGGATCGCGATCCCGTCTACGGTTCAGCAGTCCATTGTCCAGATGGGGATTCTTCTGGTCCAGTCGGTGGTCAACAGCTTCGGCTCGGCGGTGCTTGCCGGATATTCCGCCGGCACCCGGATCGAGTCTATCAGCATCGTGCCGATGTTAGCCATGGGAAACGCGATGGCGACCTTCGCGGCTCAGAATATCGGCGCGGGAAAGCTGGAGAGGATCCGGGAAGGCTATAAGATGTGCTACATTACGGTTTTGTCCGTCGGCGCGGCGCTCTGCGTGCTGTATCAGCTCTTCGGAGGCGTTTTTGTTTCCCTGTTTCTGGAGGATGGAAGCGGAGAGGCGTATGCCGTGGGACTTGAATATGTTCATTTCCTTGCGTTCTTTTACTCCTTTATCGGCCTTAAGTCAACGACCGACGGCCTGCTGCGGGGAGCGGGAGATGTGGCGGCCTTTACCATTGCCAATCTGGTGAATCTTTCGATCCGTGTGATCGTGACCAACGTATTCGCGCCGATCTATGGGATCCAGGTGGCGTGGATGGCGGTTCCGTTGGGATGGGCGGCCAACTATCTGATCTCCTTTAGTTGGTATTTAACTGGAAAATGGAAAAAGGTCCGGGTCATCGATCGATGATCCGGATTCTTTCATTATAGAAGCTATTTTTTCGGATATTTTTCGGCCGCCGTTTTCTTGGCCGCCGTTTTGCCGCCGTCATTTTCCGGCGGCTGCCCGCCGGTTTAGTTTTTAATGGGGAAGGTGACGGAAGCCTTAAACAGGTCGCCGTCGATGGTAATTTCCAGTTTCCCGCCCTGGAGCGCCGTCAAATCTTTCGCGATGGAGAGGCCCAGGCCGCTGCCCTCGGTGGTCCGGGAAACGTCTCCGCGGACAAAGCGCTCCGTCAACTCTTCCGGGCTGATATTTAAGGGAGAGGAAGAGATGTTTTTAATGGTAAACACAACTTCGGAACCCAGATCCTCTACGGAAGCATATACGCGGGTATTTTCCAGCGCGTACTTGTAAGCGTTGTTGTAGAGATTTTCCAGCACCCGCCACAGGCGCCTTCCGTCCGCCTCGATGAGGATCACCTCATTGGGGAGGGAGTTGACTAATTCCAAATGCCGGGCGGAGAACCGGTCTTCAAATTCTCCGGTGGTCTGTTGGACCAGCTCCACCAGGTCGATATCGGTAATGTCCAGCTTGATGTTGCCGGAGCTGGCTCTGGAGGCTTCTACCAAATCCTCCGTCAGCGTTTTCAACCGCTGGGACTTTTGATCCAGGATCTCCAGATACTGCTGAACCGTCGGATTCTCGATATTTTCCCGCTTAAGAAGATCCACGTAGTTGATGATGGAGGTTAAAGGCGTCTTGATATCATGGGATACGTTGGTGATCAGATCCGCCTTCAGCCGTTCGCTTTTTACCTGTTCCGCCAGGGCCGTTTCCAGGCCGTCGCTGATCCGGTTTAAGCCCTCCGCCAGCTGGGATTCCAAACTGGAAAAACGGGATACGTCTACTTTATAGCTGGTTTCTCCGGAAGCCAGCTTTTCTATGGCTTCATGCAGCCGGTCCGTTTGTTCCGCGTTCCGGTAAAGATAGTAGAATACCATCAGGTTTCCCAGAACCCAGATTACCATGAGGGTAAGAAACGGAACGGAGCGCAGGATCTCGCCTTCCTCCCGCAGGATCATAAAGGCGCCCAGGGTGATCAAGAATACGTTGGCGCCCAGATAGAGCATGAAGCCTGTGGTAAGGCGGTATTTAAAGGTGCTTTCCGACAGCACGTCCACCAGCCGGCGGAGCATGCTGTTTTTCCATAAGGTTTCCGCTTTATAGCGCCTTAGGAGGCTGAAGAAGGTCAAAAGTCCGCAGAAATAGATCGCGGCGAACATGGTCATCCGGTTGGCCCGGTCCCAGTAGGATTCCACCACCAAAAGATGGAGGATCTTGGAAACAATGGGGGCGGCGAAGCGGACGCAGAGCCATGTGATCAACAGCATCAAAAGCAGCATGAAATCGGTGGGAAGGTTGTCAAAGGGATACAGATAAACGGATCGGTCGGCAAAGGAGCTGTGCCCCGAGGCGAAGATCAGGAAACCGATGGTAACAACACATCCGGCAAGGCCGATGAACATAATGTATAAGCCGTTGATGAAGGACTGGCGGGAATTGGTGTAGGCCGCGTATGCCTGGTGATAATCGTCGTTGGCTTTATAGCTGGTATCTAGTCCGATCACCACATAATTTTTATTGCTGGTATAAGGATTATTTTCCGTCATCATGGCCGGGATGCTGGGAAAGGTGGAATCAAAATTGGTCCGTACCGCCAGATCGCTGGAATCACCGGAATAGTAAATATATTTTCCCATGGACATCATGGAGTCGATAGACATTTCCGGCGCGTTGGTATATACCTCATAGATGGAGTCGTTGTTGGAATAGTAGGCGACCCGGTAATAGAGGTTGGTGAAGTCGGACATCAGCCGCTCGTTGATGGAGTAGTAGGCGGAAAAACGGCGCAGGATCTCATAGGTCAGATCCGGCAGCGTCGCAAAGGACTGATCCGGCCCGGTTAATTCCTCCTCCGATTGGTAGCAGCGGTAGATCACGTAAAGCTGCTGCTGTTCCTCCTCCGGAACATGGATTGGATCTCCTTTTAAAGCAAAATCATCCGCTTCGTCCAGATAATAGCCCAGACTTTTTCCATATACGATGATGTCGTTAAGGGTATAGGACCGGTCGTCGCCCGGGCCCGAGCTGACTTCTAAAACCACCTTGGAGTAGTCGAGAGTTCCGTTGGTCTCAAAGATTTCCTGGTAGCGGATATAATCAAAAATATTCGTAATGTCATTTTGAACCTTCCGGGTAAAGTCCGGAGACTGTTCAAAGGATTCGCTGGTCAGCCAGCTGAGACCCCGGCCGTAATTGCTGTTTAAATACATTAAGCCGATGCCGGTGAAAGTGATGCAGGCGAAGATCACGTGAAAAAGGCCGACGAAGCGCTTCAGCATGGAAATTGATTTCATATGCTCCATTCCTGCTCTCCTTACTGTTTTTCGATTTTATACCCGACGCCCCAGACTACCTTTAAATACCGGGGTTCCTTGGGATTGATTTCAATTTTTTCCCGGATATGGCGGATATGGACGGCAACGGTATTGTCGGCGCCGATGGCGTCCTCGTTCCATATTTTTTCGTAAATCTCGTCGATGGAAAACACCTTTCCGGCATTCTTCACCAGCAGAAGAAGGATATTGTATTCAATGGGCGTCAGCTTGATCAGCTCGCCGTCGACAAAAACCTCCTTGTTTTCGTCGTTGATCATAAGGCCGCCGCATTTGTAGACCTGGGAACTGTTCTGCTGATTCAGGTTTCCCAGCTGCGTATAGCGCCTCAGCTGGGACTTTACTCTGGCCACCAGCTCCAGCGGGTTAAAGGGCTTTGTGATATAATCGTCGGCGCCGATATTGAGCCCCAGGATCTTATCAGTATCCTCGGACTTGGCGGACAGGATGATGATCGGGATGCTGCTGGTCTCCCGAACCTTTAAGGTGGTGCGGATCCCGTCAAGACCCGGCATCATCACATCGACGATCATCAAGTTTACTTCATGGGTGGAGAGAAGCTCCAGGGCTTCATAGCCGTCGTAGGCCTTGATCACCTCAAAGCCTTCTCCCGTCAGATAAATATTGATCGCTTCCACGATCTGTTTATCGTCATCGCAGACAAGTATTGTTTGCATCTATTTTACCTCCTCTGCCCGAATCTGCGTGCTCGCGCAATCCGCCCCCTTCCATTCGCAATCCGCACATTTCCTGGCGGAAATGGCTGCTGGGGTTATGTTTGGGGTAGCTGCCCACGGCAGGATATACCCGTTATGGCAGGATATGCCCGCAGCGAATGATGATACCGGATTGCTGCGCACTGCGTGCTCGCGCAATCCGCCCCCGTCCATTCGCAATCCGCACATTTCCTAACGGAAATGGCTGCTTGCTCATGTTCGGGGCAGGTCAAGCAGTCAAAAATCTCCCTGTAAGCAAGCTTACGTTAGATTTTTGACCGTTTGACCTTGGTATCATCAGTATATCACAAAATCCGGGCGAGGGTATTAAGATTTTCTGACGTTTATCCGTTGAAGCGGAAGACGGCGATGCCGTAGGCGGGAAGGGGATAGGCGAAGGAATAGGGCATTCCGTCGCATTCCTGTTTTCGGGAGCGGACGGCGAATCCTTCTTCTCCCCGCTTATAAAGCCCGTGCTGTCCGTCCAGGATCAGGCGGTAGACGCCGGATTTGGGGACGCCGACCCGGTAATCCGGGCGCTCCATGGGGGTAAAGTTAAGGATGAATAAAAGGCTGTTCTTTCTTGTTTCATCTCTCCGGATAAAGCTGAAAATGCTCCGGTCCCCGTCGTTGGCGTTGACCCACTGGAAGCCGTCGGATTCCCGTTCCCGGCGGTAGAGGGCCGGATATTTTTGGTACAGATGAAGGAGATCTTTCACAAAATGCTGGAGATCCCGGTTCAGATCCTCCTCGGTCAGGTACCAGTCCAGTCCGACTTTCTCATCCCATTCATGATACTGGCCGAAGTCCTGGCCCATGAATAGAAGCTTTTTCCCGGGATGCCCCGTCATAAAGGTATAGCCGGCCTTCAGATTGGCGAATTTATCGGTCTGGTAGCCGGGCATTTTGTTGATCATAGAGCATTTTAGGTGGACGACCTCGTCGTGGGACAGGGTCAGGATATAATTTTCGCTGGATGCGTAGGTGATGCCGAAGGTCATTTTGTTATGGTTATATTTGCGGAAATAGGGATCCAGCTTCATATATTCCAGAAAATCGTGCATCCAGCCCATGTTCCATTTAAACGAGAATCCCAGACCGCCCTCCTCCGGGGCCTGGGTGACTCCCGGCCAGGCGGTGGATTCTTCGGCGATCATCAGCGCCTTGGTCATGGAGCCCGTCAGAACGCTGTTTAAATGGCGGAAAAATTCGATTGCTTCCAGGTTTTTATTTTCTCCGTACTGGTTGGGAACCCAGTTTCCGGCGCTCCGGCCGTAATCCAGATAGAGCATGGAGGCGACCGCGTCTACGCGGAGGCCGTCGATATGGTACTGCTCGACCCAATACATGGCGTTGGCGATCAGGAAGTTTTTCACTTCGTTTTTCCCATAATCGAAAATTTTCGTTCCCCAGTCGGGATGCTCTCCTTTTCTGGGATCCGCGTATTCGTAGAGCGGCTGGCCGTCAAAGTCCGCAAGGCCGTGGGCGTCCCGCGGGAAATGGGCGGGAACCCAGTCCAGGATCACGCCGATGCCCTTTTTGTGCATATAATTGACGAAATACATGAACTCCTTGGGAGATCCGTAGCGGGAGGTGGGCGCATAGTAGCCGGTTACCTGGTAGCCCCAGGAGGCGTCCAGAGGATGCTCGGCGATCCCCATTAGCTCCACATGGGTATATCCCATTTCTTTTACATAGGCTGCCAGCTCATGGGCGGCTTCCTTATAGCTGTAAAAGCCGTCCCGTTCTTTTCGGTCCTTCTTTTTCCAGGAGCCGATATGTACCTCATAAATTGCCATTGGTTCCCGAATGGGCTCTTTCTTTTTCCGCCCCTCCATCCATTTTTCATCGGACCAGGAAAAGCCGGAGATATCCGCGGTAACGGAGGCGGTTCCCGGCCGCAGCTCGGCGGAGAAGGCATAAGGATCTGCCTTTAGGATCCATTCGTTTTTCTGGGTCTGGATCGCGTATTTATATAGCTTTCCAGTTCCCAGGCCGGGAATGAAACGCTCAAAAATCCCGGAATCCGCCAAGGGCTTCATGGGTGCCTTGGAGGGATCCCAGCCGTTGAAATCTCCCACCACGCTGACGGCTTTGGCGTGGGGCGCCCATACGGCAAAATACATGCCCTTTTTGCCTCGGTAGGTTTTGGGGTGAGCGCCCAGCTTGTCATAAATCTGATAATGGGTGCCTTGACCGAACAAGTACCGGTCTACTTCTGTGATAAAACCGGTTCCGATCGCTGCTTTTTTTGCGGAACTGGATTTTTTCCCTTGAGATTGATGTTTCATACGGATTCCTCCCAATGTATTTTATAGCACGAACATTTTTTATTGTTTAAAGACGAAGGATCATCCCTCCGCATGGAGGAAGGGTGAGGGTGAGCCGTCCATTTTCAACAGGAAAAACAGTTTCATCCGCCTGCTCGGAGCTTGTCAGAAGAAGGCGTGCCTGCTCGGCTGCAAATGGAACCGGAACCGAGATCTGCGCCGTCTGCTCGTCGTTGTTGACGGCGGAAAGAAGGATCTGCTGATCCTTGACGCGGCAGAAGGCGTACTGCCGGTTGGTCAGGAAAAGCTCCTGATAGCGTCCGTCGTGGAAGGCGGCGTTTTCTGTATGTATTTTTGCAAGGGCCTCGATCTGCTTTGTCAGCTGGTTATCCTGGCATGCGGCCAGATCGAGGGCCGGACGCAGGGCTTCGTCGGAAGTGGAGGAGCGTCTGCCTTCGATTCCCCATTCGCTTCCATAATAAATAGAAGGAATTCCCGGCAGCGTAAATAAAAGCTGATATACCGGGTAAAGATGGGCCTGGTTTAAAAGCTTGCTGGCCAACCGATCCTCGTCGTGGTTGTCGGCGAAGGTATAGAGCGCCGGACCGACCGCTTCCAGGCGCCTTACATTATGGGCGATCTCGAAATAGTTGTGGTCATTGTGTCCGGAGTACAGCGCTTTATGAAGCTCGTAATTGGTAACGGAGTGGAGCATCTGGGGGTTCACCCATCGGGCATATTCCCCATGGATCACTTCGCCCATCAGCCAAAATTCCGGCTTCATGGCCGCCGTCTTTTCCCGAAGCTCGCTCATGAAGGAAAAATTCAGCACATTGGCGCAGTCCAGACGGATCCCGTCGATATCAAATTCATGGATCCAGAACTGGACCGTTTCAAACAGATAACGGCGCACCTCCGGGTTTTCAAGATTAAGACAGGGAAGGACCGCGTGGCCCTGCCAGCAGTCATAATGGAAGGGATCGCCCATGGGACTTCCCCAATCGAATCCCACGTTTCGGTACCAATCCCGGAAGGAAGAAGCTTCTTTCTTTTGAATTAAGTCCTGAAAGGCAAAAAACTCTCTTCCGGTATGGTTAAATACGCCGTCCACCACAACGCGGATCCCAGCCTCATGGCACTGACGGACAAAGGACTGAAACTCTTCATTGGTTCCCAGCCGCCGGTCCACCTGCCGGAAATCTCTGGTGTCATAACCGTGGGAGGAGGATTCAAACAGAGGGCCAATGTAGAGAGCGGTACAGCCAAGCTTCTGCATATGGGAGATCCACGGCGTCAGCCGGTTGAAGGAACCGGCTGTAGGATCTGTATCGTTCGGGGACGGTTCTTGTTTTTCCTTTCGGTGGTTTTCTTTTGGGGCGCCTAAGAGCCCTAAAGGATAAATATGGTAAAATACGGCCTTTTCATACCAGGCGCTCATAATGGTGTAACCTCCTGCGTTTCCTGCATTTTCAGATTCCTCAAAAGAAATTGATAGCGAAGCTGCGCGGCGTTGAGCTCATAGATATAGCAGTCGATCAGCGTCGGATCTACGACCTGTTCAAACTGGTTTTGAGCGGAAAGGATCGCCGTTTTGCTGACTTCGATCTGCCGGATCAGCTCCGACCGTTCTTTTTTTGGGTTTTCTCTGAACCCGGGTTTTTTACGAATAAAAAACATATTGACACACTCCAATTGAAAACTTTTATCCGGCATGCATGGCCGCCGGTTATAGTATTGGTAGGTGTCTGCCAAAATATTCATATTGAAGATTACCGTTATTCTACCATTCTTCTTTGACCTCGTCAATTCATTGTACAAATATTCCTATAATAACAGAATTATAAAACTAATTTTTGTGTGTTTTCAACGAAAATTGACCATGCGATTTTATGTTTCCGAAATTGACAATCCGTGCTTTTTCGACGATAATAGGGACACATTCTACATTTTAATTTTCATTTCGGCAGCTGCCCTTCGGCAGCGAGGTTCTTTTCCGGCGGCAGCCGGAGCGATGCCCGGATCGGGCAAAATCTCAAACAACAGAAAAATAAGCGGATAACGGTAAAGTAAGCAGGCAGAAACGAAGGGGGTGCGGACGATGGTTCTTGGGTTCCTTTTATTCTCAGCGGCAGTTACGGATTGAAAATATGGAAAGATTTTTCATGGACAGATTGCCGCGGGTCTGGCCTGGGGACTGGTGCTGGTGTGGACAGGCTCGGAAGGCAGCCTGACGGGATTCGGCGGCTTGGTTTTGGGATATCTTCTTAGGATGTTTATCGTATGCGCGGCCCTCTATGTATTTTTCTTAAATGGAATGCTGGGAGCCGGCGATATTAAATTGATGGCGGCGGCGGTCGGCTGTCTGGGGTTTTCCAAAGGACTTCTGGTGCTGTTTTGGGGATTCCTGGGCGCGGCTGCCTGGGGGATACTTCTTCTTATTTTGCGAAGAGAGCTTGGAAAGAGGCTTTTGGGCTTGTTTTCCTACATTGTTTCTTGTATTCGGGAACGGAGGCTTCTTATTTTTCCAGGCCAGAGCAAAGAAACCGAGCCGCTCCGTCTGGGCGTGTTTTTGTTCCTCGGATATTTGGCGTCTGGTCTTATGTAGGGGTGGTTTTGCGGTTCCGGGAGGGATTTATGAAGAAAATGATGGCGGTTTACGACACGGATCCGGTGTATGCGGAACGGCTTTCGGATTATGTAAACCGAAAAGAAAAGGGAATCTTTTTTGCGCAGGCTTTTACCTCAAGAGAAAAATTGATGGATTTCGCGAAAGGAAATGAAATTGACGTTCTCTTAAGCGGAGAGCCGGTGGATTCGGGGGAAGTCTCCGGGATTCCATCCCATCAGAAAATTTATCTAACGGAGGACCGGGAGAAACGAACCGGCCAGGAAATCTATAAATACCAGTCCGGCGACGATATTATCCGGGAGGTGATGGCGGTTTACTGCGAGCTTCCGGGAATGGAACCGGCGCTCTCGGCCCTCCTTGGAAAACGAAAGCGATTGATTGGTGTCTTTTCCCCGGTGGGAAGGTGCGGGAAAACCTGTCTGGCGCTGGCGATCGGCCTCCTGCTGGCGAAGGAGGAAAAGGTTCTGTTTGTGAGCCTGGATACGTTTACCGGCTTTACCGAACTGATCAATGAGCCGTGGAAACGGGATCTTTCGGATTTGATCTATTACTACAAGCTGGGGCGGTTTAATGGGATCCGTTTAAATGCTGTGACCTATTATCTGGGAGATCTGGCATGGCTGCCGCCAATCCGCTTCCCGGACGACTACAGCCAGATCACCGTGGAGGAAATGGCGGATTTGCTGCAGAAGATCCTGGAAACCAGCGATTACGCAACGATGGTGCTGGACGCGGGCGATTACGGAAGGCAGGTGCTGCCGCTTTTAGAAATCTGCCAAGCGGTTTATATGCCGGTGAAGGAAGATGGATTTTCTCAGGCGAAGCTAAAGGAGTTTGAGGAATATGTGGAAAACAGCGGGAAAGGAGAGCTGAAAACGAGGATGCAGAAAATTCATGTTCCTTTGATTACCGGCGGGAAGAAAATGGAGCATTTTCCCCAGGAACTGCTGTGGGGAGATATGGGAGATTTTGTCCGCGGCCTTCTTAAAGGGCAGAGAAATTTATGGGAGGATTGAAAAAGGAGATCCGCCGAAGAATCCTGGAATCGCTTACCTTTGAACGGCAGATGCCGGACGAGGAGCTGGCGGAGTTGATCGACGAGGAAATTTTAAATTTTTCCGGCGGCGGACTGCGGCTGCAGGAACGGCTCCTTCTGCAGAAGGAATTATTCGACTCGTTTCGTAGGCTGGATATTCTGCAGGAGCTGGTGGATGATCCGGAAATCACGGAAATTATGGTCAACGGGCCGGAAGAGATTTTTATCGAATCCAAAGGAAGGATCCGGCGGTGGGAAAAACGCTTTGAATCGAAGGAGCAGCTTTTGGATCTGATCCAGCAGATCGTAAGCAGCGTCAACCGGATCGTCAATACCAGTTCGCCCATTGCCGACGCGAGGCTGGCGGACGGCTCCCGGGTTCATGTGGTTTTGGAACCGGTGGCGCTGGACGGCCCGATCCTTACGATCCGGAAATTTCCGGAGCCGGTGACGATGGAGAGGCTGTTAAGCTATGGAAGTATTTCTGAGGAGGCGGCTGTTTTTCTGCAGAAGCTGGTGGAGGCCCGCTATAACATTTTTGTCAGCGGAGGAACCGGGGCGGGAAAAACAACATTTTTAAACGCGCTGTCGGAGTTTATTCCTTCCGGGGAGCGGGTGATTACGATCGAGGATTCCGCCGAGCTGCGGCTGCGCCATATCGAAAACCTGGTGCGGCTGGAAACCCGGGAGGCCAACGCGGAGGGTCAGGGAGCGATCGGGATCGGGATGCTGATCCGGGCGGCCTTGAGAATGAGGCCGGACAGGATTTTAATCGGCGAAGTGCGGGGAAAGGAGGCTTTGGATCTTTTGCAGGCCATGAATACAGGCCATGACGGAAGCTTTTCCACCGGCCATGCCAATAGTCCCAGGGATATGCTGGCGAGGCTGGAAACTATGGTTCTAATGGCGGCGGAGCTTCCCCTTCCCGCGATCCGCAGCCAGATCGCGTCGGCGGTCGATATTATGGTTCATGTGGCTAGACTTAGGGATAAGTCAAGAAAGGTGACGGCGATCGAGGAGGTGGACCGGTATGAAAATGGAGAAATTATCCTTAATTCCCTGTACCGCTTTCAAGAGCATGAAAAAGGCGGAGAAAAAAACGAAGCCTCCCGCCGGGTGGAGGGCAGCCTGGAAAAAACAGGAGAGCTTAGGCACCGGGAAAAGCTTAGAATGGCAGGGATTGAACTATGAACAGTATCAGATCGGAAAAAAGGAGTGGCTGTATTATGGAAGCCAGGGCGTCGCGGCTTTAGGACTGATCGTCTACGTGTTTTACAGAAGCCTTCCGGTATTTATTGTCCTGCTTCCGCTGGGGATCGCGTACCCCCTCTTTATCAAAGAAGATTTAAAGAGAAAGCGGATGGAAACCTTAAGGCTTCAGTTTAAAGACGCAATTCTTGCCGCGGCAGAGGGGCTGCACGCCGGGTATTCGGTTGAGAATGCGTTTGCCGCCAGCCTGCGGGAAATGGAGCAGCTTTACGGGAAGGATTCTATGATCGCGGGGGAGCTTCGCCTGATCCTTCACAAAATCGCCTATAATCAGACGTTTGAGGAGGCGTTTCGCGATTTTGCCGCCAGGAGCGGCCTTGAGGACGTGCAGAGCTTCGCGGATGTTTTTACCGCGGCGCAGAAAAGCGGGGGCGAGCTAATGAAGATTATTGCGAGAACCGCGGAAATCATTGGGGAAAAAATCCGGATCCAGGAGGATATATTGACGGCTACGGCGTCGCGGAGGATGGAGCAGAAAATCATGAGCGGGATTCCGATCTTGATCGTGTTTTATATTGAATTTACCTCTCCCGGATTTTTTGACGTTCTGTATGAGTCCGTTCCTGGAAGGCTTTTAATGACGGTATGCCTGTTCGTTTATTTTATATCTTGCATAACGGCGAAGCGGATACTGGAGATCGAGACATGAAGGAACGGGATATGCAAGGGCAAGGCGTGAAGAACCGAAGCATGAAAGGTCAAAGCATGAAAGATCTGGAAATGAAGCGGCGGTTCGGCTGGCTGTCCCGCAAAATGGCAGTCAGGAGCCTAATATGTGTGGCTGGAGGTATTTTATTTTACTTTGCGGCGGAATTGTCCGGCGCTTCCCAGGAGGGCGTCGAGTCGGGAATTTTAAAAAGAAACCGTCAGGGAGGAGGGGATCTGGGATATGAATTTCTTGTAGACGGGTTGGAAGAGCAGGAGGTGCTGGCGTCGGTTCTGGTTCCGGAGCAAAAGCTCTCCAAAGAGCAGCTAAAGGCCAGTCTGCCTAAGATCATGGAAACGCTCTGTAGGGAAATAAAGGGAGAGAACCCATCGCTTTTGGAGGTCCGCTCTGACTTGGAATTTCCAGCCGAACTTCCGGAATACGGCTTATCTTTAAGTTGGGAATCCCAGGAGCCGGAACTGATCAGCCATTTGGGCGTTCTTTCGGAGGAACGGCCGGATACCGCTAAAGAGGTTTTGATCCGAGTGACGCTGACCAACGGACTTGCGGCAGAGGAGGCGGAGATCCCTATAACGGTTCTGCCGTTAGAGAGTACGGTATCCAGCAGGTTTCTCGAGTTTCTTTCCGGCCTGGCGCAGCAGAAGGAAGAAAAGGCGGATGTCCGTCTGCCGGAGACATTTGAGGGCCGCAGGCTTTCGTACCGCAGCTTGGACTCTTCGGGAAATGAGATTCTTTTGTTCATGGGGCCTTTGGCGGCAGCGGTTCTTGTCCTAAAAGATAAGAATGATGAGAAACTGAGAAGGAAGAAATGGGAAGACGGGCTTTTAGCAGATTATCCGGATCTGGTTTCCGGTTTTTTGGTTTTGACCGGCGCGGGATATCCTGTGCGTCAGGCGTGGAAAAAACAGGTTCAGGATTATAAAAGAGCGCCGAAAAAAGGATACCATCCGGTTTATGAAGAGATGGAAATCACGCTGAATCAGATGGAAACCGGAATGCCGGAGGTGCGGGCATACGGGGAATTTGGAAAGCGAACGGGCTTAAGATGTTATGTCAGGCTGGTCTCTCTGCTGGAAAGCGGCGTAAGCATGGGAGGCCGGGAGATGCGGCGGCATCTGGAGACGGAAATGGAAAATGCGTTCAGCCAGAGAAAGGATCTGGCGATGCGGAAGGGAGAGGAGGCGGCGACGAAACTGCTGCTGCCGATGTTTTTCATGCTGGGAGTTGTAATGGTGATGGTCGCCGCGCCGGCGTTCCTTACGTTTGGGTAATCCATGCGCAGGAATGATCCTTACGCAGAAATGATACTTACGCGGGGAGAAACTTTATACAGGAATACTTTCTGCAGGGGAATATTCGTTACGGAATGTTGGCGGGTCTGACCCGGCGCGGGCATAGGAGAGGGGAGGAAGCGTATGAGGATCCGGGAATTTTTGCTGGAAGAGGATGGAGTCGGTGTTATTGAGGTGGTATTGATCCTGGTGGTCCTGATCGGGCTGGTGATTGTCTTTAAGAGTCAGATCAATAAGCTGTTGACGAGTATCTTTTCCGAGATCACCAAGCAGTCGAAAGAGGTTTACTGATGCAAAGGCTTCGGGGAGAGATTACGGTATTTTTAAGTCTGATCCTCGTCTGCGTGTTTTCTCTTATGATGGGACTTTTGGAATCGGCAAGAACAGCGGGCGCCAGGCTGTATCTGCAGATGGCGGCGGATTCGGCTCTCTTTTCCGTTATGAGCCAGTACAACCGGAATCTGTGGGACCGGTACCGTCTTCTCTTCCTGGAGTACGAAGCGGAAGAAGATCTGTTGGCTTCTTTTGAACAATATCTGGGCTTCTATCTGGAACAGGATCAGTTTTATCCGGCCAGGCTGGAGGCCGCAGAAATTACGGAGTTAGTAAAAGCCGGAGACGCCGGAGGAGCGTTTCTGGAACAGGAAATTCTTTCCTATATTCAATACCGGCTCCCGGAGGTGGCGGGAGATTTGGCGGGAATCGCAAAAGAAGCGGAGGAAGCGGCGAAGGCGGGAGATTTTCAGATGCTTCTTACGGTCTGCCGCCAGACGGGAGAACGGACGAAAGGCCTGGAAAAGGCAAGGATGGAATTGGAACAGTCTTTGGAGGCGATGGAGCATGCGCGGGAAAAGACGGAAAAAGCGGCTGAGGAAGAAAACATGGGGGCGTTTCAACGGTATGCCGAGGAGCTGAAAAAAGAGATGAAGCAGTTCCCTGATTTGCTGGAAGAGTATGAGAGCGAGATGGAGCGTTTGTCTGATTATAGAAAAACGGAGCAGGAGAATACGGCCGCAAAGGACGCGCAGGCGTCCGCGCTTCTGGAGCAGGAGCGGACGGCTGTGGATCAGGTCGCAGCCTCCGCCGCGGAGGAGTTGGAGCGTTATAGAAATGCCAAACAGGAGCTTTTGGCGGGAATGGAGTATTTGGAGGAGGCGATCAACTTAGCGAAATCCAAAGAGGAGAATGATGAGGATGAAGACGGCGGGGAAGAAGAGGCAGATGAAGAAGCCGCATGGGAAGAAATCCAAAGCCTTGTAGGCGCGATTCAGATCCCGTTTACAGAGTCCTCACGGAAACCGGACAAAGAAAAAATGGCGGCGCTGGACCGTCTGGAAGCATTTTTTCAAAAAGATCTGCTGGATTATGTGATCCCGGCGGACCGGGAGGTTTCCGGACGAAATGTCAATTTATCCGGATGCCCTTCTGATCGTTTCGGCGGTCAGGATACGAGCTTAAGCAGTCCTTTGGATGGACTCGATGGATCCGAGGGATCCTTAGGCGAGAATGCGCTGTCTTTGGCCGAGCAGATTCTCGTTAATGAATATGTTTTTCTATTTTTCGATTCCTTTCTTTTCCAGAGAAAAGAAGGGGATCCCGAATGGGAACAGGAGCTTTTATATGAGCAGGAATATATTCTCTGCGGAGAGGCGGGAGACCGGGACAATTTAAAGGAGACCGCCGTGAAGCTATTGGCGGTTCGGGGCGCGCTGAATCTTTTCTATCTGCTGGGCGCTCAGGACAAGAAGGCGCAGGCGGACGCGCTGGCTGCTGCGGTATCTGCCGGATATGCCCCGGTACAGTTTATTTTATCCTTTTTCATCCTGACGCTTTGGGCGTTGGGCGAGGCGGTTTTAGATGTCCGGGAGCTTTTTTCCGGCGGGAAGACGGTATTCTGGAAAACGGATCAGGAGTGGAGAACGGAATTGGATTCCCTGCTTTCGCTTGCGTTTCTGGACGCGGAAGCCGGAGAAAATGAAACGGGAAAGGATTATACGGATTATCTTCGGATTCTTTTATTTTTGCAGGATCGGAATCAGCGCAATTACAGGCTTATGGATGTGATCCAGTGGAATCTTCGCCATAAGCAGGAGGATTTTTCAATTTTATCCTGCGCGGGAAAGCTTGAGATTGCGTCCAGGCTGCGGCAAAAGCATTTGTTTTTGGTTCAAAATGAATATGAAATAGAAATCAGCGCCGCAGGCGCGTATTAAGATTTGGCAATGGGCCAGGATGGGAGGTGAATGGCGGTGCCCTCTTTTTTACCTGTTTTCTTTCCAGGCTGCGATCGACAGCCTTACCATTATCAAAACCAAATTCGGTGTCTCTCCAAGTACCTGAATGTCCCCTTGCGGAAATGTTGCTTTATCATAAAAAAGAGGGTACTGCCATTCATCTCCCGGGAAATGACTGCCAGCGTGACGGCAGAAGCTGCCTTTGGTTTTCCGCTCTTTCTCTTTTTCTTTTGGAGCCTTTTGCAGCCGGTATTTTGGCTGGACCGTCAGAGAAAGGTCCAGACGGCGGCGGAGCTATGCGGCGAGCAGCTTTGCCAGTACGCGTATCTGGCGGAAAGAGGGGCAGAGGAAGCCCCGGAGAAAGGAGAAACTCTGGAGAAAAAAGAAGCCCAGGAGAAAAAAGAATCCCTGGTGAAAATCCAGGAGGAGGAAGGAATCTTTGAAGATGGGAATCTGCTGGAAGGATTCTCGAAAGGAGCGGCGGTTTTATGGATGCAGGGGGAAGCAGGAAAATATGCGGAGGGGTTAACCGTCAGAAAGGCGGAATTCCTGGATCCGGAGGGTAATATCTCCTTCCTCTTGGAATACCGGGAGCCTATTCCCTTTTTCCCCATTCTTTCTCAAGGCGTAACGATAAAAACCGCGGTAAAAAAGCGTGCTTGGATCGGTATAGAAGGGAAGGTTGGAAGGACAGAACGCGATGATGCTTTGGGGATGGAGGATGCGGATGAACAGATGGTATATGTGGGTTCCGGCATGGGGCGTTATCATTTAAGCAGAGACTGCCATTATTTATCGAACCAGTATCAAACGATGACGGAGTCCCAGGCGGAAACGGAGCGGAACGCTTCGGGGAGAAAGCGGACGCCCTGCGCTTCCTGTAAAGACAAAAGGCAGGAGGGCGGAATGGTCTATGCGACTCCGGAAGGTCGCCATTATCATTACAGCAAATCCTGTTCCGCCATGATTTCCTATGTGCGAAGAGTACCTTTAAGCGAGGCCGCTTATTTAGGAGCCTGTTCCTACTGCGGATATGGCGGTTCGACTGGGGGATTAGAAAAATAGGGCGGCCTCACCAAGATTCAGAAAGCTGGCCTGCGAAGGAACGACTTTCAGTATAAAGGAGGCTTGAAGAATGCCCGTTTTTTTAGCGGCGCTTTGTCTTGCCGCGGCGACAGATTTAAAAAGCAGGACGATTTCAAAAGGATTTTTACTTATTTTCATGTTGCTGGGGATTCTATGGAGGCTTTTTTCTGAAAGGCCGTTTTCTGAAACGCTTTTGGCAATGCTTCCCGGAGCGGTGCTTTTGCTTTTCAGCAGGATAACGGCAGGGAAAATAGGGGAGGGAGACGGATGGTTCTTTGTGGTATCCGGGCTGTTTTTAAGCTGGAGGGAGGCGGCAGTTCTTTTCTTATCAGGGCTGATGCTCTGCGGCGGTTACGGCCTGTTCGTTCTTGCGGCCGGGGCCGCCGTCGGAAAGGACATGAGAAAAAAACGGCTTCCGTTCCTGCCGTTCTTGCTTCCCGGCGGAATCTGGCTCTTTTTTTCATAAAGGAAAGGAATCGGGAACGGGCTTACAGCGCCAGCTTTACGATCGAGGCGGCGCTGGTGCTTCCGGTGATTTTTCTCGCAGTTGTCTCTTTGCTTTCTCATGCGTTCCAGGTTCATGATATGGTGAGCGGAACAATGATCTTGGAAGAAACCATGGAAAAAGCAAGGCATCTTGGCAAGGATGATCCGGAAGCAGAGGAATATGTGCGGGAAGGGATCAGCCGGGGAAATCCCAGGCTTTGGCTGGGGGCATACACCCTTAAGATCACGGAAGAGGAGTCCCAGGTAACGGGAAAAGCCCAAGCGGGAGATTGGGAGGCGGAAGTGGAATTGAGACGCTGTCAGCCGGAAACTTTTTTAAGAAGAACGGAGGCGGTACTGGAAATGGGGGATCTGACAGGTGCGGGGGAAGGCGGACTTTAAGCGGGAGATGAATAGGAATTATATGATCCTTTGTCCCATTGAGAACTTGCGGAATCCATATGCGGCGCGTATGCTGTCGGAAAACCGAATTGACGGTCTTCTTGCCTTTCAAGAAAAATATATGGATGGGAGGCGGAAATATTATTATGATATTACTTCTCATCAGCCTTTAAAAAGATTGCTGGAGCATCAGGCCGCGAACGGAAGCGAAATCCTGCGGCTTATTTCGGATCTAGTATCAGCGCTCCGGCAGCTGGAACGCTTTTTCCTGGACGCGGATCAGCTTTGCCTTGAACCGGATATGATTTATGTGGAACCGGATTCTTTTCAATGCGTGTTTTGCCTGATTCCGGAAACCGGCGGGAATTTTGAGGAAGATTTTCGGAAATTGGCGCAATACCTGCTGGATCATGCGGATCATGATGATGAAACAGCGGTAATGACGGCGTTTTGCGTTTTTAAGGAAAGCCGGAAAGAAAATTTCGGGATTGAGGATATGGAACGGTGCTTGTATAAGTATAGGAACGGAAAGCGAGAGAATCCGAATGTTCGAGAGGATCTAAAGTTCCAGGGGAATCCGAATGCTCCATGGAAGTCAGATTTACGAGAAAACTTGAATTTCCGGGAGAACAAGAATTTTAAAGAGGATCCGGATTTTCGAGGGGACTTGAATCTTCAAGAAACTCCAAATTTCCAGGAGGATCAAGACCTTCAGAAAAATAGAAAAGGCAAGATTAGTTGGAGGAATTACTGGCAGGGAAAATGGGGCCTATTTGCGGCGGCTTTGGCAGGGATTGCGGCGGTGCTGGCAGCTTTTTTGATCTGGAACGCTTCAAGCGGATTCCTTTGGGAAGCGGGACGGATATTTGGAAGCATGATCTGGGGACGCCCGTGGATTTTGGGAGTCCTCTTGCTGCCGGCCGCGGCCGCTTTATTTTTAAAATATGAAAAGGCGGAGAAAGCGACGGAGCCGGAAGCCGAAAATAAGCGGGAAGAATCTAAGGTGTCTGATGAGGAGGACTGGGAAATTCTGTTCCAAGAGGCAGGAGATGATGCAACAGAGGGAATCAGCGGAGAAGGGAAGCCGCCTTTGGAGGGCAGTGCCAAGGAAGAGGCGGAAATACAGACAGTGCTTTTGACTTGTGTTTCCGCGGAAAAGAAATCGCGTCAGCTGGTTCCTCTGGACGGCGGGCCGCCGGTTTCGGTTGGATATTCCCCCTTTTTAATAGGGAAGAATGAGATTCTGGCGGATCTTTGCCTAACGGCGCCCGAGGTCAGCAGGCTGCATGCAAAAATAGAAGAAACGGAGAATGGATATTTGGTAACGGATCTTAACTCGACGAATGGAACCTTTGTAGACGGCCGCCTTTTGGAGGCCAATGAAACTTGTTTGTTGAATCCGGGATCGGAGCTGGCGATCGCATCTATCCGCTTCCGCTTTCAATAAGGTCCCTTTTGGGAGATTTCGTTTTTTGCGGGATATTTTTC
>DVFQ01000164.1 GCA_018713185.1 Candidatus Copromonas avistercoris (nom. illeg.) | reverse complement strand
TAAAGCCCAGAAAGAAATAGACCTGCTGCTTTATCAGAATGGTGTGCTTTCTCCGATAGAGATCAAAAAGTCGGCATCACCGGGCAAAACCGCCATTAAAAACCTCAAGGTATTGGAACCCGTGACCAAGGAACCTGTTTGTAAACTATAATTTGCAATAAATATACATAGTTACCAGAATATACTTTGTAAATACTAACACAAGAGCAATCGTATAATTGTGAAATTTCGTTGGAAACATAGCATTATGGAGGTGTATTATGGCGATTGTAAATGATGAACAGGTCATGAAAATATTGCGGCAGTATAACCCATGCAAGTAAATTCGTAAAACGGTGCGTAGAACTGCATTGCAGTCCTACGCGCCATTGAGCTGACTCCGAAGCCCTGCTTCCATTATAATTACGGTCAGCCCGTCGCTTAACAGCCCGTCCTCATCCAGTTTTCCATAAACGGTTCCGCCGGCGTCCTCGCGGGAAAAGAATCCGGTTTCGCTTTGCAGCTGATAAACGGCGTCTCCGATCTCCATCCGGACGTCAAAGGAAACGGCCTCATCGGGAGCCTCCATGGTTTCGGCCTCCAACGCCTTATCAAAAAAGTATAATGCATATCCGCAGGCGCGTTTGCTCATTTTTGTCTCATAGCCTGTTTCCGGGATCGAAGCAACGCCGGAATAGGCAGGATCTTCCGTATCGCTTTCCACGCTCATCGCCAATTCGCTCAGACGGTTAAAATCAAAGGTTCCCTTTGGGCCTTTCAGTTCTCCCAACGGAGTCTGGACATCGGGACCCGTAAGCCGGATATACTGCTGATCTTCTTCGCTGATCCCCGCCATGCCGTCGTAAATCGAAAGGGTAACTTCTTCTTCTCCGCTTCGCAGCTTGAATTGGACGGCGCTTCCGCCAATGGACGCTCCTGCCGCATCTTCAAAGGCGCTTAGATCCGCCCCGTACAGCTCGTCCAGGATCGCTTCTCTTTCTTCTTCACCGGCTGGCACCGCAAGGAAATCAAAAAGCCGCCGGTCGATGACCACCATCACATCTTGAACAGAATCCCGTTCAAATAAAAGCTCGCCTAAGTCTTTAACCGGGGCGGCAGAGGGAATTTCCGGCTCCTTAGAACTGGCGGCGCTGGTTTCTTCGTCTGCTTCTTCTGATGGGTTTTCAAAGATGGTTACTTTAATAAATGGTTCTGTTGTTTCCGCCTCCTGGGACGTCGTATCGATTTCCGTCGGTGCTTCCGCGTCTGGCTTTGCCGCATCGTTCCCGCAGGCGGACAGAAGGAGGCACAGCAGAGTCAACAGAGAAAAAAGCTTGCTTTTCAAGTGTTTCATAGGAGGTATCCTTTCTGCTTTTGAGATAAATGAACTTTAGAGAAACAAGAATTTATGTTGTACTATTTATATTTTACAATAATTCAGAAAAAAAGCAATTAAAATAAGATATCAAAGAGAAAAAAGACAATAATACTGAGAAAATAAATGACAGATTTATAAATTAGAAACATATTTTTGGCAAGGAAGAAGCGGATATGCTATAATGGTGGTAAGAGATGATGACGGGAGGAGCTATGGGAGGATATAAGGAAGTTCTGGAAAGCGCGGCAAAAAGAATCCGATCGCTGGAGCGGGTGCAAAAGGGAATGCTGCTTTTTGCGGCTGTACTGCCGCTCGCCTTTTTTGCGGCATATTTTATGACCACCGGCCGCGAAGGATTTGAATACAGAAACGCGATCTTGGTCCCGGAAGCGGGCGCGGACGAGGGTGCGGACGGCACGGTGTATGCTGGAACAATAAACGGGAAACCGGCCGTTTTTACGGTATCCCCAGATAAAACCGTGGAGTTTCGTTATGGCGAAACAATTTACGGTCCTTATACGGTTAAAGAGGATCCATCCGCCATTCCGAAACGGGGAGAAGATGTGAAAACGCTGGCGGAATTGGAGGATATGAGGGGCATCGAGCTTTATCGCGGAGACGAACTCCTTTTCCGGGGCGGCGCGCGGTATTTTGGGAACGGCTATCGGCTGTACAATGAGGAGGGAGAAATAGAGGTTTTGGGCCCCATCATGGCAGGCGGGAAAAGCTTGGAGGAAAGCGGGAATACGGCAGATCCGACGGAACCCTCCGCCGGAGTTTTGCTGGAACTCATGTACGGCCCGGTATTGCTGACGCATAAAGGAGACTGGAATGGATGGCTCTTTGGGACGTTACTCTGTGCCGCCGTATCCGTTTCCATTCTGTTCGCGGACGAGCTGTTTCGCTGGAATCTAAGGTTTCGGATCCGAGATCCGGAGCGGGCGGAGCCTTCCGAATGGGAAATCGCCGGACGGTATCTGACGTGGACGATATTTCTGATTTGGGCTGTAACGGCATTTATCGCGGGACTGCAGTAAGCAGTCCTTTTTTTCGTTTTGAGATGGATCCCCATGATTTGCGGGGCTTTGGGATGGATCCCCATGGCCTGCGGAGCCTGGTGGTTCCGTCCATTTCTGCAAAATACACAGAATCTTCAAATTTGACGCCCGGATTTATGTTGAAAACCATGGAATTGTGTAGTTTACATAGTTTTTGCTGGAATTTTACTTAGAATATGGTATGATTATAGAGGATGCAAAATTCTTATAGATAAAATTTTGGAGGGTTTTCATGGACTTATCATTTGCGAGCTTCTGGGATCAGCTTATGGGGAATCCGCTGCTGCTTTTAGCGGTTGTTCTGACCCTGGGAGTTATCCTTGTCAATGGATGGACGGACGCGCCGAACGCCATTGCCACCTGTGTTGTTACCCGCTGTATGCCGCCGGGAGCAGCAATCTTGATGGCGGCGGTCTTTAATTTCCTGGGCGTTCTTTTGATGAGTATGGTAAACGCGACCGTCGCGGAGACGATCACGAAAATGGTTGACTTTGGCTCCAATTCCCATGAAGCCATCGTCGCGTTGAGCGCGGCCCTGTTTGCGATCGTGGTATGGGCGACGGCGGCATGGTATTTCGGAATTCCTACCAGCGAGAGCCACGCGCTGATCGCCGGACTGACCGGAGGCGCCATCGCTCTTCACGGCGGCCTGGAGGGCGTCAACGGTTCGGAATGGATCAAAGTTGTTTACGGCCTGGTGATTTCTGTCGTTATGGGCTTTGCCCTTGGCTGGATCATCTGCCGGCTGGTGATCGCCCTGTTCCGCAATGTGGACCGGCGGAAAACGGAAGGGATCTTTAGGATCGCCCAGATCGTCGGCGCCGCCTGTATGAGCTTTATGCACGGAGCGCAGGACGGACAGAAATTTATGGGCGTCATTCTTCTCAGCATGTTCCTTGTAAATGGACAGGATATGTCCCAGGGAGCGGAGCTTCCCGTGTGGCTGATGCTTTTGTGCTCGGCGGTTATGGGCGTCGGCACCTCCATCGGAGGAAAGAAGATCATCAAATCCGTGGGAATGGATATGGTAAAGCTGGAAAAATACCAGGGCTTTTCAGCGGATATCGCCGCTTCTATCAGCCTTTTGTTCAGCTCTACGTTTGGTATTCCCGTTTCGACGACCCATGCGAAGACAACGGCCATTATGGGCGTGGGCGCGGTAAAGCGTCTGTCGGCGATCAACCTTTCCGTAGTAAAGGAAATGGGGATGACCTGGATCCTGACGTTCCCGGGCTGCGGACTGATCGGATTTTTAATGACAAAGCTGTTTATGTGGTTATTCTAAAAAGGAGAAAAAGAGAGTATGGCAAGCAAATCAGACCGGTTCTATTATGAAAACTTCATCAGCTCCGCGGAGTATGCCTGCAAGGCTTCGGAGTATCTGTCCGAGTGCGTGAAAGAGTATCATCCGGAGAACATCCGCGAGATGCTGGATACGATGCATCAGTTTGAGCATCAGGCTGACGGCGTTCGTCACGAGATGTCGGTAACTCTGGCAAAGGCTTTCGTAACGCCCATCGACCGGGAGGATCTGGCGGAATTAAGCCAGAACATCGACGAGGTAACGGATAAGATCGAGGAGGTCCTGCAGCGGTTCTATATCCATCAGGTGCAGACGATCCCGCCGGAGGCTGTGGAATTTACGAGAAAGATCGTGTCCTGCTGCTCCAAGATGCAGGATATGTTAAAGGAGCTTACCAATTTCAAAAAGCCGGAGAAGCTTCATAAGATGATCATTGAATTGAACAACGCGGAGGAGGACTGCGACCGGTTCTATCTGGACGCGACCATGAAGATCCGCGAACATTATACCGATGTGCTGGAGATCGTAGCGTGGCGCGAGATCTATGATTATCTGGAGGACTGCGCCGACGCCTGCGAGCATGTAGCCGATTCCGTGGAAGCGGTCGTCATGAAGAATACCTGATGGATATTTTTTCGGCTGGAAAATTTTTAGGAAATGAACAAAAAATCCGAACCGTCCCGGTCTGGGAACTGGTTCGGATTTTTAAATTTTCCGGAGACATTATTCTTCCGGCGTTTCTTTTTTCGGGGGCTTGTGGCGCAGCTTCTCCGCTAAGGCCGCCGTACGGGTCCGGTAATCGTCCAACTCGGTTACGATTCCCATAAAGGAGGAGACCAGATCCAGGGAAGCCCGGAGGGTACTCTGCTCGCTTTGATAGATCGCCCGTTTGGTGAGCCGCATGGCCTGCTGGGGTGCCTCTAAGAGTTTCTGCATATAGGCTTCCACATAATCGTCCAGCTCCTCATCCGGAACGCAGAGGGTCACCAGGCCGATCCGCTCGGCCTCCGCGCCTTTTAAGACCTTTGTGGTCCAGAACAAATCCAGCGCCTTATCGCGGCCGATCAGACGGGGCAGGAAATAGGCGCCGCCGTCGCCGGGAACGATGCCCGCGTTAAAATAGCTTTCGGAGAGAGTCGCGCTTTCGGAAGCGATCCGCACGTCGCACATCAGGGCCATATCAAGGCCTGCTCCCACAGCCGGGCCATGGATTTTGGCGATTACCGGCCGGTCGATTTCTTCCAAGATCAACGGGATCCGCTGGATTCCTTTCCAGAGGGAATTTTTTCTGGCCAGGGCGGTGGAGGAGATATCCTCGTGGCTTTCAAAAAATCCGTCTCCGGCGGCCATTGCTTTTACGTCTCCGCCGGCACAGAAGGCCTTGCCGTTTCCGGAGAGCAGAACGGCGTAAATATCGTCCCGATCCCGGATATCCTCCAGGGCTTCGGTCCACAGATGAATCATTTCTTCGCTGAAGCAGTTGAGCTGCTTCGGGCGGTTTAAGGTAATCCGGGCCAGATGGTCCTTCACTTCATAGATCAGATCTGCCATGGCAAATTCCCCCTTATGTGTGAATGAAAACGAAATGGATAGAAAACGAAAAACGTGGCGGCGCGTTCAATTGGAAGGCGCTGCCTGAGTGTCCGCTGTACGCGGACAATTCCATATTTAAAAATAGAATTCTATATTATGGAATTGATTTTATTATATGGAACACAATCAGAGATGTCAAGAGTGAAAATAGAAAAACAGGAGAAAAGTCGTTCTTGACATTCCCTGCGGCGGGTGCTATACAGAATTTATTTGAACGAGGAGGAATCACAATGCAGTTAAGCAGACGTGTAGAGAGCTTTACAGATTCCGTAATCCGCAGAATGACGCGGATCAGCGACGAATATGACGCGATCAATCTTTCCCAGGGATTTCCCGACTTTGACCCGCCGAAGGAGCTGATGGAGGCGCTGGCAAGGGCCGCGTATCAAGGCCCTCACCAGTATTCCATTACCTTCGGTGCGAAAAATTTCCGGGACGCCCTGGCAAAAAAGCAGGAAAAAGCAGTCGGCCGCCCGATCGACCCGGAGACGGAGATCGTCGTGACCTGCGGCGGCACGGAGGCAATGATGTGCGCCATGATGACCATCTGCAATCCGGGGGATAAAGTGCTGGTGTTTTCCCCGTTTTATGAAAATTACGGAGCGGACGCGGTTCTTTCCGGGGCGGACCCGGTTTATATTCCGCTGATGCCGCCGGAGTTCAGTTTTGATCTGTCTCTTGTGGAAAAGGGATTTAAGGAAGGGGCAAAGGCTTTGATTCTTTGCAATCCCTCAAATCCATGCGGAAAGGTGTTTACGGAGGAAGAACTTCTGGCGATCGGCCGTCTGGCAATCCGATATGACGCGTTCGTGGTAACCGATGAGGTATATGAGCATATGGTTTATGCGCCGTATCGCCATATTCCTATGGCCTCGCTTCCAGGTATGTATGAGCATACGATCACCTGCAGCTCGTTGTCTAAAACCTACTCCATTACAGGATGGCGTTTGGGATACCTGATCGGGCCGGAAACGGTGATCGAGAGCGCGAAAAAGGTCCATGATTTTCTGACGGTGGGAGCCGCCGCGCCTTTACAGGAGGCGGCCGTCGCCGGTCTTTCGCTGCCGGATTCGTATTATGAGGAGCTTCTGGCGCTTTATACCCGGAAGCGGGATTATTTCCTAAAGGGATTGGATGAGGCCGGGCTGAAGCATAACCTCCCCCAAGGGACCTATTTTGTTCTGGTGGATATTCAGGAGTTTTTGGATTTGCCGCAGTTTACGGGATGGACCGACCTGCAGTTCTGCGAGTGGATGATCCGGGAAATCGGAGTGGCCGCGGTTCCCGGTTCCAGCTTTTTCAAGGAGCCGGTCAATCATCTGATCCGTCTCCATTTCGCCAGAGAAGAAAAAACGCTGGAGGAGGCCCTGAGACGGCTTAGAAAGCTGGAGGAGCTTAAGAAACACAAGGCTTAAGGAACAGCGGACCGGCCGGATTCCCGGGGGATTTTGCTATACTGCGCCTGGGTACATGGAGTGAAACAGGCGGCCCAGTTCGATGGCGGCTTTGGACCGGTATTCGCCGGTTGGGTAGGCAAGGCCCAGATTTAACGGGATCCCTTCTTCACCGATTCTCAAATAAACCGCGTTTTCATGGGGAACGATACAGGAACGGTAGGTAAGGGCCAGGGCGACGCCTTCTCTGGCCATAGCGGCGGCAAAAGGAGCGGTAAAGCTGGTGTGCCAGGCCTTGGGCTCCAGGCCGGCCTTTCGGAATTCATCCCTTGCCGCGCGGCCTAAAATGGTTCCCGGAGGCCCTAGGATAAATTCAAAGGGCGCGATATCGGAAAGCTGAACCCAGGGTAAGGGAATATCCTTGGAAGCCGGATGGACAAAGTCCATAACCGGATGATCTTTTGACGCGGCAAGGAGGATTTCATCCTGCATCAGCCACTCCACATTTTCTTTTAGTTTAACGGCCGGAAGAGCAATCAGCGCCATATCTAAAAGTCCTTCGGCTATCCGGTCTTCCAAGGGAACGCTGTCCATTTCCGTAACGGAAACGTGAATATTGGGGTAAGCCTGGTGAAAGCGTTTCAGCACTGGAGGCAGCAGGTAGGTGCCCCGGAAGGTGGCGGTGCCGAACTCGATGCGCCCGCCTTTTAGCTGCTCGATGTCCCAAACTTCATTCTGTGCCCGCCGGTAATGGAGCAGGATCTGTCTGGCATTTTGGATAAAGGCCTGACCGGCGGCGGTGGGGCGGACGCCCCGGGCCGTGCGGAAAAACAGCCGTACGCCCAGTTCCGCTTCGTATTGCTGCAAAAACTGGCTTAGGCTGGACTGGGCCATATAAAGGGATTCGGCAGCTCTTGAGATACTTCCTTCGTCGGCAATGGCGATCAGATAATTCAATTCTTTTAAATCCATATCATCTCTCCTATCTCAGCCATCGGTTTTACCAATATATACTATCTAATATTTTGTATTTCTTCGATATCAGAAATAGTATAAGATAAAAGTAACGGAAGTGGAAGGAAAAATAAGGGCCTAAATCGTTGAATTGCACAAATAATTTTGAAAAAGGAGGAAGAGACATGGGAAAAGTTTCGATGAAGGGCGTGATTGATATGCACGTGCATACCAATCCGGATCTGAGGCACCGTGCCTATGATGATTTTGAACTGATGGAAGCGGCGATCCGGGTAGGAGCGCGGGCCATCGTGATCAAGACGCACCAGGGTACGACCATGGACCGGGCTTATCTCTGCAACCGGCATAACGAGATTGTACACGGCGGGGATAATGATTTTACTATGTTCGGCAGCATTACTTTAAACCGGGTGGTAGGCGGCATCAACCCCAAGGCCGTGGAGGTCGCGCTGAAGCTGGGCGCGAAGGTAGTATGGCTTCCGACCCAGTCCGCCAGAAACCACATGGTAAAGAATCATCAGGATCCGGCGGGCTGCGTGGATGTAATCCGGGACGGAAAGATCGTGCCGGAGCTTCTGGACGTATTTCAGCTGATCAAGGATCATAACGCGGTTCTCGGTACGGCGCATATTTCGCCAGAGGAAGCGTTTGTTGTTGTTGAAGCGGCCAGAAACGCCGGAGTAAAGAATATCGTTATCACCCATCCGGAGTGGTGGATCGTGGACATGAGCGTTGAGGATCAGAAGCGGATGGTAAAGGATTACGATGTGATTTTAGAGCGCTGCTACGCGCAGAATATGGGCGGCGGAAAATATAAGAGCAACCTTCCGTCCAATTTGGAACTCATTAAAGAAGTGGGCTATGAGCATGTGATGGTGGATACCGACGGCGGCCAGGTGGAGAATCCCCATTGGGAGCTGGCCCTGGAGGAGTATATGCAGTATCTGGCGGATCATGGAATCCCCATGGAGCAGATCGATCATATGACGAAAACAATTCCGGCCCGGCTTCTGGGCCTTGAGGAGGGAAGAGAATGATCAGCGTGATTCTTGTGGCGGCGATCGCCCTGGCTGTTGTACTGGGATATAAGACCGGCATCAATACCGGATTTTTCTGTATCGCCTTTGCTTTTCTGATCGGATGCTTCGGGCTGGGAATTACGACAAAGAGCCTGATTTCTTTCTGGCCGACCAGCACCATGTTTGTGATCCTTTCCGTTTCCTTGTTCTATAATTTCGCGGCGGTAAACGGAACATTGGAAAAGATGTCTTCGGCGCTTCTTTATGCCTGCCGGAGCTTCCCGGGCCTTCTGCCCTTTGCGCTGTTTTTTGTAGCGGTTGTGCTTTCCGTTATGGGAGCCGCTTATTTTACCGTCCTCGCGTTCCTTGCGCCCATCACGCTGGTGATCTGCGACGAGGCAAAGATGGATAAGCTGACCGGCGCCGTTGCCATCAACTGCGGCGCGCTGGCGGGAGGAAACTTTCCGACTGCGGCTCTGGGCGTGGTGTTCCGGGGGCTGATGGATACGGCTTATGAAGCGGATCCATCCTTGACTCCGGTGGATTCCTTCTCTTCGGAGCTTAAAATTTTCGGTTTTGCGATCGTATTTTCTATTATTGTGATCGCGATCTTCCGCTATGGATTTAAGGAAAACCGGAACATCGGAAAGGGAATTACCTTTAAAAAGCCGGAACCCTTTACGGAGAAACAGAAAACGACGTTAACCCTGATGCTGGTGATGATGGCGGTGGTCCTGGTATTCCCGCTGTTAAACATGATCCTTCCGGGAAATTCTCTGATCAGCGCGGTCAGCAGTAAAGTGGACGTGGGTCTGGTGGCGATCTGCTTCACAGTAATCGCGCTCTTGTTAGACCTGGCTCCCCAGAAGGAAGTAATCGCCAAGGTGCCGTGGAATACGATCATTATGATTGCCGGAGCTGGAATGCTCATTGCCGTAGCCGTTGAGGCCGGAACCATCGAAGCCCTGTCCTCCTGGATCGGTTCCAACGTGCCGGTTGCCCTTGTACCGGTTGCCTTCAGCCTGGTGGCCGCGTTCATGAGCTTCTTCAGCTCGACGACAGGCGTTGTAACGCCGGCCCTGTTCCCATTGATCCCGGCGCTGGCGGCGTCTACGGGTCTGGATGCGGCGGTGCTGTTTGCCTGTACGGTCCTGGGCGCTCAATCCAGCGCCATCAGCCCCTTCTCCTCCGGAGGCAGCCTGATCCTTGGCTCCTGCGGGAAGGAGGAAGAGAGAAACCGGCTGTTTAACCGCCTCCTGTTTGTGGCGGTACCCATCAGCGTGGTCTGCAGCGCGGTTTATAATGTAGTTGTTGCTATGATCTTGTAATACACATCATTTATCATCCGGAAAAGGAGGAATATTCAATGGAAAAGATTCGCATGACGACACCGTTAGTAGAGATGGACGGCG
>DVFQ01000163.1 GCA_018713185.1 Candidatus Copromonas avistercoris (nom. illeg.) | reverse complement strand
TGGGAGCCTTTCCACAAAGGATCTGTCTTCGTTAAAAAATCTGACAAACTTGGAAACACTGGAAATCTATGCGGCGGGGCTTGGAAACATAGAAGGCATTGAGGGGCTGACTAATTTGACCCACTTAAGGCTGTCTGATGAAACCGGGATCTTTATCTTGAATGACCTTTCGGTTCTTTCAGCACTGACCGGACTTACGTATCTGCGGGTAGATGCCGACTGCATCGGCAGCTTTCATGGAATCGAAAATTTGACGGAGCTAAAAGAAGCGTATTTCTACGGCTCAGATGCTTCCTATATGGATCTGCAGCCGTTTAAGAATTTGACGAAGCTTCAATATCTGGAGCTTCCCAGAAGAAACGGCGGTTCCGATCATCCGGCCTACAATGGAGCAGAACTGGCTGGACTGACAGAACTAAAGGAGCTTTCCATAGACAGCGCCATTGACAGTCTGGAACCGCTGCGGAACCTGACGGGATTAGTAAGCTTAACCATCGAGGGCAATACCTCTCCGGGTATGTTTGCGTCTTTGGAGCCGCTGTCTGGCCTGACTGGACTTCGCACATTGGAATTGCGAACCACGTCGGTAACCGATCTTTCTCCATTGTCAGGCCTGATCAATTTACAGAGCGTTTCCGTTTACGCTCCAAATGTTTCCGATTGGTCGCCGCTTGAGCATGTACCGGTCGTAAAGAGGGAGGAATAGTATGGGATGTCTTTGCTACAACTGTTTTAAAGAGAAGCCGGATTCCTCCGGCCCATGCCCTTATTGCGGCTTCGACTTGGAGGAAAACGCGAAAAAATATCCGGTGGCGCTGCGGGCCGGTACGGTCTTAAACGGCCGGTATTTGATCGGCCGGGTATTGGGCCAGGGAGGTTTTGGCATTACATACCTTGCCTGGGACCAGAAGCTGGGAGCCCGCGTTGCGGTTAAGGAATATATGCCGGGAGAGATGGCGGCCCGCGTGGATGGAACGACCGTTTCCGTTATGTCGGAAGCCCGGACGGAGGACTTTTCCTACGGGAAAGAACGGTTTTCGGAGGAAGCCCGAACCCTGGCGAAGTTTATGGGCCAGCCCAATATCGCCGGAGTAACGGATTACTTTGACGAAAACGATACGTCCTATTTCGTCATGGATTATATCGAGGGGATTTCTTTTAAGACTTATATCGCCAATCAGGGCGGAAAGGTCAGCGTCGAAGAGGCTCTTGATGTGATGATCCCGGTGCTGCGGGCGCTGACGGCGGTCCATGCCGAAGGGTTTATCCACCGGGATGTAACGCCGGACAATATCTACATTACAAAGGACGGAAACGTGAAGCTTCTGGACTTTGGCTCGGCCCGGTACAGCATCGGCGATAAGAGTAAAAGTCTGGATGTTATCTTAAAGGTTGGCTATGCCCCCAAAGAGCAGTACACCAGGCGGGGCCGCCAGGGTCCATACACCGACGTCTATTCCTGCGCCGCCTGTCTGTACGCGGCGATCACCGGTTTTCTGCCGCCGGAATCCTTAGACCGGCTGGAACAGGACACGCTGGTGCCTCCGTCCGAGGCGGGAGTGGAGATTCCCCTCTACCTGGAGCGGGCGATCCTAAAAGGATTGGCGGTGCAGCCGGATGACCGGTTCCAGACGGCGGGAGAGTTCTTGGCGGCTTTGGAAAACCAGCAGGTGGTAGAGCTTCCGGGAGAGCAAAACGAGAACCTTGCCGCTGCCGTACCGGCGGCTTCTGCGGCCGAAAAAAAGAAGCGGCCGATTCCCATGATCGCAGGCGCGGCGGCAGCCGTTTTGCTGGTTTTTGCCGCGGGAACCTATTTGGGAAGAGGAAGCGCAGGAACTAACGGCGCTGGAAACGCCGCGGGCGGCGGAATAGGGGCAGGAAACGGAATAGAAGCGGGAAACCAGAAAGAAGCCGGGCTCGCTTTGGAAAATGACGAGAGGGAAACAGCTGCACCGACCGTTTTGATTGCCGGAGAGGAGTACAGCGCGGCGGCGGAAGAAGTGGATCTTTCCGGAAAAAACCTGACAGACGGGGATCTGGAGGGATTGAAGGAAATGACGAATTTAAAGAGTCTGAATCTGCAGGATAACAGCGAAATTTCCGATCTAACCTCCCTTGCCGGTTTAACATCATTGGAAAAGCTGATTCTTCCATGTCCTTCACAGATTCATGACCTTTCTCCGCTTTCCGGCTTGACCGAGTTAAAAACGCTGTATCTTCCGGGGAACTGGGACAACCTGCCTTCTGCCTGCGAAATCGAAGATTTCAGTCCGCTTTCCGATTTGACGAAGCTGGAAACCCTGGTTATGATCGTTGAGGATTTAAGCGATTTATCGTTTCTTTCCAACATGACGCAGCTAAAGCGTCTTCAGCTTTCCGGTACCGTTACGGCAGAAGACCTTACGCCGTTGGCGGGACTTTCCAACCTCAAGGATTTGAGTCTGGATACCTATGGACTGCAGAGCATCAAAGGAATGGAGGGGTTGGAAAATCTGGAAAGCCTGGAAATCTATGATCTGATGGGATGCCCGTTTGTGGAGGATCTGTCCAGCCTATCCGGACTGACAAAGCTTAAGGAACTGCGGTTCCGCGTTTCGGGACAGCTCTATGATTCGGATCTGGCGTCTCTTTCGGGGCTTACGGAGCTGGAGGTTTTGGAAACGCCGGGCGGCGGAGGGAAGGTCGGCCTGGATTTGACTCCTTTATCCGGGATGAAGAAGCTTACGTCCCTGAGGACAGGATGCAACGTCCTGGACCTGACGCCCTTGGCCGGTCTTACCAATCTTACCAGCCTGGACTTATCAAACGGCGGATTTGGCGCTACCTCGGACTATGTAGAGTTTGAGTCCTTGGAGCCTCTTTCGGGACTTACAAATCTGACGTCGTTAACGCTTAGAAATAAGCATATCAGTGATTTAAGCCCGCTGTCCGGCCTTACGAACCTGCAGTCGC
>DVFQ01000162.1 GCA_018713185.1 Candidatus Copromonas avistercoris (nom. illeg.) | reverse complement strand
GTGCTTCGCGCAGTTTCCAGTGATTCTTCTGGGAAGGATTTTTCCTCTCTCAGATACGTATCTCTTTAACTTATTAACGTCCTTGTAATCGATCTCTCCGTTTTTCTCACCGCAGAATACGCAGACTTTTTTTCTTCTGTGCATACCGCCTCTTCTTACTCTGGTAGAATCAGCCTTATCGCCTTTATTAAATGCCATTTTAATTCCCTCCTGTCAGACTTAGTTGAATGGAAGTCCCTCGTCTTCGACTCCATCCGGAATATTCATAAAACCGTCGCCGATCGCGGAAGACGGCGCAGGCCGCGTTACTTGCTGATAACTCTGGCTCTGGCTTCTGCCTCCTCCATAGCTTCCGTCGCTGCTGGAGTTTTTGCTGTCGGCGAACTCCTGGTCCTCCACGATTACGTCCGTCGTGTAGACCTTCTGGCCATCCTTATTGATATAGCTTCCCGTCTGGATCCTTCCGGAAACCAGAACCCGCATTCCCTGGCGGAAATACTTTTCCGCGAACTCACCGGCGCGGTCGAAAGCCACGATATTGATAAAATCAGCGGTCTGTCCCTGGTCGCCGTCCTGGCTTCTTCTGCCTCTCCGATCGACCGCCAGCGTATATCTCGCGATCGCCATGGAGCGCTCGCCCTGGGAGTAACGGACCTCCGGATCTCTTGTCAATCTGCCCATAAGGATAACTTTGTTCATATAATCACACTTTCTTAATTAAGCGTCCTGTCTTACGCAAAGATAACGGATTACCGGCTCCATAATGCGGACATGGGACTCAACCTCGTTGGGGCAGTTGGAATCTCCCTCGAAGTGAATAAAATAGTAGAAGCCCTCTTTCATTTTCTGGATCTCATAAGCAAGTCTCTTCTTGCCCCACTCATCCACATCCGTAATGGTTCCTCCAAAACGGGTGATGTAGCCCTTCACCTTCTCGATGGCGGCTGCTCTCTCGTCGTCCTCCAGCTTTGCGCTAAGAACAACTGCTAACTCGTATTTGTTCATAGTTTCAAAAACCTCCTTTTGGTCTTCCGGCCCCCGCATTTCAGTTACGAGAGCAAGGATTTAACATGTCACAGGTAGTTATCATAACAAAAAAGCCGGGAAAATGCAAGCAGTTTCCCGACTTTTCGCAGTATTTTTTCTGCTAATCCGGCTTCCGAAGCCCCCGCGTGTTCTTCTCCACCAGCCGCCTCGTCACCATGACCATATGCCCGCAGCCCATGCACTTTAGCCTAAAGTCTGCGCCGACCCGCAGGATTTCCCATTCATAGCTTCCACAGGGATGGGGTTTTTTCAGCTTTACGATATCTCCTACTTCATAAACCATCTGATCGCCTCCATTTTACCGTACTGCCAGCCTTTGCCTGTTAGCCCGCCGAACATCCACAGTTTAACTTCCACATCAAGATCAGATTTCCACCGCGTCCCCAAGGATTTCGCCGATGGGGCCGCTGATCACCAGATCTGCCCGGCTGTCCATGGAAGTCACCGACTTATTGATCAGGATCAGTTTATTTCCCCGATAATAGTCAATAAGCCCAGCGGCGGGATAAACCGTCAGCGAGGTTCCGCCTACGATCAAAACATCCGCGTTGGAAATGTAAAAGACCGCCTGCTGGATCGTCGGAAGATCCAAGCCTTCTTCATAAAGAACCACGTCCGGCTTTATCATGCCGCCGCATTCGCAGCGGGGGATCCCCTCAGAATTTAAAATGGTCTCCAACCCATAAAATTTTCCGCATTCCATACAATGATTCCGAAGGACGGAGCCATGGAGCTCCAAAACCTCGCGGCTTCCGGCCTTCTGGTGCAGCCCGTCAATGTTCTGCGTCACAACCGCCCGAAGCTTCCCTTCTTTTTCCAGCTTCGCCAACGCCTTGTGGGCCCGGTTCGGCTCCGCGTCCGGAAACAGCATCTTGTTCCGGTAAAACCGGTAAAATTCCTCCGGTTTTCTTACAAAGAATGAATGGCTTAAAATCGTCTCCGGCGGATAATCATACTGCTGATGATACAGTCCGTCCGTACTGCGAAAATCCGGAATATTGCTCTCCGTAGAAACCCCCGCTCCGCCGAAAAATACAATATTATCACTTTCCTCCAGCCACTTTTTTAAAGTTTCCCTTTCCTTCGACATCCCTTTTCCCTCTCCTTTCCGGCACAGGCTCTGATCCCTTTCCCGGGACCTTTGTTCCCCGCCTGCTCCTGCTGCCCGCGGCCTGCGCTTACCGCCTGCTCCTGCTGTCTTCCCCAGCCGCCTGTACTTGCCCCTATTTCTGCCTGCTATACCACCTCATCTAAGAATACGCCGCGAAAGGGTTCGATATCCGCCCCATACGGAATCTCCTCCACCGCTTTCGGCGCCGAATATCCAAACAGCCACTGGGTCAGCTCCGCGATCGGAAATACGGTCATCCTTCCCCTGGGAATAAACCGCGATTCCTGGACTGCCTCTGAGCCGTTCTTCGTCAAATGCCACTTCCATGCCCCCTGGTTCTGGGGAACAAATAAGTCGCTGACGCCGATCTCCACCGTGATCTCTTCCTCCGGGCAGTCCGCCGACAACCGGATCTGCTTCAAAAACTCCGGCAGACAGACGATCCTGGCCATGATCGCCGGCTTTTTCTGTACCTGGGTCCGGTAGCGCTCCCCCGTATATAAATAGCGCAGTTCCCGTTCCTTAAGCCCCCATTCGCTTTCCATCCCCACAAACCAGTCGCCGTCGTAGACCAGCTGGACGATTCCTGCTTCGCTTTCCAATTCCTTCTGCATCCGGTTCAGATAATCCTCATCCCGGAGCGCGAACACCTCATATTGGCGCTTCAGCCATGCGTTCTGCCACTCCGCCAGATCACCGGCCAAACGGCCGCCCGTCCACTGTACCTTGCGGATTTCCGGCCCGTAGCCAAGCACCCATCTGGGCTGATCAAAAATATAGCGAAAATCATACGGCAGATAAAGAGTTTCCCTGGCCGGCATTAAAAACGTAAAGGGCATCCGTTCCTCCTGCATGTCCCGGAGAACCGTGAGGATCAAATTTCTCATATGCCCCTTGTTGCGCTCGCTTACCGCCGTGGATACTCCCACGATATAATCGCAGGTATATTCCGCTCCCCGCATATAAATCCGGTATGGATTCCGATGAAGCATGGAAACGATGCGTCCGTCCTCGTCACATGCCAGCACCCGGTTATCCTTCATTTTTTCTTTAAAATAATAATCGACAAAGGATTGGGAATCCTCCGGAAACGCCTCTTCCCACAGACTCCGGCATCGTTCCTTCTCCTGTCCGTTCAAGTATTTTAACATTGTCCGCCCCGCTTATCCGGCTTATAATCCAGCTGCCGGATCCAATATTTTCTCGCAAAATCAATCGGCGCATAGGACATCTTCGCCTGGCGCAGCCCCGGAAGCCCCATATCGTCCTCCCGGTTGACCAAAACCGCCTCCGGGAACTCATGGATCAAAAACTGCTGATTGATCAGCTGATACAATCCTCTCATTTCGGGATTCGCCTTTTCAATGTGGATGATCGCCATTTTCTCTCTCTCATTATAGCTTCCGATCGAGAAAGCCTCCAGCTTGTCCTCCACATAGATTCCGCCCATCCGCACATTTAAGATCGAACAATTGCGGAGGATCTCATGGATCCCGGCAACCTCATAGTCCAGATGGCCTTCCACCTGCTGCCCTTTTCCTTCTCTCCAGCGGTCCAGAAAAACCCAGACGTCGTGGCTGTCAGAGCAGCAAAGCGTCCGGTATTCATACCGGCCCTCGTACGTTTTTATAAAATAGTTCAGATTGTTTTTCTTTTTATGGAGCGCTTTCCCGGAAAGAGTCTTTAATGCCTGCGCGTCATACAGGTAATCCCGGCTGTCCGGCAGCTCCGTCACCGAATACCGTTCCTCCGGAAGCCTCAGATACTCCACCGCAGGCTCGTCCGCCAGATAAATTTCCAGCGGAAGCCCCAGTTCCTCGTTAAAATGCGCCTCCAGCATATCGAAGCATTCCCGCATATCCTCCATGGCGCACACAGGGAGCGCCCCATACTGCTTTCCGAAAATATTCATTTTCCATAAAAGGGCCTTATCCCCTACGATCGCGTAATGAACATGATAATAATCGGCCCAAAGGAAATTATCGAGGATCACGCTGTCGCAGGTCTGGTCATGCCGCTTTCCATAATATTTTGAAAGTCCCTCGATATTTTCCG
>DVFQ01000161.1 GCA_018713185.1 Candidatus Copromonas avistercoris (nom. illeg.) | reverse complement strand
CCGCCGTTAAGAATACCTGGGTTTGCCATACAGCTATACTATAGCACAAAAGAAAACCGGATGTCTATGGGAAAGAGAACGTTATTTTGTGGATAAGCGGGCCGCCAGCTGCCGGAGGTCATGGAAAAGATTGTCCAGTTCATAGACCATGGGTTCCTCATTGGGAAAATATACAGCCATCCGATAGAGATAAAAGAGTACCATAAAAAGAATCAGAACGGCGATATAGCCGGAAAAAAGACGGGCGCGCCGGTTTTTCCAGTAATGCTCCCAGATATAGATGGGGAGCGAGGCGATCAGAGGAAGAAGGAACGGATTTGCCTTCAGGCTGCCGGAAAGATCGCCGGTGATCAGAAAAACAGCCGCCCGCGTCATACCGCAGGCGGGACAGGGAATCCCCAAAAGCAGGCGGACGGGACACACCTTTCCAAAAACGGCGGAGGAAAAGGCCAGAAACAGGGCGCATAAAACAAGTCCCGGAAGCATGGCCTTGAAATCCGACCGGATGCGGTTCAAACAGTTTGCGCGGCGGTTCATGTAAAGATCCTTTCTTAATAATCATGGCGTTTTGGAGCGGAATGCTCCTGGTATTGCCAGTATAGCGAAACCGGCGGACGCTGTCAAACCATGCCGGTGCGCCGAAAGGTTAGTATCGAAAGGTTTTCCAAAAGAGCGTTTCAACAGACATCGAAAAACAAAAGAAAAACAGGAGGCGGGCAGGATGAAAAAGGGCGATGCAAGCTTTACGTTTCTGGACCGGATCCGGGAGATCCGATGGAATATTCAAGACGGCCGGTGGCAGTCCGCCCTGGCCCTGGCGCTGACGCTTCCAGATATCTGCGGCGGAATCGCTTATCCGGAGACGGTGAAAAAATACCGGGACGGGAGAGTGATGGAGGACCGGTACGGAAAACCGGCCCGGGATGTGGGAAGCCAGTATATTCAATGGTTCGATCAGTACGCGGGACCGTTTTTTAAGAAAAATGAGACGGATGAACGGCCGTATCTTTGCGGAGAGCGATGCTGGCAGCTTCGGTGCGAGTACCTCCACCAAAACAAAGGCTTTGTCAACGAGGGGGCGGATCTGGAGGTCCATTTCCACTTGGGCTTAAACTGCGGGACAACGATCTGCCAGCTGGATCAGGAAACAGACGGGGACGGGCCGGAGCATATCCGCTTGGATATCGAAGAACTTTGCATCCGGCTGTGCAGGGCTGCGGAAGCCTTTTATGAAGAATTTCATGAGCAGATGGATTTTGAACTTTACAACACGCCGGTCATTGATTTTATTCAATGGTCCAAAGCAGAGCCTGCGGGGAAAACCATAGCCGTTGTCTGCCGGGATCCGGTGATGGCTAAGGGGATTTCCATGGCGCTTGCGGATACGGCGGGAAAGGTGTTCTCCTTTACCAATCCTTATGATGCCGCCCGGAGATTTGAAAAACGGGAGCCGGGCCTCTGGGTGGTGGCGGATCCGTTTCCGGAGAAAAAGAATCCGCCGTGGTTTGGCGAAAAGGGGACGCCGGTGCTTCTCTTGGGGGATGGATGGGATCGTTTGAGAGACGGCCGGATTGCGTATTTTTCGTTTCCGCTGCAGATCGAGGAGCTGGGCCAGTGTGCGGAAGCATTCCTGGACGGGAAAGAATGGGCGAAGGGAGGAGCGGTATGATGATGCCGGTAATTTTGGGAGCGGGGGCTGTTTTTCTGGCGGCGCTTTTCGTCCGGTTTCGGGTGATGGGGATCCTGCGGGAACAGAAAGAACAGTTTGAGCGGGAACAGAAGGCCCTGCAGAGCCGGTATGAGGAGCGGGAAGCGAAGCAGGAAGCCGGCTTCCAAGCACAACGGCAGGAGCAGGAAACCCTTAAGAGAGCCCTTTTTACCGCTTCCGCCAATGTGGATCTTTATGTCCAGCTGGCGGAAAAAGAAGCGGAAACCTTATCGATGAAGGAGAAGCTGCGCGTGATCCGGGAGGAAAACCGGAAGATTTTGGAGAAATTGCATGGGGAATCTTAAGAAAAACCTTGCGTTTTTCATTTCACTGTGCTATAGTTCTACTGATAACATAAGTAACTTGCAGGAGAGTGGACAAATAAGTCCACTCTTTCTTTTACATGAAAATGGAAAGGTGCTGGAGGCGGAATGTCAAAACGAGATGAGTACGAAAAGCGGGTGGAAGCGTATCTGATGCCGGTTATGGAAAAGAATCAGTTTGAGCTTGTGGACGTGGAATACGTAAAGGAAGCCGGTACCTGGTATCTCAGAGCCTATATCGACAAAGAGGGCGGATTTACCGTGGACGACTGCGAGCTGGTTTCCAGACAGCTGGGAGAATGGCTGGACCGGGAGGATTTTATCGACGACAGCTATATTCTTGAGGTCAGCTCTCCTGGCCTTGGGAGGCCCTTAAAGAAGGAAAAGGATTTTAAGAGGAGCTTGGGCGAGCAGGTAGAGGTCCGGCTGTACCGGGCGGTGGATCGGCAGAAGGAGTTTACCGGCGCTCTTGCCGCCTACGATGAGGATACGGTGACCCTTCGTTTTGAGGACGGGACCGAGACCAGCTTTGAAAAGAAAGATATTGCCTTGATTCGTCTGGCATTTGATTTTTAAAGGAGGATAAATCATGAATAAGGAACTGTTGGAAGCAATGAACGTGCTGGAAAAGGAATATAACATCAGCAAGGATACATTGCTTGAGGCGATCGAGAATTCTCTTCTTACGGCCTGCAAGAATCATTTCGGAAAAGCGGATAATGTGAGAGTCGTCATCGACCGCGAAGGCTGTGATTTTTCTGTTTACGCGGAAAAAGAGGTTGTGGAGACTGTGGAGGATCCGGTGACGCAGATCAGCCTTGCAGACGCAAGAATGAAAGCGCCGAAATATGAGATTGGGGATATTGTCCAGATCCCCATCGACTCTCATGATTTCGGACGGATCGCCACGCAGAACGCGAAGAATGTGATCCTTCAGAAAATCCGTGAGGAGAGCCGCAAGGCGCAGTTAAATGAATGGCAGTGCAAGGAGCGGGAGGTTGTTACCGGGATCGTGCAGCGGTACATTGGAAGGAACGTGAGCATCGACCTGGGCAAGGTAGACGCGATCCTTCCTGAGTCCGAGCAGGTAAAGGGCGAAACCTTCCAGAGAACGGAGCGGATCAAGGTTTATATCCTGGAGGTTAAGGATAATCCCAAGGGACCGAGGATTTCCGTGTCCCGGACGCATCCGGATCTGGTAAGGAGGCTGTTTGAGGAAGAGATTGCCGAGGTGCGGGACGGCACCGTAGAGATCCGCGCCATCGCCAGAGAGGCCGGTTCCAGAACGAAGATCGCCGTCAGCTCGACGGATCCCAATGTTGATCCGGTGGGCGCGTGCGTCGGCTTAAACGGAGCAAGAGTCAACGCCATTGTCAATGAGCTGCGGGGCGAGAAAATCGATATTATTGATTGGGATGACAATCCGGCCTTCCTGATCGAAAACGCGTTAAGTCCGGCCAAGGTTATTTCCGTTGTTGCGGATGAGGACGCAAAGGAAGCGCAGGTGATCGTACCGGATTACCAGCTGTCTCTTGCCATCGGTAAGGAAGGACAGAACGCAAGGCTGGCCGCCAGGCTGACCACCTACAAAATCGATATTAAGAGCGAGACGCAGGCCAGAGAGCTGGGACTGTTTGATGCTCTGGAATACGGCGAGTATGAGGACGGCTTTGAAGGGGAATATGAAGTAGAAGCCGGTTATGAGGACGCCGAAGGAACTGAAGATACGGAGGCCGTTGAGGACGCCTCTCAGGATGACTTCCAGGAAACACAGGAATCAACCGAAGAATA
>DVFQ01000160.1 GCA_018713185.1 Candidatus Copromonas avistercoris (nom. illeg.) | reverse complement strand
ACACCCAGCGATGGGATGCAAGAAATTTCTTCCGTCTGCGGCCGTGGCAATTCTTCCGCCTGCGGCCGTGGCAAAGTGGTACTTTTCTGGTACTTCCCCGCCCTTTCCTTGACAATCCAACATTCCCGTGGTATTCTTAGACACGCAGAAAAAGCCCTAAAAATAAGGTCTTTACGGGCTTGCCGCCGATTCCCGGCGTTAAATGAATCGAGTGTTCGAGACCTTCCACTCGTAAAACAAAACTAAAGGAGAGAACTGAATATGAAGAACATGTCAAACAGCAGCCCGTTGTATCGGATGGTGCAGGGAGCGGTAATCGCGGCCCTCTATATCGTCCTGTTTCTGGCCTTTCAGCCCATCGGCTCCGGAGTGATCCAGTTTAGGATCGCCGAATTGCTGTGCGTCCTGCCTTATTTTACGCCTGCGGCGATTCCCGGCCTTTTTATTGGATGCATGATCTCCAACCTGCTGAATGGGGCTATTATCCTGGACGTGGTTGGCGGAAGCCTGGCGACGTTGATCGGCGCGGTCGGATCCTATCTGCTGAGAAAAAACCGGTACCTGGTTTCCGTTCCGCCGATCCTGGCGAATATGGTGATCATTCCCTGGGTGCTTCGGCTTGGATACGGCAGCGACGCGATGATCTGGTTTTCCACGATAACGGTAGGAATCGGAGAGTTCCTGGCGATCGGGGTGCTGGGACAATTTCTTTTAACGGTGCTTTTAAAGTACCGGCATGTGCTTTTTAGAGAGGAAGCGGCAGCTTAAAGGAGCAAATATGTATCACATTCATTTTAACCAGCCTTGCCACGTTCACTTTATTGGGATCGGCGGCATCAGCATGAGCGGACTTGCGGAGATCCTTTTGGAACGCGGATTTCAGATTTCCGGATCGGATGCCCATGAAACCGAATTGACAGATAAGCTGGAGCGCCATGGGGCGAGGATTTCCTATGGCCAAAAGGCGGAAAATATTACAGATGATATCGATGCTGTCGTCTATACCGCGGCGGTTCATGCGGATAATCCGGAATATGCGGAGGCGGTTAGGCGCGGCCTTCCGATCCTGACAAGGGCGGAACTTTTGGGACAGCTGATGCGGAATTACCGGCAGGCGGTCGCGGTTGCCGGCACCCATGGAAAAACGACGACGACTTCTATGCTGACGGAGATCCTTTTGGATGCCCATAAGGATCCGACGGTTTCCGTCGGCGGCATGATGGACGCCATTGGCGGGAACATTCGGGTCGGCAGCGCGGATCTGTTTGTGACGGAGGCCTGCGAATATACCAACAGCTTCCTTTCCTTTTATCCGACGATGGGGATTATTTTAAACATTGAAGCGGACCATCTGGACTTTTTTAAGGATATCGAGGACATCCGCCGGTCGTTTCGCCGGTTCGCAAAGCTGCTTCCAGAGGACGGCGTCCTGATCATCAACAGCGATATCCGTGATTACCGGGAAATCACGGAGGGAATTGCGGCTCGGGTGGTTACAGTGGGAAGTGATCCTGAGGCCAGCGACTACAGCGCGGCCAATATCCGGTTTAATGAAGAGGCCTGCGCGGCTTATGAGCTGCTGGTTCATGGAAAGCCGGTTCAGACCATCACTTTGGGGACGCCGGGAATGCATAACGTATATAATTCCTTAGCGGCGGCCGCGGCGGCCCATGAGCTGGGGATTACGGGAGCGGAAATTGAAACCGGCCTTCTGCGGTTTCATGGAACGCACCGCCGTTTTGAGAAAAAAGGAGAGATCGGCGGGGTTACGGTGATCGATGATTACGCCCACCATCCCCAGGAGATCGAAGCGACGCTTTCTGCGGCGGCCCATTATCCCCATCGGGAAATCTGGTGCGTGTTCCAGCCGCATACCTACTCCAGGACAAAGTCTCTGATGGAGGAGTTTGCAGGAGCCCTTTCCGCGGCCGATCATGTGGTGCTGGCGGATATTTACGCCGCCAGGGAAACGGATACGCTGGGGGTCAGCTCGGAACAGCTGGCGGAGAAAATCCGCGGGAGAGGAACGGACGCCCATTATTTCTCCAGCTTTGATGAGATTGAAATATTTCTTTTAAAAAATTGTGTCAACGGCGACCTGTTGATAACTATGGGCGCCGGAGATATAGGAAAAGTGGGAGAAAAGCTCCTGGGACAGTAAGTTATCCACAAAATCCACAGAGTTTTCAACAAGACGAGTTTGAAAACCCTGTGGATTTTCTAATTTACATAACAAAAACAGGGGAATGGCCAAAAGACTAGGAAAAATCAGGGATTCGACAGGAATCGGCTTGTTTTTCACAAAGGACGCCCGGACTTATCCACTTTATCCACAATATCCACAATTATTGCGGTGAAAAATGCCGCCTATTTCAATTTCCCGGGGAGTGTGTTATGATGAAAAGGAAGTTGGAAAGGATAGGTCTTACGTATGAAAATAGATCTGAAATTGGGTCTTCCGGCGAATGTTACGGTAGTATCCAACGAATTTATCGATCAATATATGGCGGCGGCAAACGGGGAATATGTTAAGGTATTCCTTTACCTTCTGCGCCATGAGCGGGAGGAGCTGGATCTGGCTTCCATCGCGGACGCCCTAAACCACACGGAAGCGGATGTAAAGCGGGCGCTGGCTTACTGGAAGCGGACGGGAGTTTTGACGGAGGACGACAGAGAGGAAGCAGACGGACGGGAGGAGTTTGCGCCGGATCCACAGATTCCGGAACGGAAGCGGGAAAATTTCGAGCCAGATCTGCGGACGTCGGAGCGGAAGCGGGAGGAGTTTGCGCCGGATTCACGGACGCCGGAGCGGAAGCAGGAAGACTTTGAGCCGACGCGGCGGATTCTGGGCCGGGAGGAGAGCCGCCTCCCGGAAACGGGCGATACCTATGAGCGGATGCGGCGGCTTTCCGGGGACGAGGAGTTTTCCGCTTTGCTGTATGCGGTGCAGCAGTATCTGGGAAAGACGTTTACGCAGATCGAATGTGAGAAGTTCGCGTTCTTCTACGACGGCCTTCATATGTCGGGGGAACTTTTGGAATACCTGGCGGAGTATTGCGCCGGAGGAGGACATTCCAGTATCCGCTATATTGAAAAGGTCGCCATCAGCTGGTACCAGGCGGGGATCCGGACCCGGGAGGAGGCCAGGGAATATACGGCGCGGTTTTCCGGGGATACGGCGGCGGTATTGAAGGCCTTTGGCATTACGGGGCGGACGGCGGGAACGGCGGAGCAGGATTTTATCCGCCGCTGGTTTAAGGAATACGGGTTTGACAAGAGCCTTGTGGTGGAGGCCTGCAGCCGGACGATCACCGCCACCGGTTCCGCCAGCTTTCCCTACGCGGACAAGATCCTAAAGGGCTGGAGCGAGCAGCAGGTGCGGACCCTTAAGGACGTGGAAACGCTGGATCGGAAGCGGCAGCAGAGGAAGGCGGAAAAGGAGCAGGCGGCGGGCGCGGACCGGCGGGGCGGCGCAGGAAGAGAGACGTCAGGCAGAAAACGCGCCGGCGCCAACGGTTTTCGGAACTTTGAGGAACGGACCGGAGATATCGACGATTTTGTATGGCTGAAGAGCAGGAAACGGAAGGAGGACGAGGCCGGTGGCGCTCAGTAATTCTCAATATGACGCCCTGATGCGGGTTTATCAGCAGAGGCAGCTGGATAATAAGCGGGATCAGGATAAACGGATCCAGGAGGTTTATGAAACGGTTCCTGAGGTCGCGGAGCTGTCGGATCAGATCGCGGCTTTGATGGCCCGTGCGGCCAGAAAAATGGTCCTGGGGGACGGGGAGACGGCGTGGCAGCTTAAAGAGCAGGCGGCCCTTCTGCGGACCAAACGGGACCGGTGCTTAAAAGAGCACGGCTATCCGGCGGATTATCTGGAGCTTCGCTATCACTGCCCGGACTGCCGGGATACGGGCTATGTGGACGGAAAAAAATGCGGCTGTTTTAGCCGGATGGAGGTGGAACTCCTCTACGACCAGTCCAACATCCGGGACCGGCTGGAGCGGGAAAATTTTGATACGCTGTCCATGGAATATTATGACCGGGAAGCGATCGACGAAAAAACCGGGATGACGGTGTACGACTATATGTCCATGGTGATCGAGGAATGCCGCAGCTTTGTGGAGCATTTTGGGGAAGAAAAAGGCAGCATCCTGTTTACCGGGAACACCGGCTGCGGAAAAACCTTTTTAAGCAGCTGCATCGCCAGGGAGCTGATCCGGCGCTGTTATTCCGTCGTGTATCTGACGGCGACGGACTTATTCGATATCCTTTCGGAAAGCCGCTTCGGCAGCCGCGAGGAGGAGGAAGCGAAGGAGCGGGCTTCGGGAATCTTAGACTGCGATCTTTTGATCATCGATGATCTGGGAACGGAACTGATCAATACCTTCACGGTTTCCCAGCTGTTCTACTGTGTGAATGAGCGGCTGAACCGGCAGAAGGGCACGATCATTTCTACAAACCTTTCGCTGAACCGGCTGCGGGATGAGTTTACGGAGCGGGTAACGTCCAGGATCCTGAGCCAGTACCGGATCCTGCCTCTTTTAGGGGAAGATTTACGGCTGGCAAAGAGGGGATATACCGGTTGACTTGCCTGACGGTTCATGCTATAAAGAGTATGTGGCACCGGACGCGTTAAAGCGGCGCGGGCCATGGGCATGTCCGCACATGGCGGACGGAAGCATAGATGCAGAGCTGGAAACAGACTGCGCCAAACGACACGATGGGGGAGAAAATAAATGCTGTACGAAGAGAAACAGATCGAAACAATTCCGGTTGGACCGTTGGGACTGATTCCGTTAAAAAGCTGCGCGGCTTTGGGAAAGAAGGTAGACGAGTGGCTGGTAGGCTGGAGACATGAGCGGGAAAGCGAGCATAAGACCACCATCGCGTTTGCGGGATATCAGAGAGATTCTTATATTGTCGGCGCGAGAACGCCGCGATTTGGAAGCGGCGAGGCTAAGGGTGAACTTTTGGAGTCGGTTCGGGGCGATGATCTGTACCTGATGGTGGATGTGAGCAATTACAGCCTGACTTATTCGCTTTGCGGGATCCAGAACCATATGTCTCCGGACGATCATTTCCAGGATCTGAAGCGGGTGATCGCGGCGGTAGGCGGAAAAGCGCGCCGGATCAACGTGATTATGCCGTTTCTTTATGAAAGCCGCCAGCATAAGCGGACGGGCCGGGAGTCTTTGGACTGCGCCTGGGCCTTGAGAGAACTGGTGGATATGGGCGTGGAGAATATTATTACCTTTGACGCCCATGATCCCAGAGTCCAGAACGCGATCCCGTTAAAGGGCTTTGAGACAGTGCAGCCCACCTATCAGTTTATCAAGCATCTGTTAAAGCATGAACCGGAGCTGCAGATCGACAGCGAGCATATGATGGTGATCAGCCCGGATGAAGGCGGCATGAACCGGGCGGTGTTCTTTGCCAACGTACTGGGCCTTGATCTTGGCATGTTCTATAAGCGGCGGGATTATACCCGGATCGTAAACGGCCGGAATCCGATTCTTGCCCATGAGTTTTTGGGAGCCAGCGTAGAGGGCAAGGACGTGATCATTGTGGATGATATGATCTCCTCCGGAGACAGTATGCTGGATACGGCGCGGGAGTTAAAGCAGCGCAAGGCAAGAAAGGTCTTTATCTGCACCACCTTCGGCCTCTTTACCAACGGGTTAAAGAAATTTGACGAATATTATGAAAACGGGATTATCGACCGGGTTCTTACGACCAACCTGGTTTATCAGACGCCGGAGCTTTTGTCCCGCCCTTACTATATCGACGTGGATATGAGCAAGTATATCGCTCTGATCATTGATAATTTAAATCATGATTCTTCGCTAAGCGAGCTGTTGAACCCGACCAGACGGATTAACCGGCTGCTGGAGCGCTATCGTTCCGGAGAGAGGTAAGAGGCTGGTTTTCTGAAAGAGGGGATTACATTGGAGATAAAAACAGGGGTTTCTCTCCAAACGAAGCAGACCTTGTCCCAGGTCCAGATGGAATCGCTGAATGTTTTAAGCATGTCCATGACGGAGCTGCGGGAGTTTCTGCAGAATGAGGAAATCGAGAATCCGCTGGTGGAATATTCATCAGGCGGAGGGGGCAGCCAGATCCCGGTGACCCATCGGGAAGCGGAGCGGTTTTACGGCAGCCGGTCTTTGGAGGATGCGGATCAGCCGGATCTGTATCAGGCGGAGAACGGGCCGGAATCAGTGGAAAATCTGGTGATGATGCAGCTATCCTGGGAGAAAATGGGGGAGGACGACCGGAAGGTTGTGGACTTCTGCATTAATTCTCTGGAGCAGAGCGGATATCTTCCGATACCGCCGGAGGAGATCGCCAAGAAGCTGGGACTGAAAAAGGACCAGGTGGAGCGGGTGCTGTCGGGGCTTAAGCTTCTTGAGCCGAGAGGGATCTTCGCCTCCGGCCTGGAGGAATGCCTCCTTCTGCAGATCCAGGGAATGGAGCAGGAGGAAGCTCTAAAACGGGTCATAAAAGACCACCTGCAGGATGTGGCGGAGGGAAGGATCAGCAGCATTTCCAGAGATTTGAAGCTTTCCTCGGCGGAGGTGCGGAAGCTGATCCATATTATAAAGGAATTGAACCCCAGGCCGCTAAACGGCTACGGGGAGGCGGAGGCTCAGTATATCCTGCCGGATATTATCCTAACCTGCCAGAACGGCCAGTGGAACATGGAGCTCAATGATAAATGGACGGGAAACGTCCAGATCAATGAGTTTTATGTTCATATGATGGAGACGGCCCAGGATGAGGAGCTGAAAAGCTATTTCGAGGAGAAGCTGCGCCGCGCCCGGTTTATCATGAACGCGGTGGATCAGAGAAGGCGGACGCTCCTTGGGATTACCGAAGGGATCTTAAAGCGCCAGCCGGGATATCTTTTGGGGACGGAGCATCTAAAGCCGATGACGCTAGAGGAGCTGGCGGAGGAGCTGGGAGTCCATAAATCCACGGTGAGCCGGGCGATCCGGGATAAATATCTTTTGGCGCCGGGGGGATGCTTCCTCCTTCGGGATCTGTTTACCAGCGGGATCGCGTCGGGAGACGGAAAAACCGACGAGGTCAGCCGGACGGCAGTGAAGGCGAAGCTTCGGGAGCTGGTGGAAGCCGAGGATAAAGGAAGACCGTACAGCGACGAGCAGCTGGCGCGGCTTTTGGAACGGGACGGGATGCCGGTATCCCGGCGGACGGTCGCGAAATACCGGATGGAGCTGGGACTGGGAAGCGCGTTCCAGCGAAGAGAAGAGTAAGGAAAGCAGGAGAAACGTATGTCATTCATTTACAAGAGCCTTCTTCCGACTCCGGAGGAGATTCGGGCTGAATTTCCGCTGAAGCCGGAGTTAGCTGAGATGAAGGCCGAAAAGGATAAGGAAATTGCCGCTGTCTTCACTGGAGACAGCGATAAATTTGTTGTGATCATCGGGCCTTGCTCCGCGGACCGGGAGGACGCGGTCTGCGAATACATGGGGCGTCTGGCCAGAGTGAACGAAAAGGTAAAGGACAAGCTTTTGATTATTCCCCGGGTGTACACCAATAAGCCCAGGACCACCGGAGGCGGCTATAAGGGAATGCTCCATCAGCCGGATCCGGAGAAGAAGCCCAATATGTACGAAGGGCTGGTGGCGATCCGCAAGCTTCATATGCGGGTGATCCAGGATTATGGGTTCACGACGGCGGACGAGATGCTGTATCCGGAAAACTTAAGCTATCTTTCGGATGTTCTTTCCTACATTGCCATTGGAGCCCGCTCGGTGGAGAACCAGCAGCACCGCCTGGCTTCCAGCGGCGTAGATGTGCCGGTGGGGATGAAGAATCCCACCAGCGGCGATCTGAGCGTGATGCTAAACGCTGTGTACGCGGCCCAGCACGGTCATGATTTTATTTTCCGTACCTGGGAAGTGGAAACAAAGGGAAATCCACTGACCCATTCGATCCTCCGGGGAGCGGTCAGCAAGCACGGCCAGTGCCTTCCCAACTACCATTACGAGGATCTGGAGCTTTTATACAGCCTGTATCAGGAGCGGGATCTGAAGAATCCGGCCTGCATCGTGGACGCCAATCATTCCAACTCCAATAAGCGGTATGAGGAGCAGGTCCGCATCGTAAAAGAAGTGCTCCACAGCCGCCGCCATTCAAGGGAGATCCACGACTTTATTAAGGGCGTTATGGTGGAGAGCTATCTGGAGCCGGGAAGCCAGAAGATCGGCGAGCATATTTATGGAAAATCCATTACCGATCCCTGCCTGGGCTGGGAGGAATCGGAACAGCTGTTGTATGATATCGCGGATTCTGTGTAAGATGGGATCCGTTATAGAAAGACGAGGGGGCGGCCAATGAAGAAACTGGCGGGAATTTTAGCGGTGATCTGCGGCAACGTGCTGCTGGCGTTCGGCATCGCGGCGTTTTTAGAGCCGACGGGAATTATCAGCGGCGGCACGACGGGTATCGGGCTTTTTGTCCAGGAATTTCTTGGGCTTCCCGTGTCAGTTACCTACGGAGTGGTCAACGTGGTCTGCTTCCTTTTAGGGCTTCTGATCCTGGGGAAAGAGTTTGCCATGTCGACTCTTTTATCTACGGTCATCTTCCCGTTTATCCTGGGATTCTTTGAGAACGTCAGCTGGCTGTCTTCGCTGACGGACGACTATTTTCTCGCGGCCGTTCTTGCGGGGACGCTGTCGGGAACAGGCGTGGGCCTGGTGATCCGCTTCAACGCGTCCACCGGCGGCATGGATATCCCTCCGCTGATCGTTCATAAGCTGTTCGGCGTTCCCATCGGAACCATGATGCTTCTGATCAATGTGGGGACGCTGGCGCTGCAACTTACGTTTTCGGATTCGGAACAGATTCTTTACGGACTGGTCCAGACCTTTATTATGACCATGGTGATGGATAAGGTGCTGCTGTTCGGTAAGAGCCAGGCCAATCTTATGATCATCAGCCCCCAGTATGAGAGGATCCATAGGATCCTTTTGGAGAACGAGACGGGGGGTTCACTTAGATAAAGATACCACATCAATCCCACGCTGACTTTTGCTCAACCGATACAGCCGGAGGGCTGGATAACAAGAAAAGGCGGTATGCGCCCCGTGGAGGGGTAGCGTACCGCCTT
>DVFQ01000159.1 GCA_018713185.1 Candidatus Copromonas avistercoris (nom. illeg.) | reverse complement strand
AGAGAAGCAACGCCCGCTAAAGTACAGGGATAACCTTATCTATTGAAAGTGATTTAACGTGTTCAGACGGTCATGTTGCTACAACAGATTGAATTGATTACTTGTAGTATTGGAAACTTATTTACGTTCTTTACAATATTCTTATATATTCTTAAGGCTTTGGGAAAGCTCTTCCTTTTTCCTCCCCAATTAGGTAAACTGATAGTAAGAGAAGAAAATATGGATCGTGAATTGTATTTGAAAATGGTTTGAGAAGGGAGGGAAGGAGATGAAATTAAGACGGATAGGGATTTTATTTCTTTGCGCTGGGATTCTTTCTGGATGTAAGGACGGAATGGCTTTGGAGCCGGAGAAGAAGGGCGGCGAGGAAGCTGTCTTGATGGAGGCTTCGCAGCCGGAGCCGGTTTCTTATGAGGGAGACGAGGTTAGCAGATGGCGTGCACTTTTAGAGGAAAATGAGATTTCGGAATCATTTCAGACAGGACTTGCCAGGTTTGCATTTGACAGCGGGAGCGCGGTTTTAAGAGGGCAGAGCGGAAACGGGGTTTATTCGCCCTTAAGCCTTTATTATGCGCTGGCGATCGCAGGCTACGGAGCGGAGGGAGAAACAGAACAGGCGGTCTTAACCGCGCTGGGTGTGGAGAGCCGGGAGAAGTTGGGAGAACAGTGCGAGAAGCTTTACCGCTGGTACGTTTATGATGAAGCTTATGGAAAGGCCAGAGCCGAGGCGTATGGAGAAGAGGTTCCCGATAGCGCGCTGAAGCTTTCCAATTCGCTCTGGGTTTCTGATCAGCTGAAGCCGGAGTCCGAATATTTTAATGACGCGGCGGAGCGCTTTTATGCCTCCTCCTACCAGGCCGATTTTAGGTCTCCCGAGACAGGAAAGCGAATCGGAAACTGGATCCGTGAACAGACGGAAGGCGTTCTCTCGCCGGAGCTTTCCCTGGATCCGGAAACCCTGCTTGCGATTGTGAATACGTTGTATTTTTACGGCGGATGGACGACGCCTTTCCGTGAGAAAAATACCAAAGACGATCTCTTTTTCCTGGAGGACGGATCGGAGATTACGGTTCCTTTTCTAAACCGGACGGAGGAGCTGGGAAGTTTTTACCGGGGAGACGGCTTTACGGCGGCGGCGTTAAATACGAACCATTCATGCCGGATGGTATTTTTGCTGCCGGACGAGGAAAGAAACGCGGAGGAATTTTTAAAGGACGGGAACCTGTTAAGAGAGGCGTTGGATTCCCCGCAGGAAGAATGGACCGCGGGAGAGGTTGTATGGAAGATTCCAAAATTCTCTTTTGGAAGCAGCATGCGTTTAAAAGAGACGCTGGCGTCTCTTGGAATGGAACGGATGTTTGATCCGGCGCTTGCTGAATTTGGCCGGATCTCGCAGGATGGGCTCTATGTTTCCGACGTAATCCAAGAGTCCCGTCTGGGAATCGACGAGGAGGGCGTAGAAGGAGCTGCCTACACGATGTTAATGCTGTTGGGCGCGGGTCTGCCCCAGGAGCAGCTGCGGGCGGAGATGATCTTAAACCGGCCGTTCCTGTTTGGAATCCAGGACCAGGCCAATGATATCTGGCTGTTTTTAGGGGTCTGCCGGGATCCGTCGTCGGAGGAGACCGCAGAGCTTGTTGCTTCGGAAATTTCTCGAAAGAAAAATTAGAAGGGATGGAGGAAGGAGGAGATCCCTATGCTGAAACAGTATAAAATTCCTTTTCGGATTCTGGCTGTGGCCCTGTTTTTCGCGGCTGTGGCCTTTGGCGCGACTTCTTCACGTACTGGAATCTGCCTGGGAGACCAGGTCCTGGCTAGTTTGGGACTTCCGGCGTGGTCAGAGGGAGATCAAGGACTTCATTACAGCGGTGCGGCGGCTTTATGCGTGTGTTTAGGAGCCGTTTTCTTATATGGAGCCACAACCCAAAACTGGGTTCGGACGGTGCGGGGGATCCTGATCGCGCTGCTGGTGCTTTGGATCGGAGGGGACATGGCAGGAGCGCTCTTTACCGCTTTCTTGTAGGCGGGAAGTTTCCGATGAGATTTCGGTTTGCCGCGGCTTATGACGGGAACGTGATGACGGCGCTGGAATCCGTGCAGGTGGCGGCGCTGGAATCCATGCAAGTGGCGGCTTTAGAATCCATGTAGGGTGACAGCGCTGGAATCCGCTCCTTGACTTCTATGTAAAATCATGATAAGATAATTTTGCTCCAAGAGAGCGCCAGTAAGGGCTTGTACTGGTTTCGACGGGGGCTATGAAGCTGGTGAAGCTATCCGCATGCGATGCGTTAAATGGCAAACCTAAATATAAACGCTAACGACAACGAATTAGCATTTGCAGCTTAATTAAAGCTGCTGTCGGCCCCGGAGCACCTGCACTCCGGATCTCCGGCATCATTTGATGCAGGAAACGACACGCGTTAAGCTTTGCGCGCGCGGGCGTAATATGAAGCTACTGAAGGCGTCAGGGTGTCTGTTTTCGGACGCTGGAGGGAATGTCAAATAACAGACTATGATAGTAGAAGAACAGGGGATTGGTTTTCGGACAGGGGTTCGATTCCCCTCAGGTCCATGAAAGGAAAGACCCGCATAGATACTGGAAAGATCAGTGTTTATGCGGGTTTTCGTCATTTTAACTGCATTTTAAAAGAAATTCTGCCAAGCATTTGGAGGCTGCTATGATCATCAGCGCAAGCAGGCGAACCGATATTCCAACATACTATTCCCAATGGTTCATAAACCGGATCCGGGCCGGTTATGTTTATGTCCGCAATCCAAGGAATGCCCATCAGGTCAGCAGGATCAGCTTATCGCCGGAGACGGTGGACGGGATCGTTTTTTGGACGAAAAATCCTGTTCCCATGCTGGACAAACTGGCCGCGCTGCGGGATTATATGTACTATTTTCAATTTACGCTCAACAGCTACGGCGCCGATATTGAGGGCAATCTTCCCAGCAAAAATGACGTGGTGATCCCGGCGTTTTGCCGGCTGTCGGACGCCATTGGCCCGGACCGCGTGATCTGGCGGTATGATCCGATCTTCCTAAGCGAGACTTATACGATGGAATACCATCTTTTTTATTATGAGAAGCTGGCCAGGCGGCTTTCTCCTTATACAAAGAAATGTACCATCAGCTTCCTGGATTTTTACCGCAATACGGAAAAGAATCTCGCTTTGCTGTCGCCGGCCCGCTTCCCGGATCATCAGAAGGAGCAACTGGCAAAAGGCATTGCCGAGATTGCCCATAGCTATGGATTAAAGGTGGATACCTGCGCGGAGGGAATTGAACTGCAGCAGTACGGGATCGAACATGCAAGCTGCGTTGACGGACGCTTGCTGGAGCGCCTGCTCCAATGCCAGCTTCATATTAAAAAAGATAAGAACCAGAGGCCGGAATGCGGCTGTATGGAAAGCTTGGATATCGGCGCTTATAATACCTGCGGCAGCGGCTGCCGGTACTGCTACGCCAATTATAATGAAGGGGCTGTGAGAAACAATCGTGAAAAGCATGATCCCGATTCCCCGCTTTTGATCGGGACAATCGGGCCGGAAGACCGGATTACAGAGCGGAAAATGGTTTCCTGGAAAGAAGATCAGCTGCGATTTGATCTTGGATAGGAGAATGGCGCACGGGATCGTTAGGACTCCTTCGCGCTTTCCCGCTCCTTTACCATTTTCCAGATCAGATCGTGCATCCATTGGACCGTATCCTTCAATTCTTTATTTTCCTTTTGAAGGCTTTTGATT
>DVFQ01000158.1 GCA_018713185.1 Candidatus Copromonas avistercoris (nom. illeg.) | reverse complement strand
TATTTTATAAGGCTTCCCAAAACCGGTAGTTCCGATATAAATGTAAAAAAATTCAGCTTTCCGACTCGTATAATTCCCTTTAAATGTCTTAAATTCCCTTATAAATGTAAATTAACAAACCTCACCTCACGCTTCTTCCCGCCAGCATCCCCGTTGACCAAGCGATCTGTAAGTTGAATCCGCCGGTGACCGCATCCAGATCCAGAACCTCACCGGCAAAATAAAGTCCCGTTACCAGCTTGGACTCCATTGTGGACGGATTGATCTCCTTTACGCGGACGCCGCCCTGGGTCACGATCGCCTCATTATAGCCTCTAAGTCCCGTCAAGGTGACTGTGAAGGCCTTGGTCAGCGAGACAAGCCGCTCCCGCTCGGCGGCCGTCACCTCGTTGACCTGTTTCTCCGGATCGATCCCGCTTCTGGCGATCATTACCGGAATCATTTTCGACGGATACAGATGGTTCAGCGCATTCTTAAACTGCTTATTCTTCGCTTCGGAAAAATCCCGCAGGATCCTGGCGTCTAGCTGTTCTCTGGAAAGAGCCGGTTTTAAATCGATCTCCAGCAGAAGCGGGGCCTTTTTGATCCTGCCCGCAGCATAGCTGCTGGCGCTGAGGACGACCGGGCCGCTGACACCGAAATGGGTAAACAGCATTTCCCCGAATTCTTTCCAGATCACCTTTTTTCCGTCGCGGACCGTCGCCTCGATGTTCCGAAGAGACAGCCCCTGCATCGCCTTCACGTCTTCTTCCTTGCAGGTAAAAGGAACCAGCGCAGGCGAAAGTTCCGTCACCGTATGCCCAGTCTCTTTCGCGAACCGGTATCCGTCGCCGGTGGAGCCAGTGGACGGATAGGAAAGTCCGCCTGTCGCAAGAATCACCGCGTCGGCTAAAACCCGTCTTCGTCCCTTCTCCAAAAGGATCCCGACCGCTCTTCCGTCTTCTGTCAAAATCTCGGAAACCGGTTCATTGAGATGGATCTCCACCCCATCCTTTTTTAGGCGGCGGTTCCAGGCGGCAATAATATCCGAGGACTTATCCGACACCGGAAATACCCGCTCGCCCCGCTCCACCTTCAGCGGGCATCCGCTTTCTTCTAAAAGCGCCATTAGATCCGTATTGGTAAATCCATAAACCGCGCTGTAAAGGAACTTCCCATTGGTCACCACATGGCTGAAAAAATCCTCCACTGCGCATCCGTTGGTCACGTTGCAGCGTCCTTTTCCAGTAATATAAATCTTTTTCCCCAGCTTTTCATTTTTCTCATAAATGGAAACGCGGTGTCCCGCCTCCGCAGCGCCGGCGGCGGCGGCCATTCCTGCTGCGCCGCCGCCGATAATTACTACATTGCTCATGACTTTTCCTGCCAGTCTTTTGTTTTACTTCTTTTTCCGCTTAACTTCTTTCATCTTCCGCTCCATGGCGTCCACCACCGTCTGCAGAACCTTTACGCGGGCATAGTATTTAGAATTTCCTTCTACAACGACCCACGGGGCGCGCTCCGTCGAGGTTTTCTCCAGCATCTCATTGACCGCCTCCACATAAGCATCCCACTTTTCCCGGTTTCTCCAATCCTCATCCGTAATCTTCCAGCGCTTCTCCGGATTGGTCATCCGATCGTTGAACCGGCGTTCCTGCTCGTCCTTATCGATGTGGATCCAAAACTTTACGATCACCGCTCCCCAGTTGGCAAAATGCGCCTCCATATCATTGATCTCCTGATAAGCGCGGCGCCATTCCGCCTCCGTGCAAAAGCCTTCGATCCGTTCCACCATCACGCGGCCATACCAGGTACGGTCGAAAATCGCGATGTGTCCAGCCTTGGGAACCCGCGTCCAGAAGCGCCACAGATAATGATGGGATTTTTCCAGCGCGCTGGGAGAAGCCGTCGGGCAGACCTGATAGCCTCTGGGATCCAAATGGCTGGTAAGCCTGCGGATCGCCCCGCCTTTTCCAGCGGCGTCCCATCCCTCGAAGCATAAGATCACCGGGATCCGGAGCCGGTAAATTTCCCCATGGAGACGTTCCAGCTTTTTTTGGAGCTTATCCAGTTTTTTCTTATAGGTTTCCCGGTCCATCGTAAGAGACAGATCCGCCTGGGACAGGATTCCCTTTTTATAGCGGTCCGGGGGCATCGGCGCCTCAAATATCTCTTCTTTAGGCCCTTCCGCCTTTTTCTGAAGCGCAAGCGCCAAGGACCCGGCGGTGATCTCCATGATCTCAAGGGCCGTTTCATCCCGTTTTATCGCGCTTATCACGTTCCAGGGAGCATAGGGCGCACTGGTACGGTCCAGCGCCTCCTCGACGATCTCTTTAAATTTCCCGTAATGCCGGTTGCGGTTCCAGTCCGCCTCCGTCACTCTCCAGGAACTTTCCTCCGATTCCTCCAGCCGTTCAAACCGCTTTTTCTGTTCCTTTTCCGGAATATCTAAAAACAGCTTGATCAGTACGGTTCCGTCCTCCGCCAGCTGCTTTTCAAACGCCAGGATATCCTCAAAGGCTTCCTTGATTTCATGCTTCTTAAGCTTTCCATCAAAGCGGTCCTGCATCACCCTGCGGTACCAGCTGGTATCAAAAATAACGATCCGGCCCTTTTCGGGGGCCTTCGACGCAAATCTCCAGAGAAACGGCCGCATTGCTTCCTCTTCTCCGTCCTTATCTCCTGTATAGACATCAAATCCTCTGGGATCCAGCGCCTGTAAAAGGCGGTTGATCTGGTATCCCTTGCCAGCCGCGTCGTATCCGTCAAAAAGAATCAGTACCGGGATCCCGGCTTCCTTGCATTGCCTCTGCAAAAGCCCAAGCCGCCCGCCTAACTCCTCAAGACGTTCTTTCTCCTTCTGCATAAACAGGCCCCCTTTCTCAGGATCGTTTTCAATTATCTCCGATCATCAATAAAAGATCATCAAAAGATCGAAGCTTTATGCGAACGCAGCCGCAACCTTCGGCATGATCTCGCTGATCTTAATATGCTGCGGACATTCCTGCTCGCAGTGATGGCAAGCCCGGCATGCGTCCGCCTTGGTTTCCAGCGCGCCGTAGGCCTCCTTCGCCTTCGCCATTCCGTCGCTGGCAGTCATATTATAAGCCGCGAACAGCTCCGGAATATTTAAACCGAAGGGACATGGCATACAGTAAGCGCACTTGGTACAATTAACAAGCGCCATCTTATCAAAGATCTCTTTGGCCTTCGCGTAAACCTGGCGGTCCTCCTCCGTAACCATTCCGATTTCGCTTCTGGAAGCATATTCCAGGTTCTGCTCCACCTGCTCCGGCTCGGTCATTCCGCTGAGAAGGAGGCTGACCTCCGGCTGATCCCAAAGGAAATCCAGAGCATATTCAACCTGAGACTTCTTATCCGGCACTACCTCGGCCACGTGCTCCGCTAAGTTGGCAAGCTTTCCGCCAAGAAGCGGTTCCATAACGACAACGCCTAATCCCTTGGACGCCGCGTACTTTAAGCCCTCTGTTCCCGCCTGGTAGTTGGTATTAATATAGTTATACTGGATCTGGCAGAAATCCCAGTGATAATAATCCACGATCTCCTTAAATACATCCAGGGAATCATGGAAAGAAAAGCCCAGATAGCGGATCTTTCCGGCCGCCTTGGCTTCCTCCATTTTTTTCGTCAGGTTGAATTTCTTAACCCGCTCCTCAAACCGTTCCCGGCTCAGAGCATGAAGCAGATAAAAATCAATATGATCTGTTCCCAGTTTCTCCAGCTGCTCGTCCAGATATTTATCAAAATCCTCTTCTTTTTCGATCAGCCAGACCGGAAGCTTATCCGCCAGATAGGTTTTTTCCCGATAGCCGTCCTTTAACGCCTTCCCTACTACCAGCTCGCTGGTACCCTGATGGTACGGATACGCCGTGTCCACATAATTAACGCCGCTGTCAATGGCATGGCGGATCATGGCGATCGCTTTCTCTTCATCGATCGTCTTGTCCTCATGGATCGGAAGACGCATGCATCCAAAGCCTAACGCGGAAACCTCCAGTCCTGTGCTGCCGAATTTTCTGTACTTCATAAACCTTTCCCTCCAATTCTTTTTATCGTTCTTCTTCTGATGTCTCCTGGCCGGACATAGCCGCATGTTCCCTGGAAAGCTCCCGGTACAATGTCAGCGAATTCCACTGGCTGTTGGTGGGCGTAAGAACCGCTTTGTAATCAATCCTGCCAGACTTGGAGCGGCGCAGTGCCATAAGAACCGCGTCGATCCGTCCGGAAGACAGCCCCGCCATAACCATCATCTCTTTTTCCAGCTCTTCGCCCTCATACTGTTCTTTCCCCGGCTGGATCTCCTTTACGCCCGCCAAAAAGCCGACCGGCTGCAGATATTCTTCCTTTTGGACCATCCGGATCCGCATTCCCAAAGGCAGAAGCGCCCTCTGGATTGCATGAAGCCGATCCTGATCTGCAATATGATACAGAAGAATCGTTTCCTTCATTCTTTTTGTCCCTCCATTTCGCGCACCAACGTCCCAAACGATGCTTCTTTATATTTTCTTGCTGTTGTTATTTGAATATTATACCAATTTTAAGAAAATTTTGCAAGCTGTGAATGGATCAATCTGCACAGAAAAAAGCCTTGCAAACACTGAATCTATCAGCATTTACAAGGCTTTTCGTCGGGGCAACAGGATTTGAACCTGCGACCTCTCGGCCCCCAGCCGAGCGCGCTACCAAGCTACGCCATACCCCGAAAGCAAATTTATTATAACAGAAAATTGAAAAAAATCAATATGAAATTTAAAAAGTTTATTAAATGGGGACAACAGGACTCGAACCTGCGACCCTCTACACGTCAAGCAGATGCTCTCCCAGCTGAGCTATGTCCCCGCGATTGCCCGGATCAAGAACCGGATGACCGATCCAACCGATCCGCAGCTGCCATATCCTGCCCGGCGTTTTCATGACCTCCAAAGCTTACATGGCATGAAAAAATGGAGCATATGGGATTCGAACCCACGGCCTCTACAATGCGAATGTAGCGCGCTCCCAACTGCGCTAATGCCCCATATTAAGTGGAAGCAATGGGGCTCGAACCCATGACCTCTCGCGTGTGAGGCGAACGCTCATCCCGGCTGAGCTATGCTTCCTGATATTCTTTTGCTGAACACAAAAGATTGTACCACTCAAACCCAATACTGTCAAGAACTGGTTTTGAAAAATTCAATTAAAAATCAATTAAAATAGATTTGAAAAATTCAGCGAAAAATTTCGGCTAAGCTTACAGCTTCCTCGACCAGCGGCTCAGATCCCACACCTTGTCTGCTAAGCCCTCATAAAACTCCGGCTCATGGCAGATCAAGAGTACGGCCCCCTTATATTCGGTCAGCGCCCGCCTAAGCTCCTCTTTGGCGTCCACATCCAGATGGTTGGTGGGCTCGTCCAGCAAAAGGAAATTCGTGGGCCGGTTTAACAGCTTGCATAGGCGGACCTTCGCCTGCTCGCCTCCGGAAAGGACACGCACCTGGCTTTCGATATTTTTCGTCGTCAGGCCGCATTTTGCCAGAGCCGCGCGAACCTGATACTGGGTATAGGACGGAAATTCCTTCCAGATTTCCTCGATGCAGGTGGAGGTATTCCCCGGAGCCATTTCCTGCTCAAAATAGCCGATTTCCAGGTAATCGCCCAGCTCGGCGCTTCCGGAAAGCGGCGGGATCAGGCCAAGAATACTCTTTAAAAACGTAGTCTTCCCAATTCCGTTGGCCCCGGTCACCGCGATCTTTTCTCCCCGCTCCATGACAAAGCTTAAGGGGACGGAAAGGGGCTCGTCATATCCGATCACCAGCTCCTTCGTTTCAAACACGGTTTTCCCGGCGGCTCTGGCGTCCAAGAAATGGAACTCAGGCTTCGGCTTCTCCTTCGCCAGCTCGATCACATCCATCTTATCCAGCTTTTTCTGGCGGGACATGGCCATATTCCGCGTCGCCACGCGCGCCTTATTGCGGGCCACAAAATCCTGGAGACGGGCAATCTCCTGCTGCTGCTTTTTATAGGCGGCCTCCAGCTGATTCTTTTTTGCCTCATGAACCTCCAAAAAGCGGTCATAATTGCCCACGTACCGGTCCAGCCGCTGGTTCTCCATATGGTAGATCAGGTTTACAACACTGTTTAAAAACGGGATATCATGGGAGATCAAGATAAACGCGTTCTCATATTCCTGCAGATACCGGCGCAGCCACTCAATATGCTCCTGATCCAGGTAGTTGGTGGGCTCATCCAGCAAAAGAATATCCGGCTTTTCCAAAAGCAGCTTCCCCAAAAGTACCTTCGTCCGCTGTCCGCCGGAAAGTTCCTCCACATCCCGGTCCAGGCCGATCTCGTCCAGCCCGAAGGCATGGCCGATCTCCTCGACCTTGGAATCAATAATATAAAAGTCATGAGCAGTCAGCAGATCCTGGATGGTTCCCAGCTCTTCCATCATGGCCGTCATTTCCTCTTCCGAGGCCTCTCCCAGCCGCTCGCAGATGGCGTTCATCTCCTCCTCCAGCTCAAACAGGAAGGAAAACGCGCTCTTTAAAACCTCCCGGATGGTCATGCCCTTTTTAAGGACCGTATGCTGATCCAGATACCCAGCCCGCACATTCTTCGCCCATTCCACTTTTCCCTCATCCGGCGTAAGGCTCCCGGTAATAATATTCATAAAAGTGGATTTTCCTTCTCCGTTGGCCCCGATAAGACCGATATGCTCGCCTTTTAAAAGCCGAAACGATACATCCGTAAAAATCGCCCGGTCTCCGAAACCATGGCTCAAATGCTCTACATTTAAAATGCTCATCCGATTCCTCCCGTATGAGTATCTGACTTCTTCCGATTCCTAGACACGAAGCCTATTGTATCT
>DVFQ01000157.1 GCA_018713185.1 Candidatus Copromonas avistercoris (nom. illeg.) | reverse complement strand
CGCAATCGCTACATATCTGTAAACAACAAAAACGGAGATTAAAGCGAAAAGCAAAATTAGAAAGAACACCACCGCTCCCCGCCCACCATCCCCATAAAAATGTTGTAACTACAACGGAAAATTTCCCGCCGCTATGATAGAATACCATCAGAAATCAAAAAGGAGGATTGCATTGCCATGAGTGGAATGAAGAATATTGAAAAGGGTGAGATCCTGGCTTTAAAGGAGCTGATCGCCTATCAGCCGGGGCAGGTCGTCAGCAGGACGCTGGCCCAGAATGACGCGGTCAGCGTGACGCTGTTTTCTTTTGATAAGGACGAGGAGATCAGTACGCATGAATCCGGCGGCGACGCGCTTGTTACCTGCCTGGAGGGAGTGGGGAAGATTACGATTGACGGGAACGCCTACGAGCTGCACGAGGGTGAATCTATCGTTATGCCGGCTAGACATCCCCATGCGGTATATGGTCAGGAGCAGTTTAAAATGCTGCTGGTTGTCGTGTTCTAAAAGGGAGAAAATGATGAGGCGGCGGAGGCGGGGATAGCCGCTTCCTCGATTGGAGCGCTCTCTGATTGCTTTGGGGCACACCGGATTGGAGGCTTTGCCGCGCCGTCGCAATTCGTATTTAAGCTTTAAAGTAAATAAAAAACGGGGACTGCATGACTTAGAAATTGATGCAGGATCCCCGTTTTTTGTGATTATTTTTGTAAGTCTATATCCTGGAGGAGAGCGCTGTCCGGCGGGAGGTTGCAGGCGGCAATCCGAAAGCCCTCCTCGAGGCTTCCCGTTAGAATCGTGATCCCTCCGTTATAAAGCTTCGTTTTTCCGGTTCCCGCCTGGCCGCCGGAAAGATCCGACAAAAGAACATTGATGGCGGCACCGTGGGATACGGCGGCGGCTGATTCTAAGCCGGAGCGGGCAATGATCTGGAGCGCTTGCTTCATTCGTTTTAACACTTGGGAGAACGGCTCCATCCCTTCGGAATCCGGACTTGCGGAGATGGCAAAAAATTCCGCCTGGCTTTTCATATATTTCCCGGAATAGATGCCCATATCCCGTTCGATCAGTTCCGGAAGCTCAAAGACAGAGGTTTCGGGAAGCTTCGAGCAGGCGGCGATAATTTCTCCCGTACGGCGGGCACGGATCAGGGGGCTGGTATAGACCGCTTGGATTTTGCATCCAGATAGGGCATGTCCGCAGGCCTTGGCCTGCCGGATCCCTTCTTCATTTAAGGGGACATTTTCCCGCCCTTGAAAGCGCATAAGATGATTCCAGTCTGTTTCTCCGTGGCGGATCAAATAGATTTTCATGCTGGTACTCCTTGCAGAGGTAATGATTGTAAGAGGCGGCAGTTTTCGATTCCGCCTGGGTATTTCGCCCCAGGCGGAAATCCTGCATACCCAGATAAACTATAGCACAGGCGGACCGGCCGCCGCAAGAAGTTTTGTGGCGTTTCCACTGGAGATTTTTCAGTGCTTTTTTCGGGCATTTTTAACGCTCTCCGCAGGATGCTTTTGCGAGTGTTTTCCGCCATGGGCTTGTGGGCGTTTTCCGCCATGGGCTTGCCTCTTGACTATGCCTCATGAGCGTAATATGATGATGTTAACGGCATATCAAAAGCAGAAGAATCCGCATCGAATACGCCGGGATTTTATTGTAAAAATTTATGAAAGAAAAGAGTGAGGAAGATGGCGGAAACGGTACAGGAATCAGAAGCGGAAAGCCGGAGGCGGATTTTTGAGGAGCTTCCGGTGCCCCAGGCGCTGAAAGTGATGGTGGTGCCGACGATCATCAGCCAGATCATCGTGCTGATCTACAATATGGCGGACACCTTCTATGTGGGGAGGACCAACGATCCGTACATGGTGGCGGGCGTGTCCTTGATCCTTCCGGTATTCAATATCCTGATCTGCCTGGCAGGGCTTGCGGGAACGGGTGGCGGTACGCTGATTTCCCGGCTGTTGGGAGAAGGGAAGGAGACGGAGGCCCGAAGGGTTAGCTGGTTTTCCATCTATATTTCCATTGGGATGGCGCTGTTTTATTCGGTGATCATGGGCCTGTTTATGGATCCGATCCTTAAGGCTCTGGGAGCCAGCGACACGATTTTCTCCTATGCCAGGCAGTATGTTTTCTGCGTGATCGTGCTGGGGGCCGTGCCGACGGTTCTCTCCAATGTGCTGTCCAATCTGGTGCGCAGCACCGGAATGTCCAGAGAGGCCAGCGTGGGGATTACGCTGGGTGGCCTTTTAAATATCGTTCTGGATCCGGTGTTTATGTTTTTGATCCTTCCCCATGGCTATGAAGTCCTGGGAGTGGGGATTGCCACCTGTATTTCCAACTGTGCCGCCTGCCTGTACTATTTCGGCGTCCTGTTCCGGATCCGGGCCCAGGCGCATGCGGTGATCACCTTCTCGCCCAAGGATGGCAGGCCGTCGAGACGGAGCATTCAGTCCATCTTTTTCGTGGGGATCCCGGCGTCCATCAGCTCGCTTTTGTTTGATCTGGATTATGTGATCATCGACAAGCTGATGGTTGCCTACAGCGAGGTGTCTCTGGCGGCGATCGGAATCGTTTTAAAGGTGGAGCGGCTGCCGTTAAATGTGGGAGTTGGGATCTGCCAGGGGATGATGCCGTTGGTTGCTTATAATTACGCGTCTAAGAACCATACGCGGATGAATTCCGTGATAAAAAACGCAAGGAACCTTGGGCTGGCGGTGGCGGCTGTCAGTATTGTGCTGTATGAGGTGCTGGCGCCAATGATCGTCGAGTTCTTTATTTCCGACGGGGCCACGGTGGCGCTGGCGACGGATTTTCTGCGGGCGCGGGTTCTGGCGACGCCGCTAATGTTTATGAGTTTCTTTACCGTTTATCTGTTCCAGTCCTTCGGCCTGGGAAACAAATCGCTGTTTTTGGCGGTTATGCGATGGGGCGTATTTAATATCCCGATGCTGTTTCTTTTGGATACCGTGTTTGGAATGTACGGAATCGTCTGGTCCCAAGTGGCGGCGGATACCTTAACGGTCCTTTTATCGCTCTATGTGTACGGAAGCTATAAAAAGAAGCATCTGAAGATCTTAAAATAAAACCGGCTGTCGGAAACCGAATCCTGGTTAAGGATTGTGTGAACCGGGGGGACGCCGGTTTTGCGGTAAAAAGAAGGGAGAGCGGGCTATGGAGTATGAGGGTCAGATCTGCAGGCCGCCTATGGAGCGGGGAGCCTATAAGCTTCCGGTCGCCGTAGGCTGTTCCTATAATCAATGTAAATTTTGTACGCTGTTCAAGCATCTGTCGTACCGCGAGCTGCCCATGGAGCAGATCGAAGCGGAGCTTTCGCGGGTGAAAAGCCTGGGCGGAAATCCGTCCCATGCATTCTTAGGCGACGGGAATCCCTTCGGGCTTCCGACAAGCCGGCTGCTGGAGTTGCTTTCTTTGATCCGCCGGTATCTTCCGCGCTGCACCTCGGTCAGCATGGACGCGACTATTACCAATATTCGTGAAAAAAGCGATGAAGAGCTGAGGCAGCTTTATGAGCAGGGAGTGGACGAGGTATATGTGGGCATCGAGTGCGGAAGCGACGATGTGCTGGAATTTATGAAAAAGGATCATAATAGCAAAGAGGCGTACCGTGAGCTTTCCCGTTTAAAGAAATCGGGGATCGCCTACAGCGCCCATATCATGATGGGACTGGCGGGCGAAGGCCGGGGATTGGAAAGCGCCGAGAATACAGCCCGCTTTTTGAACCAGACTCATCCGAAAAAGATCATCAATACGGCGATCTTTCTATCAAAGCGGGCGCCTCTTTACCGGGAAATCGAAGCTGGGAGATGGAAGCCGTCCTCCCATTTGGAAAACTTGAGAGAGGAGCGGAGACTGATCGAGCTTTTGGATACGGAAGTGGAAAGCTACGACGGGCTTCAGGATCCTATTGAGGTTCGGACAAGGGGTTCCCTTCCAAGGGATAAGGAGAAGATGCTGGAATATCTGGACCGGCAGATCCGGCGGCTTGAAACGGAAGGAGAACCGCCGGTTCCGATTTATTAGGAACAGGCCAGTTTGGCGCCCGGACAGAAACAGTGAATGAAAAGCGGAACGTTTGATCATGATCAGAAAAGGATATGTGTGAAATGGATATGAAAGAACGGATGCATCAGGAACTTTTGTATCTGCCTGATGACGAGGAGATTATGGAGGAGCAGGTTCGCTGCCAGGAGCTCCTGTACGATTATAACCGGACGCGGCCGTCCCAGAAGGAGGAGCGGAACCGTCTTCTTCTTGAAATGTTTGCCGAGCTGGGGGAAAACTGCTATGTGGAACCGCCGCTTCATGCCAACTTTGGCGGGAAGTTCGTTCATTTTGGAAAGAATATATACGCTAACTATAACCTGACGCTAGTGGATGATACCCACATCTATGTCGGGGACGGCGTTCTTTTCGGCCCCAACGTGATCCTGACGACCGCCGGCCATCCGGTGGATCCCGAGCTGCGGAAAAAGAATCTGCAGTTTAACGCTTCGATCCATATTGGGAAAAACTGCTGGATCGGCGCGGGAGCGATCCTCCTGCCGGGAGTTTCCATCGGGGAAAATTCTGTGATCGGGGCCGGAAGCGTAGTGACGAAGGACATTCCCGCCAATGTGGTGGCGGTGGGGAATCCCTGCCGGGTTCTCAGAAAGATTGGGGAGAAGGACCGGGAGTTCTATTTCCATGAGCATCGGGTCGAGGATTGCTGGCTTTAGGCAAGGACATCCACAAGGCAAAGACCATCACAAAAAATATTTGTTAAAAACTCAAAATAGACTTGTTTTATTTTTTGAAGCAGCCATGCTATAATCGCATTATCAAAGAAAACGGAACGGAACCGGCGGTCAGGCCGCAAGGTTCCAGCAGAAACGAAAAATTGGAGGGTATGAATTATGGCATGGAAAATTTTACTGCCCCAGGAAATCATGAGCGAGGGAAGAAAGCTTCTTGAGGATGCGGGGCACACCATCATCGAAGGCAGAGGATTTGAGACGGAGGACGTTCTGGCAGATATGAAAGAGCATCAGCCGGACGCCATGATCGTCCGCATTACGCCCATCACCCGGGAGGTCATCAAGGCAAATCCCAACTTAAAGGTTATTGTCCGTCACGGCGCCGGGTTCGACGCTCTTGACGTAAAAGCCTGCCATGACAACGGCGTTCAGACGCTGTATGCGCCGGTAGCCAACAGTACTTCGGTAGCAGAGACGGCAATGCTTTTGATCCTGGAATGCAGCAGAAACGTAACGCTGCTTCATAAGACTTGGGTTGACGATTATTACAAGGCGAAATTAAAGATCCGCAAGAACACCTTGAACGGAAAGACTCTGGGCCTGATCGGCTGCGGCAATATCGGAAGCCGCCTGGCGGTGCGCGCTCTGGCAATGGAAATGAATGTTCTGGCTTACGATCCCTATAAGCCCGCCGCTGATTTCCCGGACGGCGTAGAGGTTGTAAGAGACTTAGACCGGATCTTTAAGGAGAGCGATTATGTATCCCTTCATACGCCCAATACGCCGGTAACAAAGAATTTAGTAGATAAGAACCGCCTGGCGATGATGAAGCCCACCGCGTTCTTGATCATATGCAAATCTCCGGCGGGGCCGGCTTCGATGGCAGAAATGTCATGGGGCTGGCCTTTGCCGTTGGCGAAACAGTTGAAAATATTGATCCATGATGATAGAATCGTGAAGGAAAGAATAAAAAGAATCGAAAGAATAGACAAGAGGACGGGGGAAGAGGAACATGGAATCAGATGAAAAAAATCAAATTGGGCGTATGCTTTTTCACCTTCCGCTCCCGATTACGGCGGTCGCTTTAAGCATCGCTTCGCTCGGGAATCTTCTGGAAGCTTATTTGGAGGGGGTAAGGCTTTTCTGCGGAGTGCTGGCGTTCCTTTTGATTCTGGCCTTTACGGCAAAAATCCTGATTTACCCGGAGCGCTTTCGCGAGGATATGAAAAATCCGGTGATGGCCAGCGTGTTCTGTACCTATTCAATGACATGGATCCTTCTTTCCGCCTATGCGGAGCCCTGCCTGGGGATTGCGGCGAAGGGATTCTGGTATTTCAGCATTGGGCTTCATGCGCTTTTGGTCCTCTATTTTACGAAATCTTTTATGATGAAGCCGGTGATCCCGCGGGTGTTCGCCTGTTATTTTATCGGCTACGAGGGCTTCGTGACGGCCAGCGTGACGGCGCCGGTTTTTGAGGAGCTTTTGGTGGGACAGGCGGCCTTCTGGTTTGGTTTTGGGATGCTGTTCTTTTTACTTACGCTGATCACCTACCGCTACGTAACGATGCCTAAGGTGCGGGATTCGGAAAAACCGCTGTTCTGCATTTATACGGCGCCTCCCGGACTGTGTCTTACGGGATATCTGAATGCGTTTCCGGAGAAATCCCTGTGGATTGCCGGGTTCCTTTCGGTATTGTCCTTATTTATGTATGGGATGGTGCTTTCGCGGATGCCGAAGTTTCTGCGGCTTCCCTTTTATCCCAGCTACGCGTCCTTTACCTTCCCCTTTGTGATCTCCGCGACGGGGATGAAGCTTATGCGGGAGTTTTTAATGGAAATCGGACGGCCGGTGCGGATTTTGGATTTCATTGTGCCGGTGCAGATGGGAATCGCGGTGCTTCTGGTGACGTATGTGCTCCTTCGCTATCTGCTGTTTTTAGCGGGAGCGGAATGGAAGAAAAACACCCCGCGGGAATCCTTGCCAACTCTGTGAAACTATGGTATGATACCCTGAGATTTGCGGGCCTTGAAGGCCGACCGGTCCAAAGCAAAAGAAGAGGGAGAGGAATAGAAAATGGAGCAGTTTCTGATCGTTTGCCCGCTGGTATTTTTAGCGGGTTTTGTGGATTCCATTGCCGGCGGAGGCGGGTTGATCTCTTTTCCGGCCTATCTTTTGGCGGGCGTCCCGGTGCATGTGATCCTGGGGACCTCCAAGCTCAGCGCGTTCCCCGGCGCCATTGTGGCGGCGGCCCGTTTTGCGAAAAGCGGGCTGGTTCAATGGAAGCTGGCGCTGCCCTGCGGCCTGATCGCCGCGCTGGGAGCCTTTGCGGGAGCACGGATCGCCCTGGGCGTGGACGAGGCGGTGATCCGCTCTTTGATGGTGGTGGTCCTTCCAGTGGTGGCGTTTTATGTTCTTCGCAGCAAGCCGGATCCGGGAGAGGAGGAGAAGGCGGAGCTTCCTTTTGAGAAGCTTTTGATACCATCCCTTGCGGCGTCTTTTGTGATCGGGGCCTACGACGGCTTTTACGGGCCTGGAACCGGCACCTTCTTGATCCTGGTTTTCGCGGGACCTTTGAAAATGCGTATGAAGCATTCCGCCGGTATTTCCAAGGTGGTAAACCTGGCCGCCGATATCGGAGCTCTTTTGACCTTTACCGCCAGCGGGAAGGTGAATGTGGCCTTAGGCGTCGCGGCGGCGCTGTTTTGTATGGCGGGCAGCTATTTTGGCTCCGGCCTGGTGGTGAATAATGGTCAGAAGATCGTCCGGCCGGTGATCCTTACGGTACTGGTGCTGCTGTTTGCTAAGATCCTGGTGGGATAGACACAGGCGCAAGGCAGAGAGAGGCGCAAGGCAGAGAGAGGCGCGGGCGGAAATCGAGGATTGTCTGGGAGACGGCTGGAATGGAGGATTGACGGATTATGAAATGGAAGAAATTTACACTGGAGACGACGACGGAAGCGGTGGATTATCTGGGAAGCCTGTTTGAAGATCTGGGGATCGAGGGCATGGAGATCGAGGATCATGTTCCCCTTACGGAGAAGGAGACCAAGGGGATGTTTATCGATATCCTTCCGGAGCTGCCGCCGGACGACGGAACGGCAAGGGTCAGCTTTTATTTGGATGAGGACGCCGATACGGAAGAAATATTAAACGGCGTCCGGGAGGGGCTTAAGGAGCTTCGGGCCTTTGTGGAGGTAGGAGCGGGAACGATCACGGCTTCGGAGACGGAGGATAAGGATTGGATCAATAACTGGAAGCAGTATTTTAAGCCGTTTACGGTGGATCATATCCTGATCAAGCCCACCTGGGAGGAGATTCCCAAGGAGCATGAGGATAAGCTCTTGATCCAGATCGATCCGGGAACCGCTTTCGGAACAGGAAAGCATGAAACAACCCAGCTATGCATCCGCCAGCTGGTTCACTATGTAAAGCCGGGAATGAAGGTCTTGGATCTGGGAACCGGCAGCGGAATCCTGGGAATTACGGCCATTAAGCTGGGAGCGGAGTCGGTGTTCGGAACGGATCTGGATGAAAACGCCATTACCGCCGTCGGTGAGAACCTGGATTCCAACGGGATCCCCAAGGAGCGGTTTGCCGTTGCCCAAGGAAATATCATCGACGATCCGGCGGTGCAGGATGCGGCCGGATATGGCTGCTATGATATTGCGGTCGCCAATATCCTGGCGGACGTGATCATTGAGATCCAGAAGGAGGTTCCGGCTCATTTGAAATCCGGCGGGATTTTTATCACCTCCGGCATTATCGATATGAAGGAGCAGGCGGTGAAGGAAGCGCTGCTTGCCAATCCGGAGCTGGAAATCCTTGAGACCACAAGACAGGGCGAATGGGTGTCCATTACGGCAAGGAAGAAATAGGGCGGAGTGAGAACGTGCATCATTTTTTTACGGACACAGAGTTTTTTGGAGACGGGCAGGCGGTCATTACCGGCCCGGATGTGAATCATATTAAAAATGTTCTCCGGATGCGTCCGGGGGAGCGGATCCTCTTAAGCGACGGAAAGGGAACCAACTGCCTCTGCGAATTGGTTTCGATCGAACCGGACCGGGTGACGGCAAAAATCCTTCCCCAGGAGGTGGAGGATACGGAGCTGCCGGTTTCGATTACCGTCTATCAGGGGCTTCCCAAAGGCGATAAAATGGAGTATGTGATCCAGAAATCGGTGGAGCTGGGGGCCGTCGGGATCGTGCCCATGGAAACCTCCCGGGCAGTGGTCCGCCTGGAGGGGAAAAAGGCGGAGGCCAAGCGTGTCCGATGGCAGGGGATTTCCGAAAGCGCGGCCAAGCAGGCCAAGCGGATGATCGTGCCGGAGATCGCTCCGGTCATGACCTTTAAGGAGGCGCTTTTGGCGGCGGGAAAGGCAGACCTGGCGCTGATCCCCTATGAGGATTCGGAGCATCTTCCGGGAGCCGGAGGCATGGCGCTTACAAGAGAGCTGATCGGAGGCTTAAAGCCGGGCCAGTCCATGGCGGTGCTGATCGGCCCGGAGGGAGGATTTTCCGACGAGGAAATTCGCCTGGCCCTGGAGGTCGGGATCCGGCCGGTTACGCTGGGAAAACGGATTCTTCGGACGGAAACGGCGGCGTTATTTGTCCTCTCGGCGGCAGGACTTTTACTGGAATCGTAAAGGGAATGGGCGGCAGGAAAGAAAAAAGATCATGGAAGAAGGAGCGGCAGGAAATGGGATCCAGCAGAAAAGAGATTTATTTTGATAATTCCGCCACAACCCGGGTGTTTGACAGCGTACGGGACATTATGACGGAGACCATGACGGCGGATTACGGCAATACCTCTTCCCTCCATACAAAGGGCGTGGAGGCGGAGCAGTACGTCCGGGAGGCCAGAGCGGAGATCGCGAAATCGCTGCGGGTGAAGGAAAAGGAGATCATCTTCACCTCCGGCGGCACGGAATCCAATAACCTGGCGATCTTAGGCACCGCTCTTGCCAACCGCCGTTCCGGAAACCATATTATAACCTCCTGCATCGAGCATGCGTCCGTGTACAATACGACGGCATTTTTAGAAGAGCAGGGATTCCGCGTCACTTATCTGCCGGTGGATCATAACGGCCACGTTTCGCCGGAGGATCTGCGGGCGGCAATTTGCGATGATACGATCCTGGTATCCATCATGTATGTGAATAACGAGATGGGAGCCGTGGAGCCCATCGCGAAGCTGGCGCAGGTGCTTCGGGAGACAAAGCCCCAGGCTTATTTCCATGCGGACGCTATCCAGGCGTATGGAAAGTACGTGATCCGTCCCAAGAAGGAGGGCATCGATCTTTTGTCCGTCAGCGGCCATAAGATCCACGGCCCCAAGGGCGTCGGGTTTTTGTATGTGGATGAGCGGGTAAAAATCCGTCCCATTCTTTTTGGCGGCGGCCAGCAGATGGGAATGCGCTCCGGAACGGAGAATGTTCCCGGCTGCGCGGGGCTGGGAGCGGCGGCAAAGGAGATTTACCGGGATCATGAGGCGAAGGTGGATCACCTTTACGCCTTAAAGGACCGGTTTGTATCCGGTCTTCATGAGCTGGAGGGCGTGACGGTCCACGGCCTTACGGGACGGGATTCGGCGCCGCAGATCGTAAGCACGGGCTTTGAAGGGATCCGGGCGGAGGTGCTTCTGCATGCTCTGGAGGAAAAGGGGATTTACGTTTCCTCCGGTTCCGCCTGCTCCTCCAATCATCCGGGAATTTCCGGGACCCTTAGGGGGATCGGCGTAAAGGAATCGCTGTTGGATTCCACGCTGCGGTTTTCCTTCGGCGTATTCAATACGGAGGACGAGGTGGACGAGTGCCTGCGGGTGTTAAAGGAGCTGCTTCCTCTGCTTAGGAGATACCGGAGAGGATAAAGAGAAGAGAAAGAACGGGAGAGATCATGAATTATAAATCATTTTTAATCAAATACGCGGAGATCGGCGTCAAGGGAAAAAACCGGTATTTATTTGAGGACGCCCTGGTAAAGCAGATCAATATGCGGTTGAAGCGGATCGACGGAGGCTTCCATGTCTGGAAGGAATCGGGCCGGATCTACGCGGAGGCCAGCGAACGCTTTGACTATGATGAAGCGATGGATACCTTAAGCCGGATCTTCGGCGTCGCCGGGATCTGCCCCATGGTCCAGATCGAGGATAAGGGCTATGAGGATCTGAAGGAACAGGTGGTACGCTACATTGACGAGGCTTATGAGGATAAGAATTTTACCTTTAAGGTTGTGGCCAAAAGGGGAAATAAGCAGTATCCGGTGATTTCTGACCAGATCAACCGGGATTTGGGCGAGGTGATCTTAAACGCGTTTCCGGAAACGAGGGTGGACGTCCATAATCCGGATGTGCTGCTTCATGTGGAGATCCGCCATAAGATCAATCTTTTTTCTCAGATCATTCCGGGCCCGGGCGGAATGCCCATCGGAACGGCGGGAAAAGCGATGGTGCTGTTATCGGGAGGGATCGACAGCCCGGTGGCTGCCTGGATGATCGCGAAGAGAGGCGTGATCATCGAAGCGGTTTATTTCCACGCGCCGCCCTATACCAGCGAGAGAGCCAAGCGGAAGGTGGAAGATCTGGCAAAGATTGTCGCCAGATACGCGGGGCCGGTGAAGCTCCATATTGTGAATTTTACGGATATTCAGTTGAAGATCTACGATGAGTGCCCTCACGACGAACTGACGATCATCATGCGCCGCTATATGATGCGGATCGCGGAGGAGATCGCCAAGGAGCGGGACTGCCTCGCTCTGGTGACAGGAGAGAGTATCGGGCAGGTGGCATCCCAGACCATGCAGTCCATGGCGGTGACCAATGAAGTCTGCACCCTGCCGGTGATGCGGCCGCTGGTGGCCTTCGATAAGCAGGATATCGTGGATATTTCCTTAAAGATCGGCACCTATGAGACATCAGTGCTGCCTTATGAGGACTGCTGTACGATTTTCGTCGCCAAGCATCCGGTTACGAAGCCCAGCCTTAAGCATATCCAAAATTCCGAGGCGAAGCTGGATTCGCAGATGGAGGAGCTGGTAAAGAAAGCGGTGGAAACGCGGGAAGTCGTGCGCTGCATATAAAGCGGAATAAAAAAGGATCCTGCCTCAGCAGGATCCCTCTTTTAAACGTATGGTTTCATTTTTGCAGGATTTGCGGATCTTTACAGGTTCCGCGCCTAGTTTTCCACCACGTAGGGAGCCAGCGTTTCCAGGATCTCGTCCATATTGGCGGCGTCGTGGATATTTAAGTCGATGGGCTTGGAAAGATCCAGGCT
>DVFQ01000156.1 GCA_018713185.1 Candidatus Copromonas avistercoris (nom. illeg.) | reverse complement strand
GAAGATCCGCACCGCCGCCGGGTAGCTCCCATCTTCCTCCAGATAATTCACCACCAGATCGATATTGGTGATCAAAAACACCTCTACCAGACAGGCGATCATCGTACTGTAAAGCATATTGACGACCACCCGGCTGTAAAAGCGCCTGCTGAAATCATTTTTCAATTTTATATCCTACCCCCCAGACCGTGGTGATGATCTTATTCTGCCTGGTATCCTCCTTCATCTTTCCCCGCAGACGCCGGATATGTACCATGACCGTATTGTTCGCCTCGTACACCTTTTCGTTCCAAACCTTCTCAAAAATCTCGTCGGTGCTGAAAACCCGGCCGGGGTTGGACGCCAAAAGATACAGGATATCAAATTCGATGGGAGTCAGCTTGATCTCCTCCCCGTAAACCACGACCTTATGATTATCTTTGTTGATCGAAAGCCCCCGGATCGAAATCTCGTTCTTTCCATTCTGGGCCGCGCCGCTGTTGGGATTTAACTGCGTATAACGGCGAAGCTGGGATTTTACGCGCGCCGTCAGCTCCAGCGGGTTAAAGGGCTTTACCACGTAATCGTCCGCTCCCATCCCGAGGCCCAGGATCTTGTCCAGATCCGTAGACTTGGCGCTGAGCATGATAATCGGAATATTGTTTGTCTCCCGGATCCGCCGGCACATTTCCAGACCGTCCATTCCCGGCATCATAATATCAAGAAGGACCAGATGGACCTCTTCTTTATTCAGGATCTCCAGGCCTTCCTGGGCGTTCCCGGCCTTTAGCACCCGGTATCCGTCGCTGACAAGATAAATTTCCACTAAATCCGCAATTTCTTTTTCATCATCCACTACAAGAATCGTAATCTGCTCCATGAACTCTGGTCCTCCCATTCTTTTTCTCTTCGCTGTATGCCGCTATCTTATCACATTTTCCCGCCGGTTTCCTGTCTTTTTGACAAATTCCGGCGGAAACCGCTGCTATGATTTCCATATCTCGCCAAAACATATCTCGCCAAAACCAGGCAGAACGTGCCGGCCGAGGAAACTTCCTGCCTTCTTTGCGATCCGGCGGCCTGCCTTCTTGCGATCCGGCTTCCTTCCGCTCCCGGCTACGCCTCCGCCGCCGCGACGCCGTTCTTTTTTAAGAACTCCCGGACTGCCTGATCCCATTCCCGCTCCAATGTACGGTCCATGGAAAATACGTTTAAAGAAACTCCCGTAATACAGGTCAGCCCATGATTTTCATACTGGACATTTAAGTACAGGCCCTGGACCTGCTCCGCGGCCAGCCCGGCTCCATGGGCCGCGACGAACCGCGCCGTTTCCTCCGGCGGCAGAAGGAATACGATCCGGAAGCTTTCTGGAAGCCGTTTCCCGCGGATCAAAGAATAGCAGAAAGGCTTTAAAACCTTCCAGGCGGAAAACTCCTCGATTTTCTGAAGCTCCAATTCCTCCTCGGAATAATAGCCCTGGCGCACCCGGCCATCGATCAAAAAGCTGTTGTACGTAACAAAGGACGCCTCCCGCACCAGAAAACGGTCAAACAATTCGCCGATAAACAAATTTTCCGTAAACGCCTTCTGTTCTTCGATTTGCAATGCCGTCATATCCCGCCGCTCCGTTTTCTCTTTTTTCGGATCCATGGATCCGGTAAATACACATTTTCTATCTTACAACAAGTAAACGGAATATGCAATCCCAATGCGGTTGGTCTGGAATTTATGGCGGGCAGATGCTATAATGATCCCAGAACAAGCAGGACGCCCGCACGGCGCGGGCGATCAAACGGCATATGGGGAACTGGACTTCCCCGCCGTCAAATAACAGGAGGATTTGGATCATGAATGACGCGAAAAAAGCATTGGACAGCCTACAGACCCTGCTTTCAGCCGGAGTCTCCCCCTTCCACGCGGTAAACGAGGGGATCCGCCGTCTGGAGGAAAAGGGATTTCAAGAGCTGGAATTGGGAAGCGCCTGGGAAGTGGCCCCCGGCGGCTCCTATTATGTGAATCTCTATGGTTCCAGCCTGGTGGCCTTTTCCATCGGAAAGAACGTGGGCGCAGACAAAACCGCTCCCCGATTCCGCATGGCCGCTTCCCACACCGACTGGCCCTGCCTCAGGATCAAGCCGTCGCCTGAAATGAAAAAAGAGGGATACGGCCTGCTGAACGTGGAGTGCTACGGCGGAATGCTTCTGCAGACCTGGCTTGACCGTCCCTTATCCATTGCGGGCCGGGTATGCCTGCGGGGCCGCGACGCTTTTCATCCCGAGGTACGGCTGATCGATTTTAAACGTCCGCTGTTGGCTGTTCCCAATCTGGCCAACCACATTAAACGGGAATCGGAAAAAAATGCCGAGCCCAACAAGCAGATTGATATGCTCCCGATCATGACCGCCTTTAAGGATCAGCTGGAGGAGGATGACTTTTTCCTTGGCCTGCTGGCAAAAGAGGCGGGAGTCGCCCGCACGGATATCCTGGACTATGAATTCTGCGTCTACAACTGGGAACAGGGAACCCTCTGGGGCTTGAACGAAGAGTTCTATTCCTCGCCGCGGTTGGACAACCTGACTTCCGTGGAAGCCTGCCTCACCGGCCTGCTTTCCGCCGGACGCTGCGGGAAAGATGAAAATACCATCTCTTTGATCGCCCTTTATGACAATGAAGAGGTGGGGAGCCGCACCAAGCAGGGAGCCGCTTCCTCCGCCGCCGACCGGATCATGGAAAAGCTGTACCTGTCCTTAGGCTTTACCAGAGAACAGTATTTAAGCGCCCTCTTTGACAGCTTCCTTCTTTCCATGGACGTAGGCCACGCCTACCATCCCTCCAAGACTGGTAACTATGACCCCAAGAACCATACCAAGGTCAACGAAGGCGTCGTGATCAAAATGTCCTCGACTCAGTCCTACGCAACCGATTCCACGGCGGTCAGCGTTCTCGAAGAGCTCTGCAGAGCCCATGAGATCCCCTATCGGAAATTCTCCAACCGTTCCGATATCCGCGGAGGCTCCACCTTGGGGAGCATTTCTTCCTGCGAACTGGCCGTTCGCGCCGCTGATGTAGGCGTGGGCCTCCTTGCCATGCACTCGGCCATGGAGACCATGGGCGCCTGCGATCAGGACGCTTTAAACCGGCTCACCACCGCTTTCTTTGAAGACTAAAGGACTTTGACTCGATCGCCTTGACTCGATCACTTTGAAGATCAGAGAAAGAAAAAACCGGCAGCCGCCGCGAACCATTTCCAGCCGTCTGACTGGATCCGGTTTGCCGCGCGCTGCCGGCTTTTTAAAGGCTTCCAAACGCTTCTTCATACACCGCGAAAAAATCAGCGGATACCTGAGGACTGTCCGAAATGCGGATTTCCTCCCAGAGCGCGTCGTCTCCCGTTAACAAAAGCTCCGTCTTAAATTCCTGATAAGCATTGTAAAATGTTTCATTTTTCCGCTGTCTTACCATCCATTCTTTCCGTTCCTGAGTCGCCGCCTCGTCGTAATCATTGACGCAGAGGATCACATAATATTTCCCATTCTCCTCCACAACGCCGCTGATGCCGCCCGCCGTCAGATCAAAGGCCGCCGACTCATAGGCCGTTCCCCTCTGGCCCCGGTAAATACGGATCTCCTCCAAAGGCTTTTCGGAATACTCCTTGGCCGCGGCCTGGAAGCTTCCGCCCTCCGCCTGGATCGCCGCAAGCGCAGCCGAAGCCGTCTCGGCGTCGGAGGTTTCGATCTCCTCGACGGTGATCACCCGGGCTTCGCTGTCGCTGACTTCCAGATCCGCCCCGGCCGTCAGCTGGTCCACCAGCTTATTGGCAAGGCGATAATCCTCATAAAATTCCTCCGCCGTTTTTTCCTCCAGGCCCAGCGCCTCTGCGCCCCCGCCGCCCAGAGCGGCAAGATAGGCGTCCGCCGCAGCCCGCACAGCTTCCTGCTCCTGTCCGGAAAGCGTCAGTTCGTTTTCCTCTGCCATCAGGCTCATGATCTTCAATTCCTTTAAAAATTCATGGATCTGGGAAAGCAGGGAGGACTCGAACGTCGTCCCCCGGTTATCGACGGCCGCGGTCCAGATCTGGCTGGTATAAAGCTCCTCATAGCGAAGCCGCTCCGACGTCACAATCATCATGGTTTCCGCTTTTCCGTATTCCTTCTGCTCCCTGCCTCCGGAAAAAATAGCCTCTTTGACCCCGCATCCTCCAAGGAACAGGGAAAGAGTCAAGACGGCCGTAACCCCGCCGGCAGCAATCCATTGTCCGTTTCTCTTCTTCAAATGAGTCCGTCCTCTCTTTTATAAAAACAGCCGCATGATCTTAAGCGGGCCCAGATTTTCATTGCTGTCCGCCAAAAACCTGGCCGCCTGCTTCGTCTCCGGCCTGGCGTTGGCCACCGCGAAGCTGTAATATGCCTGCTTCAACATTTCCACATCATTCATCTGATCCCCGAAAACAACCGTTTCCTCCGGCCGGATCATCAGTCCGTCCTGCAGGATCTTAACCGCCGCGCCCTTATTCACCGACCGCTCCATCGTATCCAGCCACTGGTTCCCAGAAAGCGTTACCTTAAGCTTTCCCCCGTACTTTTCCATTACCGGCCGGGCCGCCTCCGCGATGCCGTCCATTCTGCAGCCCGCGATCTTCATGACCGGGGCCGTAAGTTCCAAAAGATCCTCAACCTGCCTGACACGAAAATGATACCCGTTTTGGATCCATGCCAAAAACCGCTGATCCTGGGAATCCGTATAAACACAGTCAGAACTGTCCACGATGATCTCCATGCCCGCCGCCCGCATATCATGGATCATCGCGCGGGTCAGCTCCGTTTTATATTCCGTCCGGTAAAGCTCCCGGCCGCGGCAGCCCACATAGGTGCCGTTTCCGCCGATATAAAAAATCTCATCCTTTACCGGAAGAAACAGATGCTCGATCCCCGACGCGTGGCGGCCGCTGGCCGCGCAGAAATAGATCCCCTTTGCCTTAAGGCCGCGGATGACAGAAAAATATTCCGGATTCAGGACGCCTCCGCCATCCTCCACCAGCGTTCCGTCCAGATCCGATACGATCAGCTTAATCATGCTCCTTTTCCTCCGCCTGTTCCCAAAAGCCACGCATTTTCAATTCCTGATAAACCCGGTGTACCGGAAGCCCCATCACGTTGGCATAGGAACCGTTCACCCTCTTGATGTATCTGGCAAAATACCCTTGCACCGCATAGGCGCCGGCCTTATCCATGGGCTCTTCCATCCGGGAATACTCCCGCAGTTCTTCCTCGGACATGGGCTCCACCTCCACGTCCGTTTCATCATAAAACACCGTCTTTTGGTCTGTTCCTCCGTCCGCTGCCTTTTGGATCATGCATACGCCGGTATAGACCTGATGGCGGCGTCCCTGCAGCAGACAAGCCATCTGATACGCTTCTTCATGATCGCTGGGTTTTCCCAGGATGCGCCCGTCTGCGGCCACCACCGTATCCGCTCCGATCACGATCACACCCGGATCCATCCCCTGCGCCACGTCCTCCGCCTTCTGCCTGGCCAGCTCCATGACCACCTGAGACGGAATCCTGGAAGAAACCTTTTCCTCCACATGGCTCACAAGGATCTCCGGAACCAGTCCGATCTGCCTTAAAAGCTCGCTCCGCCTGGGAGAAGCGGACGCCAGCACCACTCGTTTGTTTCCCATCGCCGCACCCTTTCCTGCGCTCTGCCGCGTCTTTTTCGTATTCTGCCGTGCCTTTCCTGCGCTCTGCTGTGTTTTTTCGCGCAGCGTCATATCTTTTCGCATGCCGCCGCGCCCTATGTACGTCAAAAAGGGGCGCCGCAGAATTCAGAGCTGAATTGTGGAACGCCCCCTTGCCTCATCTAAAATTCTAATTTCTCATCAAAGTACGCCTTCAAGTCGGCAATCGGGATCCTCACCTGCTCCATGGTATCCCGGTCGCGGACCGTAACCGCGTGATCCGTTTCGGAATCAAAATCATAGGTTACGCAGAACGGAGTTCCGATCTCGTCCTGTCTTCTGTAGCGCTTTCCGATATTTCCCCGGTCATCGAACTCGCAGTTATAATATTTGCAGAGCTCGGTGTAAATCTTTTCCGCGCCCTCGTTCAGCTTCTTGGATAAGGGAAGGATTCCCACCTTAACCGGAGCGATCGCCGGATGGAAATGAAGCACCGTCCGCATATCTCCGTCTCCCAGATCCTCCTCGTCGTAAGCGGAGCACAAGAAGGCCAGCGTTACCCGGTCCGCTCCCAGCGACGGCTCGATCACGTAAGGAATGTACTTTTCATTCTTCTCATCGTCAAAATAGGTCATATCCTGTCCGGAGGTATTCTGATGCTGAGTCAGGTCATAATCCGTCCGGTCCGCGATGCCCCAAAGCTCGCCCCAGCCGAAGGGGAATAAGAATTCCAGGTCCGTCGTCGCCTTGCTGTAGAATACCAGCTCCTCCTGGGAATGATCTCTGGCCCGCATTTCCTCCGGCTTGATTCCCAGCTTCTGGAGCCATTCGATACAATACTGCTTCCAGTATGCGAACCACTCTAAATCCGTTCCAGGCTTGCAGAAAAATTCCAGCTCCATCTGCTCAAATTCTCTGGTACGGAAGGTAAAGTTGCCGGGCGTAATCTCATTCCGGAAGGATTTTCCGATCTGGCCGATACCGAAGGGGAGCTTCTTTCTGGAGGTTCTCTGGACATTCTTAAAGTTGACGAAAATTCCCTGGGCCGTCTCCGGTCTTAAATAAACCGTGTTTTTCGCGTCCTCCGTAACGCCCTGGAAGGTCTTGAACATCAGGTTGAACTGACGGATATCCGTAAAGTCATGCTTTCCGCAGCTGGGACAGCAAATGTTATGTTCATCAATATACTGCTTCATTTCCTCCTGGCTCCATCCGTCGATGGGAGTCTCGGGAGTAATGCCGTTTTCTTCCATGTAGTCCTCGATGAGCTTGTCGGCGCGGAACCGCTCCTTACAGCATTTGCAGTCCATCAGAGGATCCGAGAAGCCGCCCAGATGACCGGAAGCCACCCAAGTCTGGGAATTCATCAGGATCGCGCAGTCTACGCCCACATTGTAGGGATTTTCCTGGATGAATTTCTTCCACCAGGCGCGCTTTACATTATTTTTCAGTTCAACGCCCAGATTTCCGTAGTCCCAGGTATTGGCTAACCCGCCGTAAATTTCAGAGCCGGGATATACGAATCCCCTGGATTTTGCCAGAGCAACAATCTTTTCCATCGTCTTTTCCATATTCATTCTCCTTATTTCTTATCCGCGCCGGAAACCCGGAGCGCTGTTTTCCGTTATTGGAACACCAGGTAGCAGATTCCTTCCTCCGGCGTCTGGATCCGGTCGCCCTCAAGAACGGCTCCCTCAGAATAATACCGGACTCCGCCTTCCAAATAGATCGATGCCGGTCCCTCTACCGCCGCCACCGACAGCCGGTTCTGCTTTGTGATCTCATTATATTCTACTGTATTCCCTTTGGCGTCTTTAAAGGACGCGCCCACCAGGTATCCTTTTGTTACCCCGTCGGGAACCGGAACAATGTCCAGGGTCTTTAGCTGTCCCTCTCCATCCTCCTCCGGATAGGCCTCTGCAAACCGAAGGTACTCTTCCGAATTCGGAAATTCAATAATGATCCGGGCGAAGCCTTCCTCCATCGTGCATTCCGTTAAAACCGCGCCGTTTTCTTCTCCGTCTCCGTTTTCCGCCGCCCCGTTGAACTCTTTTAGGGCATTTTCCACGTAGGCCTTCAATTCCTCTGCACTATAATGATCCGCCTCATAGGATTCTACCGACGCGCTGGCAACCGTCCCGTCGCCCATAAGATAAAGGCTGCTTTTCTCCGGCGCAAACGCTTCGGTTCCCGCGCCTCTGGAACAGCCGGACACCGCCGCCGCGCCTAAAAGGAGCGTTGCCGCAAGCACACTCTTTTTCATTAATTTCCTCCTGCACATTTTCGCGAGCCCGGCCCTCACTCGTTTTCCGCTTCGCGTAAAACTCGTTATCGGGCTCTCGCCCGATAGCCGCCTCTCCGGCCGCCTTCTTTTTCGCGAGCCCGGCTCTCACTCGTTTTCCGCTTCGCGTAAAACTCGTTATCGGGCTCTCGCCCGATAGCCGCCTCTCCGGCTGCATTCTTTCCTGCGAGCCCGGCCCTCACTCGTTTTCCGCTTCGCGTAAAACTCGTTACCGGGCTCTCGCCCGATAGCCATCTGCATCCTCAAGCTTTCTTTCATGCAAGCATGAAGAAAGCTTTCCTCTGCATCTGGCTGCCGGGCTCGCTGCTACTCTACATTATCCACAAGAAGGTGGAGGATGTCAAGGGAATGGAAGGTTTTATCGATAAATCGGCGTTTGTTGTTTTCTACGCTCCGGATAAATTCGTCCAGTACCTCGGGGGTGAGGGTGAAGGTATAGAGAGTTTCGGGGGGTGAGGCGAGGACGTATTCCCAGGTATAAAAGGCGGATTGGGAAAGGTTTCCCAAGGGTTTTTCCATGTACTCGCCGTTAAGCTCCATCAGCTTCAGCTCAAAAACTGGTTTTACCAGCCGGTTGGGGATCGCGGGTTTTAAAAGCGCCCGCAGGGACTGGTACAAAAGCTTTAGCGGCTCCAATGCCTCTATGTTTTCTCTGGCGTAATAGTCGGAGAATTCCAGGAAATATGAGCCGTAGCAGGCCGCTTCCATATCCTCCGCAATTTCCCGGAAGTAGTTCTGTATTTCCGCTTGAACCAGGGTATAGGCGTCCCGGCCCTCATAAAGGGAGAAATCCCCGAATACAAACGGACAGGAACAGGCCATGAGCGGGCTGCCCGGGCGTCTGGCCCCGCGGGCAAAGGCGGTGATCTTTCCCCGTTCGCGGCTTAAAATCACCAGCCGCCTGTCATATTCCCCTACCGGCGAGGACTTTAAAACCATCCCGGCAACGGACACCTGCTCTCTCATGCCTGTTCCTTTCTCTCTTCTTTCCCGCGCCGGACTTTTCCCCGGCATACGGGATCGTATTAGATATCCTTCATGTTATAGCCGTAATTTTTCATATAAAGCTCGGAATCCCGCCATTCCTTGCGGACCTTGACCCAAAGCTTCAGATTCACCTTCGCGTCCATCAGATTTTCGATTTCGATCCGCGCGGCGGTTCCGATCTTCTTTAACATCTGCCCGCCTTTTCCGATGATCATTCCTTTATGGGATTCCCGCTCGCACACGATGGTCGCCTCAATATCAAACATCCCGTTTTCCCGTTCCGTCATCCGCTCGATCAAAACGGCGATCCCATGGGGAATCTCATCCGACATGAGCCGGAGCGCCTTTTCCCGGATTAACTCCGCGGCGATCTGGCGCATGGGCTGATCGGTAACGGTATCCTCATCATAATACTTGGGCCCCTCCGGCAGATACTGGAAAATCGAGTGGATCAACGTATCCGTGTTGGTCTTTCTCAAGGCGGATACGGGAATGATCTCCTGGAACCGGCATACATCCTTATAGGCGTCCATGGTCTTAAGGATCTCTTCCTTTTTCACCGTATCAATCTTATTGATCACCAGGATCACCGGCGTCTTTACGCGGCCTAAGATTTTTGCGATATGCTGCTCTCCGGCTCCGATATAGGTTCCCGGCTCCACCAGCCAGAGGATCACGTCAACCTCTTTTAAGGTATGCTCGGCGACGCTTACCATATACTCCCCCAGCCGGTTTTTCGCCTTATGGATCCCGGGCGTATCCAGAAAAATGATCTGTCCCCGTTCATCCGTATAAACCGTCTGGATCCGGTTTCTGGTGGTCTGCGGCTTTTCTGAGGTAATGGCGATCTTCTGGCCGATCAGATGATTCATCAGCGTGGACTTTCCCACATTCGGCCTTCCGATCAGCGTCACAAAACCGGATTTAAAACTCTTTCCCATACATATTCCTTTCGTCCGGCATTTTATCCTTCGTCTGCTCCTGTGCTTCCGTTAAATAACGGCCGGAGTTCTCCAAATAACTCCTGATCCTTTTTCATGGCCTCCTCGTTTCCGATCACGCAGAGCGCGCCGGTCTTTAAGATCTCCCGCACGATTCCGGCCAGCGCCCGGATATCCTCCGGCTTTGCGTTTAGGATCTCGTCCCGCTCCTTTTTCAACATCTCGTCGGTAACGCCGGAGTACCAGGCGGACAGCCCTCTCGCTCCCTTTAAGGACGGAGTCAGCGGCGTATCCAGATCGCTGATGGTTCCGATCACATACTTGGTCATGTCCCGTTCATCCGCGTCAAACTGTTCCAGATACTCGGGAATTCCCTCATAGATCCGGTCCGTTTCCTTTACGTTGGGATCCCGGTAGGATACAAAATATCCTTCTCCGGAGCGCCCGACGCTGCTCATGCAGCCATAAGCGCCGCCCTTGACGCGGATATTGATCCAAAGGTAATCGTAACTCAGCATGACCTTTAAAATCCGCAGCGCTCCCGTATAAGAATAGGGGCTTCCCGCAAAGGTGCCGCACCTTGCCACATAGTTGACCTTGGAAGAAGACGTAAAGCCTTCGTTCCGGTTCCCTTTGGGCGCATGGAACGGATAAATGGTTCCGCTTCCCGCCGGCAGCTGATCCGCCAGCTTCTTCATGGCTCCTTCAAGATAAGAAAATCCCTTTTCGTCCGCCGTATAGCTGACGGTCATATTGTCCTTCGTAAAGAGCGCCGCAGTCACCCGCTTTAAACCGGCGATGATTTCTTCCTTCCGGGAATCGAAATTTTTCGTCCAGGCTTCCAGATACTGGAAGTATCCGATCCCGCCGGTCATATCATTAAAATACGAGGTGTCAGAAAAATAGGCCGTCGCCCGGGCCACCGCGGCCGTATGACCGGAGCCCATCAGCTTCATCTGCGCTTTGGACTTCGCCTCGTTCAAAATCTCCCGGAGCCGCTTCTCGTCATCAAGGATCGATTCTCTGAAAATTTCCGCCAGGATCTCGAACCCAAAATCCAGCTTTTCGTAAAGCACCCGGACGCTGGCGGCAAATACGCCGGTAAAGCCGCCCGAGGCAAGCTGCGGATAAGAGGTAACGGAAAACGTCACGCCGCCGCTGTTTAAAAAGATCTCGCTGCTTAAATCGTCATAGGAATGACGGCTGGTACTTACATAGCCCAGGATCGACTTTAAAAGCCCCACATACGGAAGATCTTCCATGGGCACCCGGTTCGTATCAAATAACACCTTGAGATAGCCGATTCCGGAAGTAAACATTTCATGACGGATCACCGGGATCCCATTGATCCTGGTTTCCTGATAAATTAACTTGGCCGGTTCCCGCCCGATCTCGTCCCTAGAGAGCATGGGGATCTTTTCCAGCTCCTCCTTCGGCGAGGGGGTATCCTGATATTCCTTTAATTCCTTTGTCAGGCGCACCAGCTCGTCGATCTCTTCCTTGGTCAGACTGTCCTTATATGCCTGTAATTCCTTTGCCGTCCGCGCCTCCGCCTCAGCCGCCAGATTCCGTTTCGGGCTTGCGATCACGACAGACTCATAGGGATTATCCAGCAGATACTTGGAGATCAAGCCTTCAAAATATCCCTCTTCTACCCCTTTTTTCAAAGCGGCAAAGGTCTCCTCATACTCCAGATGCATCATGGGATCCCCGCCGTAGAGCCAGCTGTCCAGGCATTGAAGTCCGTACATCAATCCTTTTGGAGCCGAACCGAAATCCGCCTCCCGATACTGGAACTCATAGTAATTGATCCCGGCCCGCAGGCTCTTTTCATTCAATCCGGAAAGCGCCAGCTTTCTCAAAGTCCCTTTTACCACCGCGAGGAACTCGCCCTTCTGCTCCCGTTCGGCATTCTTGGCGATCACGGAGAAGTACGGCTGGAGGATCCCGTTTTCATAGCCGCCCATAATATCGTCGCCGATCCCGGCGTCCAAAAGCGCCTTTTTTAGCGGAGCGCCGGGAGCGTCCAAAAGCACGTATTCCAGAACCTGGAACGCAATATATTCCTTTGGCGACAGCTCGTTCCCGGCGGAAGTGTTTAAGGAAAGATAGGTTGCGTGATCCAGCTCCTCCGTTTCCGATACGGAATAGAAAAATTCCCGCTCCACCGGCTCCCGAAACGCCTTCTGCACCGGAATTTCCGAGTCAATGGACGCTCTTTCATATTTGCTTAAATATTCCTCATCCAGCCATGTAAGCTTTTCCGCCATATCCATATCCCCGTAAAGGTAAATATAGCTGTTGGAGGGATGATAATATTTCCGGTAAAAGGCCAGATAGTCCTCGTAAGTCAGCTTTACGATCTCCTCCGGGTCTCCGCCGGATTCAAAGCCATAGCAGGTATCCGGGAACATTACGGCTCTTGTATAGCGGTCCAGGACGCTTTCCGGGGAGGAAAAGACGCCCTTCATCTCATTATAAACCACGCCGTTATAAGTAAGCTCGCCTTCCGGATCGGACAGCTCATAGTGCCAGCCCTCCTGCATGAAGATCTTCTTTTCCCGGCTGATGTTGGGATTTAGGACCGCGTCCATATAAACGTCCATCAGGTTCTGGAAATCCGCCTCGTTGCAGCTTGCCACCGGATATACCGTCTTATCCGGATAAGTCATGGCGTTTAAAAATGTATTTAAGGACCCCTTTACCAGCTCCACAAACGGATCCTTTACCGGAAACTTCTCAGAACCGCAGAGTACGCTGTGCTCCAGGATATGAGGAACTCCCGTGCTGTCTGCCGGCGGCGTGCGGAAGCCGATGCAGAAGACTTTGTTTTCATCCTCCGCGCTTAAAAGGAACAGCTTCGCTCCCGTCTTTTTATGCTCCAGGATCATGCCGTCGGCATTCAGCTCCTGGATTCTTTTTGCTTCCGTCAGGCGGTACGCCGGGAGCGCCCGGACCACTTCTATTTGATTTTCCATAATGAAGTCCTTTCTGATATGATCGTAAATAAAACTTATATTGGGAGCGGGTCAAGCTATAGACAATGCACGGATTGCTTCGCGCTTTGCGCTTTCGCCATGTCTCCGCACTTTCTATGCTTACGATACCACGGATCGCTCCGCGCTTTCGCACTCCCGCGATCCTCCCCCAACCATTCGTATTCCGCTCATTTTTCCTGCGGAAAAATGGCTGCATACTCATGTTTGGGGCGGGTCAAGCTATGAGTAATGCACGGATTGCTTCGCGCTTTGTGCTTTCGCCATGTCCTTGCGCTTTCTGCTCTTACGATACCACGGATCGCTCCGCGCTCTCGCGCTCCCGCGATCCTCCCCCAACCATTCGTATTCCGCTCATTTTTCCTACGGAAAAATGGCTGCATA
>DVFQ01000155.1 GCA_018713185.1 Candidatus Copromonas avistercoris (nom. illeg.) | reverse complement strand
TTACCTTTGAGACGCTGACCGGAAATAAATGTCTGGTGGATACCTTTGACCGGAATTTTGAATTTTCCGTGGAGCATGTATCCCTGGCGAAGCAGGCGGATGTTGTTTTGGTGGCTCCGGCTACCGCCAATGTGATCGCCAAGCTGGCCCATGGTCTGGCGGACGATATGCTGACGACCACGGTTTTAGCCTGCACCTGCAAAAAGATCATCAGCCCGGCGATGAATACTCGGATGTTTGAGAACCCCATTACCCAGGATAATCTGGCTATCTGCCGGCGGTATGGAATGGAAGTGATCGATCCTGCAAGCGGCTACCTGGCCTGCGGCGATACGGGAGCCGGGAAAATGCCGGAGCCGGAGGTGCTTTTACAGTATATTTTAAAAGAAATCCAGTATGAGAAGGATCTGACTGGAAAGAAGATCCTTGTTACGGCGGGCCCCACCCGGGAAGCCATCGATCCGGTCCGCTATATTACCAACCACTCCACCGGGAAAATGGGCTATGCGATCGCGAAGACGGCGGCCTTGCGCGGCGCCGATGTGACGCTGGTATCAGGGCCCTGCGAGCTTGCGCCCCCGCCCTTTGTCCGCGTTGTGCCGGTGGAAAGCGCGAAAGAGATGTTCGACGCGGTAACAAGTCTTGGGGAAGGGATGGACTGGATCATCAAGGCGGCGGCGGTGGCCGATTACCGTCCCAAATACGTGAACAGCGAAAAGACAAAGAAGACGGACGGGGAACTGTCCATTGAGCTGGAGCGTACCAGCGATATCTTAAAATGGCTTGGGGAGCATAAAAAGCCGGGCCAGCTTCTTTGCGGCTTTTCCATGGAAACGGAGCATATGCTGGAAAACTCCAGGGTCAAGTTAAAAAAGAAGAATCTGGATATGATCGTCGCCAATAATTTAAAGGTAGAGGGAGCCGGCTTCGGAACGGATACCAATGTGGTGACTTTGATCCAGGAGGGGAAGGAAACGGAGCTTCCCAAGATGTCAAAGGAAGAAGTGGCCGGCCGGATCCTGGATGAACTGCGCGATTATCATCCGCAGGAGTCGTAATGAAAATTCGGAGATGGAAAAGTCCGGAAGTAAAAAATCCGGAGATCAAGAATAATCCTGCAATTTTGAATATAAATGGAGGTTTTACGTGTCAGGCTTTACGGATGAAATAAAAAGAAGGCGGACCTTTGCGATCATCTCGCATCCGGACGCCGGAAAAACAACCCTTACGGAGAAGTTCCTGCTGTACGGAGGCGCAATCAATTTGGCGGGAACGGTAAAGGGAAGGAAGGCGACCAAGCATGCGGTCTCCGACTGGATGGAGATTGAAAAGGAGCGCGGAATTTCCGTTACCTCCTCCGTCCTTCAGTTCCAGTATGAGGGCTACTGCATCAATATCCTGGATACTCCGGGCCATCAGGATTTCTCGGAGGATACCTACCGGACGTTAATGGCGGCCGACTCGGCGGTCATGGTGATCGACGGCTCCAAGGGCGTGGAGGCGCAGACCATCAAGCTGTTTAAGGTCTGCGTGATGCGTCATATCCCGATCTTTACGTTTATCAATAAAATGGACCGGGAGGCCAGGGATCCCTTTGAGCTCATGAGCGAGATCGAGGAAGTCTTGGGGATCCATACCTGTCCTGTCAACTGGCCCATCGGCTGCGGAAAGAATTTTAAAGGCGTTTACGACCGGCAGACCAAAACCATCACTACCTTTACGGCGGCTATGGGCGGCCAGAAGGAGGTGGCCAGCCGTACCTTCGATGTGGAGGGGGAGGACGTGGACGCTGTGATCGGCTCGGATTTCCATGCCCAGCTTAAAGACGATATCGAGCTTTTGGACGGCGCCAGCGATCCTTTGGATCAGGAGCTGGTGAACGCCGGAAAGCTGTCGCCGGTATTTTTCGGATCGGCGCTTACCAACTTCGGCGTGGAAACCTTCCTGGAGCATTTTTTAAAGATGACAAGCTCGCCGCTTCCCAGACGGACCACCGACGGCGAGGTGGATCCGTTTGACGAGAAGTTTTCCGCGTTCGTGTTTAAGATCCAGGCCAATATGAATAAGGCCCATCGGGACCGGATCGCGTTTATGCGGATTTGCTCCGGAAGATTCCAGGCGGGAATGGAAGTCAACCATGTCCAGGGCGGGAAAAAGATCCGCTTAACCCAGCCGCAGCAGCTGATGGCCGAGAGCCGGAAGATTATCGAGGAGGCCTACGCGGGCGATATCATCGGAGTGTTTGATCCGGGAATCTTCTCCATCGGCGATACCCTCTGCGAGTCCAATGAAAAATTCCGTTTCGAGGGAATCCCTACTTTCGCACCGGAGCATTTTGCCCGGGTGCGGCAGGTGGATACCATGAAGCGAAAACAGTTTATCAAGGGAATCAACCAGATTGCCCAGGAGGGCGCGATCCAGATCTTCCAGGAGTTTAATACCGGTATGGAGGAGATCATCGTCGGTGTGGTGGGCGTCCTTCAGTTTGAGGTTTTGATCTACCGCTTGAAAAATGAGTATAACGTAGAGGTCAAGCTGGATCAGCTGCCCTTTGAATATATCCGGTGGATTGAGAATCCGGGCGAGGTGGACGTGGCGAAGATCCAGGGCACCTCGGATATGAAACGGATCTGCGATCTGAAGGGAAATCCGCTGCTTTTATTTATCAACAGCTGGAGCGTCGGCATGGTGGAGGAGCGGAATCCCAAGCTTAAGCTGGCGGAATTCGGGAGAAACTAAGTGGGAAAAACGAAGGAGGATCAGAGGATGTACAGGGAAAAGATCGATCGATATATTGACGCCCATCAAAACGAGATGCTGGAGGACATTGCCGCCCTCTGCCGGATCGAAAGCACGAAGGATTCCTACCGGGCGGGAAAGCCCTACGGACTCCGCTGCGCCGAGGTTTTGGGGGAAGCGCTCCATCTGGGCGAGAGCTACGGTTTTTCCATCAATAACTATGACAACTATGTGGGAACCATCGACTTAAATGATAAAGAAAAGCAGCTGGATATCCTGGCTCATCTGGACGTGGTCCCGGCGGGAGACGGCTGGACGGTGACGAAGCCCTTTGAACCGCTTATCAAGGGTGGAAAGATTTACGGACGGGGAACCGCCGACGACAAGGGGCCTGCGGTGGCGGCTCTTTACGCGATGCGGGCCGTGCGGGAGCTGGATATTCCGTTAAAGAAGAACGTCCGTCTGATCCTGGGAACGGATGAGGAATGCGGAAGCTCCGACATCGAGCATTATTACAGCGTGGAGAAGGAAGCGCCGATGACCTTTTCTCCGGACGCCTCTTTCCCGGTCATCAATATCGAAAAGGGCCATTTCCACGGCCAGTTTTCCGCGTCCTTTGAAAAGAGCGAGGCTCTGCCCCGGATGCTTTCTTTTGAGAGCGGTGTGAAGGCCAACGTGGTTCCCGCCAAAGCCTGGGCGCTGTTTGAAGGGCTCGAGGGCGATGCGGTGGAAGCGTTGATCGGCCAGGCGGAGAAGGACTTGGGGATCCACTTTACCGTATCCGCAGAGGAAGGCCGCTTAAAGATCGAGGCGGAGGGAGAAAACGGCCACGCCTCTACGCCGTGGAAGGGGAAGAACGCCTTAACGGGGCTTTTGGCGCTGACAGAGCGTCTGCCGTTGGCGGACAGCCCTCAGTTTGAAAAGGTAAAGGCGTTAAACCGGCTGATCCCCCATGGGGACTGGCTGGGAAAAAACCTGGGGATCGCCCAGAAGGACGAGCTTTCCGGGGAGCTGACCCTGGCGTTCAGCATCCTGCGGATCACCGAAGAGGAGCTTTCCGGCGAATTTGACAGCCGGTGTCCGATCTGCGCCAATGAGGAGAATACCTTAAAACCGGCAAAGGCGGCGATGGAAAAGGACGGCTTCGTATTTTCCACGGAATCCATGTCGGCGCCTCACCATGTATCGGAGGATTCGGAGTTTGTCCGGACGCTTTTGGAGGCCTACGAGGTCTATACCGGGCGCAAGGGCGGATGCGTCGCCATTGGCGGGGGCACTTATGTCCATGATCTGAAAAATGGCGTGGCCTTCGGCGCGTCCATGCCGGAGACGGAAAACCATATGCATGGCCCGGATGAATTCGCCGTGATAAGCGAGCTTTTGACCAGCGCCAAGATTTTCGCCCAGGTGATTGTGAAGCTGTGCGGCTAAAGAAGGAAACCCCGCAGGCTTCCGGTTGGGAGCCGCGGGAATAAAGAAATGGGAGACGGGTATGGGAGAGCGTAGTTTCTGCAGCCTGCTGGAGCGGTTTATCCGGGAGAGCGGCCATACGAATTTCAGCTTTGCCAAAGCGACCGGGATTAACCGGGTAAATATTCAGCGGTACGTATCGGGCGGCCGGGTGCCGAGCCGCCCGGTTTTTGAACAGATCCGCGCCAATCTGAATCTGAACCGCCAGGAACAGAGAGCCTTTACCGAGCAGTATCTGCTGGCGTTTTACGGCGAGGATTTTTATTTCCAGAGAAAGGCGATCCGGGAAATTTTAGAGCGGACGGCGGATATGAGCGCCGTGGAGCCGGAGCTGACGGAAAAAAACGGGGAGGCGTCTCCCGCGGTCAGCACGATCCGGGGCCGGGTGGCGGTGGAGCGGTTTGTTTGGTCCAGGCTCTGCGAGGCTTTAAAAACGGAGCCGGAGGTTCATGCCTGCGTCTATATTCCGGCCGAGGCCTGCGAACTGAACCGGCTTGTGCCGGCGGCGGATCCGGAGGGGAACCCAGCGGGCGGAAGACTTAAGATCGTCCAGCTGGTTCAGCTTGTCAAGCGGGCGGACGCCGTGAGCTTCCGGTACCATAACCTGCGGGTGTTGAATAACCTGATGCCTTACTATTTTCAAGCCGGATCGGATTATGAAACCTATTTTTATTACCATAATTACCCGGTGATGGACGGGAACAACGGGCTTTTATATCCCTATTATGTGATCTTTGAGGGAGCGGTGATCCTGCTTTCCGCCGATCTGGAAAGGGCGGTCAGCATCAGCGGCCGGGAGGCGGAACAGCGGTTTCGGGAGGACTTCATGGAACGACTTTCGGGAGCGGAGCCCTTCGCCAAATATTACAGCACGGTCGAGGAAATGCTGGCCCATGTGCTGCGGATCGATAATCAGGCGGGAGAGCGGTGCTTTTTAGAATACCAGCCCTGCTTTGCCGTCTGGGCCGGAAGAGAGCTAGTGGAGCGGGTGGTGGCGCAGGGGATTCCCCGTAGGGAAGAACTGATCGAGGGCTTCATGAAACGGACCCGCCAGCTGGCGGACGGAAGCCGGTTTTTCCACTATTTTACGGAAGAGGGAATCTGGGAATTTGTGCGGACCGGAATCTGCGCGGACTACCCGCGGGAATATACGAGACCGCTGACGGTAAAAGAGCGCCTTGTGATCCTGGAGCAGATCCGGACGAGCATTGAGAAAGAGGAAGGCGAGCTGGGAATCGTAGACAGTAAAAATCTGATGCTCACCAAACGGCTCAATGTGTTTGCCAGCGGCGGCTGCGGGCTGAATCTTATTTTGTATGACGAACGGCTGGGATACCGTTATCTTCTGATCCGGGAAAATTCCCTTTGCCGGGCCTTTGCGGAATATATTGAAAGCATGCGGGAAAACGGAGACGTTTGTTCTAAGGAGCGGAATCTGGAAATTTTGGAGGAGTGCGTCGCCAGCTTAAAGGCGGAGCTGGCCGCCGATGCCAAAGTACCTGATGCCAATGTATTTGAGACTAACGTATCTGAGGCCAAAGCATTTGAAACGAAAGCATCTGAGAACGGGCGGTAGGAAGGAACCAATTTGAACGGAGAAAAGCAGCTCATTATCGATATTCATACCCATATTTATCCCGTGGCCCTGGCCAGACGCGCCATGAAGGTGGCCGGGAGGGAGCATGACGACGCTTCCAAGCTTCCGATCCGGGAAAATCTCCTGGACCGGATGAAGGAGGAGGACGTGTTCCTTTCCGTCATCCAGCCGGTGGTAACGAAACCGGCGAACCAGACGGATGTGAACCGGTTCGCGAGAGAGGTCATGCGGCCCAATCTGCTGTCCTTCGGCGGCCTGCATCCCGACTGCGAGCATGTGATCGAAGAGATTGAAAAATTGAAGGATATGGGAATGGCGGGGATTAAATTCCATCCGCCGTTTCAGCAGGTGGATCTGACGGAGGAGCGGTATCAGGATATGTGGCGCCACATTAATCATCTGCGGTTTCCGGTGCTGATCCACTGCGGTTCGGCCCGCATGGAGCGGCCCTTTGACCTGTATCCGTCGGGAGTGGAAAAACTGATCCGGTATCTGCCGGATGTGCCGGTGATCTTAGCCCATATGGGCGGCCGGTCCATGGAGCCTAAGGAGGGAGAATCCCTGGCGAATCTGCCGGAGAATGTGTTCTTGGATACGGCTATGAGCGCCGAACGGCAGGATCCCGCGGATTTCTTTCGGATCGCGTCGGAGTTCGGCCCGGCCCGGGTTCTGTTTGGGAGCGATTTCCCCTACGGGTCGGAGAAGGCGGCGATCGCCTATATTAGAAACAGCGCTTTTTCCGAGGCGGAGAAGGCGATGATGCTGGGAGGAAACGCCCTGCGGATCCTGGGAGACCAGATCCGCAGACGGTAAAGGAAAAGGAGGAGTCAGAATATGTACACATGCGACAGCTGTACGATCCATGCCTGCAAGCTGGATCCGGAGAAAAAGAATATGCCAAAGAACTGTCCCATGCGCCAGGAGGCGCTGGTGGAGGAAGCGAGAGCGGAATATCAAAAGCCGGAGATCAACCGCTTTTTCGTAACGTCGTCGGTGCTGGAGCATGACGGCTACTGCCAGTGGCCGAGATTAAAGGAGACGGTTGTCTTCTGCCAGCGGATGGGCTACAAGAGGATCGGTCTGGCCTTCTGCATCGGCCTTGCCAAGGAAGCGAAGGTGGTGGCGGACCTTTTAAGAAAGAACGGCCTGGAGGTGGTTTCCGCCGTCTGTAAATCCGGCGGCATGGATAAGGCCGAGGCGGGGATCCCGGAGGATAAAAAACTGAATCCGGGCGCGTTCGAGGCCATGTGCAACCCGATCCTGCAGGCGAAGCTGTTAAACGAGCAGAAAACGGAATTGAATATTGCCCTGGGGCTTTGCGTGGGGCATGATTCCTTGTTTTACCGGTATTCGGACGCCATGGTGACGACCCTGGTGGCAAAGGACCGGGTATTGGCTCATAATCCGGTGGGCGCCATTTACTGCGCGGAGGGATATTTTAAGAACCGGCTGTAAGCGCCGGGCTAAAAGCGGCGGCCCGAAACTGCTGGGCCAAGAACACCAGGCTGAAAAGCACCGGGCTGTAAATTCAGCGCAGACCGTCACCGAAACCGGCCTTCCCGCATAGGATAACAGCAAGGATTGAAATTCCCGGAGGGCCTTCGATGCGCATGAGCGAATTAAAGCGGCATGAGGTGATCAATGTCTGCGACTGCAGGCGGCTGGGGTTCGTGGGGGATCTGGAATTTGATCCCTGTACGGGACAGATAAAAGCGATCGTAGTTCCCGGGCCCGGCTGTATCTGCGGGTTCCTCGGCAGGGAGAAGGAGTATGTGATCCCCTTTGGGAATATCTGCCGGATCGGGGACGATATCGTTTTAGTCAAGCTGGAAGAAAAGACAAGGAGGGGATGAAAATGAAGTGTCCATACTGCGGCGCGCAGGATACGAAGGTGATCGATTCCCGCCCGGCGGATGACAACAGCGCGATCCGGCGGCGGAGACAGTGCGAGCAGTGCGGGAAACGGTTTACCACCTATGAAAAGCTGGAAACGCTGCCGTTAATGATCATTAAAAAGGATAATTCCAGGGAAGCTTACGACCGCTCGAAAATCGAGAAGGGGATCCTGCTTTCCTGTCACAAACGGCCGATCTCTTCGGAGCAGATCCGGAACATGATCGACGAGATCGAAACGGAAATTTTCAGCCGGGAGGAAAAGGAGATTCCGGCTTCGGATGTGGGCGAGCTGGTCATGCGGAAGCTAAAGGATGTGGACGAGGTAGCTTACGTGCGGTTCGCTTCCGTGTACCGCGAGTTTAAGGACGTCAACGCGTTTATGGAGGAGCTGGCAAAGTTCTTAAATAATAAGCAGGAGAAGGATCATGCTTAAAGTGTTCTATCCCTCCCTTTACGCGGCAAGCGCCTACGAGATCCCCTATGAGGAACTTTATAAAAAGGGCTACAGAGGGATCATTTATGATGTGGATAATACGCTGGTCCCCCACGGGGCGCCGGCTGATGAAGCGGCCATCCTTCTGTTTCAAAGGCTTCGGGCGCTGGGATTTTCTACTTGCATCCTGTCGAATAATAAGAAGCCCAGGGTGGCTCCGTTTGCCGGGCAGGTGGGAAGCCCGTTTATTGAAAAGGGAGGAAAGCCGAAGCGCGCGGGATATGAGCGGGCCATGGCGCGGATGGGGACCAACCGTTCCAATACGCTTTTTATCGGCGACCAGCTGTTTACGGATATCTGGGGCGCGAACCGGACAGGCCTGTATTCGATCCTGGTAAAGCCCATCAACCCAAAAGAGGAGATCCAGATCGTACTCAAGCGGCGGCTGGAGGCGGTGGTGCTGTGGTTTTATTTCCGGGAGCATCCCCAAACGGCCCGGCAGAGGGAAAAGGCCGCGCGGCAAAAAAAGCCGGGCGGAAAAGAATGAGCCGGAAGCCGGAAAAAAGTGGTTGAAAAGCGGCGGATTATAGTATAAAATAGGATAGAATAAGGCTTTTGCGTGATTGAAAAGTAACGACGAGTTTTAAGGAGGAATATCATTTATGGTATCTGCAGGTGATTTTAGAAATGGCGTAACGCTGGAGATCGACGGCCAGGTGGTCCAGATCCTGGAATTCCAGCATGTAAAACCCGGAAAGGGCGCGGCTTTTGTACGGACGAAGTTAAAAAACGTGATCAACGGCGGCGTGGTTGAGAGAACCTTCCGTCCGACGGAAAAATTCCCGGCAGCCAGAATCGACCGCGTGGACATGCAGTATCTGTACGCGGACGGCGACCTGTACAACTTTATGGATATGAACACCTACGAGCAGGTTGCTCTGAATAAGGACATTGTGGGCGACGCTTTAAAGTTCGTAAAGGAGAATGAAACCGTTAAGGTCTGCTCTTATAATGGAAACGTATTTTCCGTAGAGGCTCCGCTGTTTGTGGAGTTGGAGATCACGGATACAGAGCCGGGCTTTAAGGGCGATACCGCCACTGGCGCTACGAAGCCGGCGATCGTGGAAACCGGCGCTCAGATCAATGTGCCGCTGTTTGTAAACCAGGGAGACAAGGTAAAGATCGATACCCGCACAGGCGAGTACCTGTCCAGAGCATAAGAAAAAGACGAGGGGCTGTTTGCAATTCTGTATTGGGATTGCAGACAGTTCCTTTTGTTTTTATGAGAAGGCGCTGTGCGGTTCACAGGAAAAGCGAAAGAAGGAGGAAGCGGCAATGGAAACAAGCAGAAAGAAAGCAGGGAGCGGAAAGCGCGCCGCCCTTACGTGCGCGCTCTCTTTGGCGGCGGCCTGGGCCATGACGGTTCCGGCATTTGCCATTGACCAGGATATCGTGATCTTACACACCAACGATATCCACTGCGGGATCAGGGACGGCATCGGCTACAGCGGCCTTGCGGCGTACACGAAGCAGATGGAGGCGCAGACGCCCTACGTGACGCTGGTGGACGCGGGGGACGCGATCCAGGGCGCGCCGGTGGGAACGCTTTCCGAGGGCGAATATATTATCCAGATTATGAATCAGGCCGGATATGACTTCGCGATTCCCGGAAACCATGAGTTCGATTATGGAATGGAGCGGCTTTTCAGCCTGTACGGCCAGCTGGACTGCGGCTATTATTCCTGCAACTTTGTAAACGAGCCGTCCGGCACGACGGTTTTCAAGCCCTATAAGATCATAAGCTACGACGATATCCAGGTAGCCTATGTGGGCGTTACGACGCCGGAAAGCTTTACCAAATCTACGCCCGCGTATTTCCAGGACAGCCAGGGAAGATATGTTTACGGCTTCAGCGAGGATCCGACGGGAGAGGTTTTATACGATCAGGTTCAAAAGAGCGTGGATGAGGCGAGGGCCGAGGGCGCGGATTACGTTGTTCTGGTAGCCCACCTTGGAAAAGAGGGAATTACGGAGCGCTGGAGCTCCAGAAGCGTCATTGCCAATACTACGGGAATCGACGTCCTGATCGACGGCCATTCCCACCAGACCTACGCGGAGACGATGACCAATGAAATCGGCGAGGAGATCCCGGCTGCGCAGACGGGAACCAAGTTTGCCAACATCGGGAAAATTACCATTACTCCTGCCGGCGAGATCCATACGGAATTGGTAAGCTCCGTTCTGGATGAGGAGGGAAATCCGGCCGCGGACGCGGATATGGACGCGCGGATTGCCGGAATTGAGTCCCAGTACGCGGAGTCCTTAAAGACCGTCCTTGGCCATACGAGCGTAACGCTCACGGATTCTGATCCGGAAACGGGCGCCAGAGCCGTCAGAAGCTCCGAGACCAATCTGGGTGACTTCTGCGCGGACGCGTACCGGTATATGATGGGCGCTGAGATCGGAATGATGAACGGCGGCGGGATCCGCAGCACCATCGAAGCAGGCGACATTACTTACGAAGACGCTCTGACCGTTTATCCCTTCGGAAACATGATCTGCATGGCGAACGTGCCGGGCTCCGCGTTGAGAGACGCGCTGGAAATGGGCGCTCGTATGTATCCGCAGGAGACGGGTTCCTTTATCCAGGTATCCGGCATTACCTATACTATCGACAGCTCGATCCCGTCCAGCGTTCAGGTGGATGAGCAGGGCAATTTCGCCGGTGTTTCCGGCGCCCGCCGCGTAACGGATATCATGGTAAACGGCGAGCCCCTGGACGATAATAGAATGTACACCGTCGCGTCCCATAACTACTGGCTGAAATCCGGCGGAGACGGAATGAGCATGTTTGCTGGATGCGAGATCTTAAAGGACGATACCATGGTTGACGTGGATACGATCACATCCTACATTGCGGAATATCTCAACGGAACCGTTGGCGAGGAGTACGCGGATCCGGCCGGACAGGGAAGGATCACGATCCGGTAGGGATTGGAAGTTTGAATGGAATAGTTCGGAATTTAAGAATCACAGAATAAAAAAATCTGCCGCGCGGTTTTTGCAAGCCGAGCGGCAGATTTTTTATGGGGAATTTTATCCCTGCGGGAGAAAGATCCTCTGGAGGGTCAATTCTTTGCAGGGGGCTAAAAAAACTGCGCTTTGATCGTTTCCACCGGCATTTCTTTTCCTGTCCAAAGTTGAAAGGCTTCGGCTCCTTGGTAGAGGAGCATATAGGCGCCGTTAAAGGCGGGCAGATTCCGGCTTTTCGCCATTTTCAGCAGGGCGGTTTCGGAGGGATTGTAAATAATATCGGAAACGATGAGCCCATCCGGCAGGAACGAAGGTTCCGGGATGGGACAGGCGTTTTCATTGGGCGCCATGCCGACGGAGGTGGCGTTGGTTAAGATGGCGCTGTCCGCCAGTTCGCTTTTTAAAAGCTTTTGGTCGGAAAAATCACAGAGCCGGATTTTCGCGGCGGTCTGCTCCATCAGGGCTTCGGCCGTCTTTTCTGCCCGTTGGTAAAACCGGCTGGTCTTTCTTAAAAAGACGGAGATTTCTTTCACTCCGTCCAGGGCGGCCTGCACCAGGATCGCGGTAGCGGCCCCGCCGGCTCCCAAAAGCGTCATTTTTTTCCCAATAATGTCATACCCGGCTTCCTTTACCGACTGCATATATCCGGCTCCGTCGGTATTATGGCCGGTGAGGCGGCCGTTTTCATGGACCACGGTGTTGACGGCGCCGATGAGCCTGGCGGCCGGGGAAAGCTCGTCGCAGAGAGCGACCATTTTGTTTTTGTCCGGCATGGTCAGGTTAAAGCCCCGGACGCCCATGGCTTTTAAGCCCCGTACCGCGTCGGGAAGGGCCTGCTCATTTACATCAAAGGCTAAGTAGCGGTAATCCAGTCCCAGCGCGCGAAAGGCGGCGTTGTGCATCATGGGGGAAATGCTGTGGGCGCAGGGGCTTCCCAACAGGCAGATGAGCCCCGTATGGCCGGTGATGGCGGGGGCAGGGGCGCTGGACGATCCAGATGTTTGTATCTTCATTTGCGTATTCTCCTATCTCTGGAAACTTTATTCAAACTGTAGCAGGAGGGGGAGCCGGTTGTCAAGAAGGTTTTTCGGGTGCGGACTTGGTTTTTGGGATACGATTGCGGGATACGGATTTTTCTGCTATAGTGTGTGTAAAAAAGGGAAATTGAGGGAGATTGAGTGAAAAAACATATTTTTTTGATCGGATTTATGGGGTGCGGGAAAAGCACCAACGCGGCCGTTCTCGCGGCGCTTACGGACCGGAGGCAGATCGAAATGGATGAGGAGATTGCCGCGGGCCAGGGAATGCCGGTGCAGGAAATTTTTAAAAATTATGGAGAGGCGTTTTTCCGGGATCTGGAAACGGAACTGGTAAGGAAACTCAAGGACCGGGAGCCGGCGGTGGTTTCCTGCGGAGGCGGCGTGGTTTTAAGAGAGGAAAATGTCCGGCTGATGAAGGAGTCCGGGAGTGTTGTTCTTCTTACGGCGGATCCGGAAACGGTGTACGAGCGGATCCGGGAGACCGGGGACCGGCCGGTGCTAAAGGGCCATATGAATGTTCCGGATATCCGGCAGCTGATGGAAAAAAGAAGGCCCTATTATGAGGCGGCGGCGGATTTTTCTGTGGCTACGGATGGGAAAACGTCGGAGGAGATCTGCCGGGAGATTGTCCGGCGGCTGGACCTGGATTATTAGAAAGCGGGGCCGGGGCGCGGGTTTGTGGAAAAGCCGGGCGCGGATCTATGCTTTAAGATTTATGCGGAAAGCCGGGGGAAGATCCATGCGGAAAACAGTGGAAACTCCGGTGGGAATGTGGTAAGATGACACCATAGGAAAACGTGATGTCCGAGGGCGGACGAAAAGAACAGGAGGGGATTACCATGACCATTGAACAAAAGTTTGACATGCTGGGAATCGACAATGCTCCGGGCCAGGAGGCGCTGCAGAAGTCCCAGGCGCTGGAGCTGCGCGGGGAGCCGCTTCCGGGGCCGGTGGTTGATTTCTCCCATGGAGATGTGGACGCCCATATCCCTACGCCGGGAAGCTTTGAGGTGTTCGAGCGGGGCGTAAAGGAAGGCGCGGCCCAGGCTTATACGCCGTACCGGGGCAGAAAGCTGATCCTTGAGCATGTGGCGAAGAACCTGGCGGCCTTTACGGGAGCGGCCATCGATCCGGCAAAGAACCTGATCTTAACGCCGGGTACCCAGGGAGCCTTGTTCCTTGCCATGGGCAGCAATATGATGCCGGGCGACAAGGTGGCGATCGTGGAGCCGGATTATTTCGCGAACCGGAAGATGGTGGAATTTTTCGGCGGCGAGCTGGTTCCGATCCCGATGGACTATGAGACGGCGTCGGGCCGGGCCGGGATCGATCTGGAGGCGTTAAAAAAGGCGTTCGAGGATGGAGTCAAGCTGTTTTTGTTCTCCAACCCCAATAATCCGGTGGGCTGCGTGTACTCTTACGAAGAAATTACGTCGATCGCGTCCATGGCCAAAGAGCATCATGCGACGTTGATCGTAGACGAGCTGTATTCCAGACAGGTTTATCCGGGAGTTTCCTATACCCATCTGTGCGCGCAGAAGGAGATTCCGGAGAATCTGATCACGATCCTGGGACCCTCCAAGACGGAATCCTTAAGCGGCTACCGTCTGGGTGCGGCTTTCGGCACGGAGGCGGTGATCGAGCGGATGGAAAAGCTCCAGGCTATTATGGCGCTCCGGTGCTCCGGATATAATCAGGCGGTATTCCTGACCTGGTTCAATGAGCCGGAGGGCTTCATGGAAAACCGTGTAAAGAAGCACATGGAGATCCGGGACGCGATCCTTGAAGTGATCCGCGAGACGCCCGACGTATCCGCAAAGCCGACGGAGGGCGGAAGCTATCTGTTTGTTACGATCCCGGAGCTGGAGGTTTCGCTCCACCAGTTTATCCGCATCGTGCGGGAGATGGCGAACGTGATCGTAACGCCAGGAACAGAATTCGGTCCTCAGTACCTTCATCAGTTCCGTATCAACTTCTCCCAGGATAAGGAGAACGCGGTGGCGGCAATGAAGCGGCTGTTTGCGATCATGGACCGTTACAGAAAGCAGGCATAAGGAGGAAGAAGGGCATGGGAAAAGAAGCGAATCCGATTCCCCAGGGGAAATACGTTCCGGCGACCCGGTTTGGGAATTTTATTTTTACGGCGGGCATGACGTCCAGGAAAAATGGAGTTTTAATGAAATCCGGAAAGATCGGTCTTTCGGCGGATCTGGAAGAGTACCGCGAGGCGGTCGTCCAGGCGGCGAAGAACGCGCTGACGGCGGCGGAGAATAAGCTGGAAGAAGGGGAGAAGCTGGTGCAGATCCTCTCCATTACGGTTTATGTCAACGCGGAAGAGGGCTTTACCAGCCAGTCCAAGGTGGCGGATATGGCTTCGGAATATTTCTGCGAGGTGCTTGGCGAGGCCGGTGTCGGCAGCCGGGCGGCGGTGGGCGTCGCTTCTCTGCCGGGAAGCGCTCCGGTGGAAATTTCCATCACAGCGGCGGCGGATCGGGCTTAAGACGGTGAAATCCGCATAAAGCGGTGAAATCCACATAAGGCGGACTGCGCTTAAGAAAAAAGGGCTGTCCCAATGGCCTTTCGCATATCCTGCCGGTTATGTTCCGGCAGGTCTGCTTGAGCGTCAGGGGCAGCCCTTTCTGGCTAGAAGTCGAAGGTAAGCACGATCTTACGGATGGACGGGTCATGGGTGTCCGCGAAATCGAAGGCCTTCTGTGCTTCGATCAGCGGGAAGGTATGGGACACGACGCCATTTAAATCCAGTTTTCCTTCGCGGATCATTTCAATGGCTTTTCCAAACATCCGGTTCTGAAGACGGGATCCGCGGACATCCAGTTCTTTGGAGGTGATCAAGAATTGGTTGATTTCCGTGGGATCGGTTGAAAAGCCCATGGTAATGACGCGGCCCGCGTTGCCGGTGGCTTTCAACAGATTTAAAAGGGAGCCTTTGCTGCAGGCGGCGTCAATGGAAACGGTGGAGCCGCGGCCATTGGTGTAAGCGCTTACCCGCTCTAAGAAGTCCTCTTTCTGGGTATTGATGGTATGGGCGGCGCCGTGGGCCTTGGCGGCGGCCAGCTTCTCGTCAGACAGCTCGGCGACGATAATATTGGGGCAGATCTGGCTGGCGATGCGAAAGATGGAGCTTCCAAGGGAGCCGTAGCCATATAAAAGCAAGGTATCCTCCGCCGTCAGCTCCGCTCTGGAGCAGGACTGGATCGCAATCGTAGTAGGCTCGATCATGACCGCGTCCCGATCGGAAAGGGAGTCTGGAAGAAGGTAGCAGTCGGAATCCGGGACGACAAGGAATTCCCGGTAGCCGCCGTCGATATGGACGCCGCGTACCTTTAGGTTATCGCAGACATTGCCCCTTCCCAGACTGCAGGGATAGCAGTGGCCGCAGCTTACGACCTGGTTGACGATAACCCGGTCGCCTTTTTTTACGCTGGTGACGCCGGGACCGGTTTCTTCGACGACGCCGACGATCTCATGGCCGATGATCCGGGGGTAGGTGGCGGCGGCGTTGGTCCCGTGATAGATGCCGATGTCGGAACCGCAGATCCCAGCGGCCGTCATGCGGACCAATACGTTGTCGTGTTCGGTGATGGAGGGCTTTTCCACGTCGATGACGCGAAGCTCTTCGGGACGTACGATCTGTACTGCTTTCATAGTATTCCTCCTTATGGATGACCCCAGAGGATGACCCCAGCGCCGGCTTGTTTTGCTTCTGTGGATTTCCGGGAAAAGGGGCCGGTTTCTCTGGCGGTAGATACAAACATATAAGAGGATAGTAGAATAGTTTTAGGAAAAAGTCAACTGCATGGTGAAGGAGAAAAGAGATTATGAGGCTGACGTTTGAAGGATTGAAGGAACGGGCGGCATGGGAGGCGGCGGGAATCCGGTTGCCGTCGTATTCGGTGGAGAAGGCGGTTAGAGCGGGCGTTCAGTCGCCCCGGTGGCTGCATTTTGGGAGCGGGAATATTTTCCGCATGTTTCTGCTGGCGATCGCGGACCGTCTATTGGAGCAGGGAGAGTTGGCGGGCGGGATTCTTGCCGCCGCGCCCCATGATTATGAGACGGTGGACCGGATTTATAAGCCTCATGATAATCTGGCGCTGGCGGTGACGCTGCGGGCGGACGGATCGATGGAGAAGCGGGTTCTTGGTTCTTTGGCGGAGATCGTTAAGGCGGATCCGAAGGACCCGGCGGCCTGGGGATGGCTGCGGGAAATCATGAGCGATCCGGGGCTTCAGATGGTGTCCTTTACCATTACGGAAAAAGGTTATGCTTTGGCGGGAGCGGACGGAAACTTCTTTCCGGAAGTTCTGGCGGATTTTGAAAAAGGGCCGTCGGAGCCGTCCTGCGCTATGACAAAGGTCTGCGCTCTGCTCTATGCCCGGTATCAGGCGGGAGGATCTCCCATCGCCATGGTTTCCATGGATAATTGCTCCCATAACGGGGAGCGGCTTAAAAATTCTCTGCTTACGGCGGCCGGAGAATGGGAGCGGCGCGGGTTTACGGATCCTGGATTTTCCGCCTGGCTGGCGGATGAGGATAGGGTTTCGTTTCCCTGGACCATGATCGATAAGATCACGCCCCGTCCGGCCGAAGCGGTGGCCGAAGCGCTGGAAGAAGCCGGGGTAGAGGAAATGGAGCTTATGGTCACCCAAAAGAAGACCTACGCGGCGGCTTTTGTCAACGGGGAAGGGCCGGAGTACCTGGTGGTGGAGGACCGGTTCCCCAACGGACGTCCGGCGCTTGAAAAGGCCGGCGTTTACATGACGGACCGGGAAACGGTGAATAAGACGGAGCGGATGAAGGTTACGGCCTGCTTAAATCCGCTTCATACGGCGCTGGCTGTTTATGGATGTGTTTTGGGATACCGGCTGATCGCGGATGAGATGAAGGATCCGGCGCTTTCCGGCCTGGTATGGAAGCTGGGAATGGATGAAGGGCTTCCGGTGGTGGAATCGCCTGGGATTCTTAAGTCGGAGGACTTTTTAAAGGAAGTGCTGACGGAGCGGCTTCCCAACCCGTTCTTAATGGATACGCCCCAGAGGATCGCCACCGATACGTCCCAGAAGGTGGGGATCCGTTTTGGGGAAACCATTAAGGCTTATGTGCGGCGGGACGGCGGCGCGAAGGGATTGACGGCGGTGCCGCTGGCGATTGCGGGGTGGCTTCGGTATCTTTTGGCTGTGGATGATGCTGGACAGCCCTTTGAGCTATCGCCGGATCCGATGGCGGAACGCCTTCATCTGCAGCTTTCCAACGCTTCTTCTAAAGAACTGAGGCCTTTGCTGTCCAATGCGAACCTGTTTGGGATCGATCTGTATCAGGCCGGTCTGGGAGAAAGGATCGAGGAGATGTTTTTGGAGCTTTCGGCCGGTCCCGGCGCTGTGCGGCGGACGCTGGAAAAATATGTTGGGGAATACAGTGTAAAAGGAAGGAAGTAAGAAAAAATGGACGGAAAGAAAAATAGGGCCGGCGCGTCCAATGCCGCGGGAATTGCCGCGACGGTGCTTGGCGGCGCCCTCTGGGGCTTTTCCGGAGCCTGCGGTCAGTATCTGTTCGATGTGGAGGGCGTGACCGCCCGATGGCTGGTGCCTTGCCGGCTTCTTTGCGCCGGGATAATGATGCTTTTGTTTTTCGGCATACGGGAACGAAAGCAGGTATTTCGGATCTGGAAAAAGAGGCGGGACGCCGTTGACGTGATCATTTACGGCGTGTTTGGGCTGATGCTGTGCCAGTTTACGTATTTTTATACCATTGAGCTGTCCAACGCGGGAACCGCCACGGTGATCCAGTACATCGCGCCGGTTATTATTATGGTTTTAATGTGCGGGATAGAGCGGAGGAAGCCGAAGGCGATGGAGCTTATTTCCCTGGTTCTGGCGGTTTCCGGCGTGTTCCTCATTGCGACCCATGGAAATCCGGGCCACATGGCGCTGTCTACGCGGGCCCTTGTTACCGGTCTTTTGTCGGCGGGAACCGTCGTCCTTTATAATGTTCAGCCGCGGAGGCTGTTAGCGTATTATCCGTCTCCGTATCTGCTGGCCTGGGGAATGACGGTGGGCGGGATCGTGCTGGCGGCGGTGTTTCAGCCGTGGAACTTCCATTATGAACCGGGCGCGTCCCTGATCCTTGCATTCCTTGCGATCATTCTTTTGGGAACGGTTACGGCCTTTAGCCTGTATATGCACGGCGTCAAGCTGATCGGCCCGGCCAGGGCAAGCCTTTATGCCTGCGTGGAGCCCATTGCGGCGACGCTCTTATCGGCTTTCTGGCTGCATGAGCCGTTTGCGCTGATCGATCTTCTGGGGTTCGCCATGATCATCGCGACGATCCTGATCCTGGGATATTCGGATCTAAAGGCTCAATAAGCGGAATCATATCCTGGAGATACCGCAGAAAAAGATTGGCTGCCTTGGAAAATACCTGGTATTTTTTCCATACGATAAAGCTGTTTACTTCCAACCGGGGAGAGAGCGGCCGGAAACAAAGATTGCCGCTTTGGGTATTGATAATGTTGTCAAGGCCTAAGGCGTATCCGAGTCCCTCGTCCACTAGCAAAGAGGCATTAAAAAGCAGATTGTAGGTGGCGACAATATGCAGCTCTGATTTTTCCCGCCGAAGCCAGTGATCAAGAAGAATATCGTCCCCCTTCTGATGGGAAATGATCAGAGGCTTATCCCACAGATCCTCCGGGCAGATCGATTCTTTTTTTGCCAAGGGGGAATCCTTCCGCATTAAAACGCCCCAGGTATCCTTTACCGGCATCGGGAGGGCTTCGTATTTCTGCGGATCGACTTTTGTAAAGAGCAGTCCAAAATCAATCAGTCCTTTATCCAGATAGTCCAATACATGTTCCGCGTTGCCGCTGGAAATATGGTATTGGATATCTGGATATTTTTTTTGTATTTTTTGGGCGGCCTGCGCAAATAGGCGGACGGTTTCCGTTTCCCCGGCTCCAATAAAAACATTGCCGGCGATTGTTTCGTCGGAGCCGGTGATCTCTTCTTCCGTGCGGCGCATCAGAGAAATGATTTCTTCCGCCCGCCTTCGCAGGATCATTCCCTCTTCTGTTAAAATGACCTTGCGGGAGCCCTTCACGCCGCGGATAAGCAGCTGTTTCCCCAGCTCGGTTTCCAACGCTTTCAGCTGCGTGGACAGAGCCGGCTGGGAAATATGCAGCGATTCCGCGGCGGCTGTAATGCTCTGTTCTCTGGCCACCGCTAAAAAATACTCTAATAAACGAAATTCCATTTGGATCACCTGACATGGATAGAATAAATGGGGCTTTTATGAAATTTTACATGGAATAAAAAGAAAATGCAATAACGGGAGGAAAATTCCATTTGATTTTATTATGGAATAGGATAAAAAATAAGTATTTGATATCGCATCTTTTCGGAAGTACACTGTAAGAGGAGAGGAGGCTTTTCTGTGAAAATCATTGAAGATCAAACCTTTGACGCGGAACGCGCCCTTTATGGCAGCCGGGATATTATGGTGAAGGACTGTTCCTTTGACGGGCCTGCCGGGCCGCTCTCTGGTATTCCGATCATATCACAATTGAGAATACGAAGCTTCACGGAATCAAGGCGCTGAGGGAGTGCTCGGACGCCGTTATCCGCGGCTGCGATATTCTTTCTCCGGAGTTTGGCTGGTCGTCCAGAAAGATCGAAATGGAAAACTGCGATGCCGAAAGCGAATATTTTATGATGCGCTCCTTTGGGCTGCGTTTTACCAATGTGCGGATGAAAGGCAAATACTCCTTCCAGTACATCGAGGATTCCGTGTTTGAGAACTGTGCCTTTGATACGAAGGACGCGTTCTGGCATGCGAAAAATGTTACCGTGCGAAACTGCACAGTGAAGGGCGAGTATCTGGCCTGGTACTGCGAAAATGTCACCTTTGAAAACTGCAGGATCATCGGTACGCAGCCGTTATGTTACTGTAAGGGATTAAAACTTATTGACTGCGAAATGGAGGGCTGCGACCTGGCCTTTGAGCGCAGCGAAGTGGAAGCAACGATCACCACGCCGGTAGTAAGCATTAAGAACCCGCTTCCCGGAAGCCGGATCATTGTGCCGGAGGTGGGCGAGATCATCCGGGATATTAAAGAAGCAACCGGAACCGTGCAGACGCAGTAGAAGGCCGATGCCGCTTGCGCTTGCGCATAAACAGATCGCTTCTATGCCTGTTGGGGATGGTTGTGTTCCTGCAGCTACTTTTCTAAAAAAGAACTTTTAAGAAAGCGGCGAAACGATGAAGAAAACAATTTCTTTCCTGATAGTTGTTTTATTTGGCATATCCGTGCTGTTGGCGGGCTGTGGAAACCAGGAGCCAGTTCAAAGTGATAAGCCGGAGCAGGAACTGTCAGTGTCATCGCAGGAAGCGGAGAATACGGAAAGTGAATCAAGCGAGGAGGAGAACAGCGAAATGAAGATGAACGTCAATGTAAACGGGCAGGATTTTACTGCCACTTTGGAGAACAACAGCGCCGTGGCTGCTCTTGTTCAGATGATGGAGAACGGCTCCATCACCTTGCAGCTTGATGATTATGCCGGTTTTGAAAAGGTAGGACCACTGGGCCAGAGCCTTCCAGCCAGCGACAGCCAGACTACGACCCAGGCCGGGGACATTGTGCTGTATCAGGGAAATCAGATCGTCATGTTCTATGGATCCAATTCCTGGAGCTACACAAAACTTGGTCGTATCGATGATCTCACTGGCTGGGAAGAAGCACTGGGCAGCGGCGATGTGACCGCAACCTTATCAATGAAGGAGTAGTGTGGAATGAAGATACTTGTCTTTAATGGCAGCCCGCGCCCGCGTGGAAACACTGCCGCTATGGTGGAAGCCTTTGCAGAGGGAGCACGGGAAAACGGCCATCAGGTAGATGTGGTAAATGTCTGTCAGAAAAAGATTGCCGGATGCATGGCTTGTGAATATTGCCATCAAAAAGATTCCGGCCATGAACGCCAATGCATTCAGAAAGACGATATGCAGGAAGTATATCCACTGTTGGATGCGGCGGAGATGATCGTGCTGGCTTCGCCTGTCTATTATCACAGCTTTTCCGGACAGCTCCAGTGCGCTATCAACCGCATCTATGCACTGGATAAACCGAAGTACCTCAAAAAAGCGGCGCTGATCCTTTCCTCTGGCAGCGATCATGTGTACAGCGGAGCGATCTATGAGTACCAGAATTCCTTTTTGAACTATTTACATTTGGAGGATATGGGGATTTTCACAGCTTACGGTAAAGAAAATAGGGCGCCGGAGAAGTTAGAGGAACTTTATCGGTTTGGTAAAAGCCTGCCCAAAGAATAGAAAAGAAGTAAAAGTATCAGGAGCTTTTGCAATGAGCAAGCTGGAGAACTTTTTCAAGGGAACATTTGAAAAATAAAAAAGGAGGGAGACTCCATGAAATACCGTAAGTTACCACACGGGAACGAACAAATCAGCATCATCGGCTTGGGGAGCAGCTCCATTGGCGCTTCCGGTGAGGAGGAAACCGAAAAGACCGTTGTCATGGCGCTGGAGAACGGCATCAATTATTTTGACATGGCCGCTGGGGACGCTACGCCTTTTTCGGCTTATGGCCGGGCGGTATCCGGCTGTAGGGACAAAGTGTATTTCCAGATTCATTTTGGCGCGGATTACCGCAGCGGAAAATATGGCTGGACGCTGGATCTGGACGAGATCAGGCGTTCCATTGACTGGCAGCTAAAGGCGCTGCAGACGGATTATATCGATTTTGGCTTTATCCACTGCATTGATGAGCTTTCCGATCTGGAGAAGGCGGCGGCCCATGGAACCATCGCCTACATAGAGGATCTGAAGCGGCAGGGCGTCATTCATCATATTGGCCTGTCCTCCCACACTCCCAAGGTGGCGGAGAAGGTGCTGGATATGCATATTTTAGATATGCTGATGTTCAGCATCAACCCCGCCTACGATTACCGTCATGGAGAATATGCCATTGGAAGCGGGGATGAACGGGCCGCGCTGTACCGCCGGTGTGAGGCGGAGGGCGTAGGCATTTCGGTAATGAAAGCGTTTAGTGCCGGGCAGCTGCTGGACGCGAAAACATCACCTTTTGGCCAGGCTCTGACGGAATATCAGTGCATTCAGTACGCCCTGGACCGCCCCGGCGTATTGACGGTGCTGCCCGGTGTGCGGAACCGGGAGGATTTGCAACGGGTTCTTGGATTCTTAGAAGCCACGGAAGCGGAGAGAGATTATTCCATTTTGGGAAGCTTTACGCCTGCGGAGTCCAGCGGCGTATGCGTGTACTGCAACCATTGCCAGCCCTGTCCCGCCGGTTTGGATGTGGGCCTTATCAACAAATATTATGACCTCTCCAAAGCAGGCGATGAACTGGCAAAAGACCATTACCTGCATTTGGAGCGAAAAGCGTCTGATTGTATTTCCTGCGGACATTGTGATTCGCGCTGTCCATTCCATGTAAGCCAGACCCAGCGGATGAAGGAGATCGCGGCATATTTTGACGAGAGCTAAATTTCAGCCGCTTTGCTTGAGCTGCGGGACGGGGAATATTGATTTTATTTGAATTTTATTAAGGACATAAAAACAGGGTGCCGGAGCGTGCGATTGTTCCGGCGCCCTGTTTGGGTTTAGGCTTTCTGGCGCAGCTTTTCATTCGACAGGGACTTCCACGAGTGATTGGCCGTGCGGCTAGCTGTCATGGCTCTGGCGCGTTCAATCTGATCGGAGAGCAGATCGTCCATCTGGAAGCGGGTCACTTTATTGGCATAGCTACATGACAAAGCAGCAGATGAGAATGCTTTATCGACTTATGCCCTATTTTGTGTTATGATAATATCTATGTAATGATAGCACAGAAAGGGCATTTTTAATGGAAAATATGTCTGAAAAGAAACAGACTTTACTGACGAAAAAACAGTCAAAACATATATGTGCGGGTCTGTTGGCCCATGTGGACGCGGGGAAGACGACGCTTTCGGAAGCGATTCTTTTTTTGACGGGGAAGATCAGAAAGCAGGGGCGTGTCGATAATCGGAACGCCTATTTGGATACCTATGAGCTGGAGCGGGCGCGGGGAATTACGATTTTTGCCAAGCAGGCGGTGGTTTCCCTGGGGGACAGGATCATGACGCTGGTGGACACCCCGGGCCATGTGGACTTTTCCGCGGAGATGGAACGGACCTTAAGCATTCTGGACTATGCGGTGTTAGTTATTAATGGCTCCGACGGAGTCCAGGGCCATACGGAAACCCTTTGGCGGCTGTTGGCCCGCTACCGGATTCCGGTGTTTTTGTTTGTCAATAAGATGGATTTGGCCGGCTGTGATAAAGAAGGACTGTTAAAAGAACTGAAAGGGCGGCTGGATGGCGCTGTGACAGATTTTACCGGGCCGGAGGAAGACCGGCTGGAGGAGATCGCGGCCTGCAGCGAGGAGCTTTTGGAGTCTTATTTGGAAATGGGAACGGTGGACTGCGCCGCTGTGAGAAGGGCGATTCGGGAGCGGAAGCTGTTTCCCTGCTATTTTGGATCGGCGTTAAAGCTTACGGGAGTGGAGGAGTTTCTCAAGGGCTTTGCGGATTATTCCGTTTGCCCGGATTATCCGGAGGATTTTGGCGCCCGGGTCTTTAAGATTTCAAGGGACGAGCTGGGAAACCGGCTGACTCATTTAAAAATTACGGGAGGGAGTCTGCGGGTGAAGGATTTCCTTGACGGCACCGATAACGGAAAGGTGAATCAGATCCGGATTTATTCCGGAGCGAAGTTTGAGCCGGTGCAGGAAGCGGAGGCGGGAACGATCTGCGCTGTTACCGGGCCGGCGGATACCAGGCCCGGCCAGGGCTTCGGCATGGAAGCGGAAGCCGCGCCTCCGGTTCTGGAGCCGGTTTTAACCTATGAAATCCTGCTTCCGGAGGGAACGGACGCCCATGTAATGTTAAAAAACTTACGGATCCTTGAGGAAGAGGATCCGGCGCTCCATATTACCTGGAATGAGGCGCTGGGGGAGATCCAGGCGCAGGTGATGGGCGATGTGCAGATGGAGATTCTAAAAAGCCAGGTGCTGGACCGGTTTGGCGTAGAAATCGGTTTTGGAGCGGGCGAAATTGTTTATAAAGAAACGATCCAGAAGACTGTGGAGGGCGTGGGACATTTTGAACCGCTTCGCCATTATGCGGAGGTCCATCTTTTGATGGAGCCGCTGGAGACTGGCAGCGGGCTGGTGCTGGAAACGGACTGCAGTGAGGACATGCTGGATCGGAACTGGCAGAGACTGATTTTGACCCATTTGGAGGAGAAACGCCACCGCGGCGTTCTCACCGGCTCGGAGATTACGGATATGAAGATTTCTTTGATCGCCGGAAGAGCGCATATCAAACACACGGAGGGCGGAGATTTCCGCCAGGCGACCTACCGGGCGGTGCGCCAGGGATTGAAGGAAGCCGGCTGCCGTCTTTTGGAGCCGTTTTATGAGTTTGTGCTGGAACTGCCCGCGGAAAACCTGGGCCGGGCCATGGCGGATGTGGAGCGGATGCAGGGATCGTTTCACGCGCCGTCGCAGACGGAAACTGGCGCGGTCCTTACGGGGATCGCTCCGGTATCGGAAATGCGGGATTATCAGCAGGAGGTCATTTCCTACACCAGAGGGCGCGGGAGACTTTCCCTGCGGTCTGCCGGTTACCGCCCATGCCATAACGAAGAAGAAGTGATTCAACGGATCGGGTATGATTTTGACAGCGATATCCAAGATCCGGCTGGATCCGTGTTCTGCTTCCATGGGGCGGGAGTGACGGTGCCCTGGAATGAGGTTAAGAAATATATGCAGGTGGAAAGCCGGTTTTCCAGGGAACAGTCGATAAAGGAGCGGGAAGCGCGGGCCGGTCAGGAGCTTTGCCAGGCGGCGCGGGCAGGCGCCGGGAACGGAAAAACAGACGCAGCCGGATCCGGCGGTTTGGGGAAATCCTATTATATGGACCGGGAGCTGGAGGAGATTTTTAACCGCACCTTCGGGCCGCCAAAGCGCGCGCCCAAAGAAACGGGGCGAACGGTAATCCGCGCCGGAGGCCAGGGAGAAAAAAAACGGAGGCCGGCCGGGACAGAGCCGCGCTCCAATGGGGAGCAGGAAGAGGATTATCTCCTGGTGGACGGATATAATATTATATTTGCCTGGGACGAGCTGCGGGAATTGGCGGAGACGAACATTGACGGAGCCCGGTACCGGCTGATGGATCTGATGTCCAATTATCAGGGAACCCGGAAGGGGACGCTGATCCTGGTATTCGACGCGTATAAGGTGGCAGGAAATACGGGAGAGGATATCCGATACCACAACATTCACGTAATCTATACGAAGGAAGCGGAGACCGCCGATCAGTATATTGAGAAGCTGGCCCATCAGATGGGGAGAAAAAACCGGGTAACCGTGGCAACCTCCGACGGATTGGAGCAGCTAATTATCCGCGGCCAGGGCTGTATGCTGCTTTCCGCTGAGGATCTGAAAGAGGATGTGGAGCGTGCCCGCCGGATGGTGGAGGAGGAACGGGCGAAGCTTTCTGGAAAAGGGAAGAATTATCTTTTATCCCATGCGGATCAGGATACCAGATCTTATCTGGAGGAGATGCGTTTGGGGACAGAAAAAGGCCAGGAAAAGGGAGAAGAAAAAACGGCCGGAAGTCCATCAAAAGGACCAGGCCGGCCGCGCGGAAAGAAACGCTGAATTCTGTTTTTTGCTTAGGCAGCGAATGTTTACGCCATACTGCTGACGATGCTGATGCCGATAATAGAATACAGCAGAATGGTAAGGACAATGCCGACGGCCATCATGATCAGGCCGGCACGGCAGAAATTCTTCCGGTTTTCATTTCCATTTCCAAAGGCCCATACGAAATACATAATAATATTCACGCAGGGAATCGCCAAAACGATCAGAGTGATCAGCCATTCTCCCATCCCCATAACGTCCTTGTTGGGGTCATGCTGATTCTGATAATAATTTCCCTGATTCTGACTGGACGGCATTTGCTCGTAATCCATACTTT
>DVFQ01000154.1 GCA_018713185.1 Candidatus Copromonas avistercoris (nom. illeg.) | reverse complement strand
AGAGAATAGAAAAAAGAAACCAAATGAAAAAGGAGATCGGATATGGAAAAACAGTTGCTTTTAAAAAAGCTTGAGGAAAAAGAAGCGGCCGTATTTTTTGAAAAAATGTACGGGAAGGAAGGCGCCAAGGCGAATAAGGAGCGGTATCTCCATGTGATGGAGGGACTGGAAAAAGCTTTCGGACATAAGGAGATGAGCCTGTTTTCTTCCGCGGGCCGTACGGAGATCAGCGGAAATCATACGGACCATAACCACGGAAAGGTTTTGGCCGGAAGCATCAACTTGGACTGTGTTGCGGCGGCGGCGGCAAACGGGACGGACGAGATCCATATCATCAGCGAAACCTACAACCAGAAATTTACGATCCAGCTTTCGGATTTAAAGCCCAGCGAGCGGATGGCCGGAACCATCGATCTGACGAAAGGAATGCTGGCGGGCTTTCAGGAAATGGGATATGAGATCGGCGGCTTTGACGCCTATATTACCAGCAACGTCATCAGCGCCGCCGGCGTCAGCTCTTCGGCTTCCTATGAGATGCTGATCTGCTCGATGATCAATACGTTCTTTAACGGCGGGAGCATGGATGTTGTTGCTTATGCCCATGTGGGAAAATACGCGGAAAACCATTACTGGAACAAGGCGTCCGGACTTCTGGACCAGATGGCCTGCGCCGTCGGCGGCATGATCACCATTGATTTTAAGAATCCCCAGGAGCCGGTGGTGGAAAAGATCGACTATGATTTTGGAGCCCAGGATTACAGCCTGATCATCGTCCAGACGGGAAAGGGCCACGCGGATCTGAGCGAGGAGTATTCGTCGATCCCTCAGGAGATGAAGAAGGTGGCGGCTGTTTTTGGAAAAGAAGTGTTAGCCGAGGTAAGCGAGGAGGAAGTGCTGGCTGACGTAAAGCGGGTCATGAAAGAGGCGGGAGACCGGCCGCTTCTGCGGGCGCTCCATTTCTTTGAGGAGAATAAGCGGGTGGAGGCGGAGGTTGCCGCCTTAAAGGAAAACCGCTTTAATGACTTTTTGGGATTGATCACGGAATCCGGAAATTCTTCCTGGAAATGGCTCCAGAACTGCTATGTGGGCGGAAGCGCGGAGCAGGGAATTACGGCCGCTCTGGCTCTTACGGAGCTGTTTATTAAAGAGAAGGGACGCGGCGCCTGCCGGGTTCACGGCGGCGGTTTTGCCGGGGTGATCATGGCGATGCTTCCCAATGATCTGGTGGAGGAATATACGGCTTATATTGAAAAAGCCATGGGAGAGGGAAGCGCCTACCGGATGAGTATCCGCCCCTATGGAGCGGTCTGCGTAGACGGGCTCATCGGATGATGACGGTTCTAAAGATGACGAAGAGATCGGGAATTCGTTTCTTTGCCGCCGCAGCTTTATGTCTGGTTCTTTCCGGCTGCAGCAGGGCGGAAAGCACGGAGGCTTCTAAGGAGGAGCCGGAACGGTTCCTCTTGACCATGGAAACCTTTACCGACGGTTCGGCCATGGACCTGGCGGGAGAGACGGCGGCCGCGGTCATCAACAATACGGTTCCCGGCGCCCATGTCCAGGTTTCGGTCTCCAAAGGTTCCCCCATCAACGCGGTCAATGTGGAGAACGGTTCTGTGGATCTGGCTCTGGTGCAGGCAGATACGGCCTGGGAAGCCTATTACGGTAAGGGAGCTTTTGAGGGAGAGCCAAAGGAGGGGCTTCGGGTCCTGGCGGCCTGCTATCCGGTTTTGTCCGCATGGACGGCGAAGAAGGACTCCGGGCTTATCTGGGTTCATGATCTAAAGGGGAAAACGGCGGCTTCCGGAACGGAAGGGTCCATAACGGACCGGATGTCCCGGCTGGCGTTTTCCGTAATGGGGATCAGCGAAGAGAATACGGCGCTGGAACCTTTGGGACTGGAAGAGGGAGCAGAATGGACGGCCGAGGGCTGGGTCCAGGCGGCCCATAGCTTTGCCCAGGTTCCCAATCCTGGGATTCCAGGGGCGGACGCTTCCGGAGCGGAATGGATTTTTTTAAGCTATACGGAGGAAGAGCTGGAAGCGATCCTTAACGCGGCTCCGTGGCTTTACAGAGGGCAGCTTCCGGCCGGCATCCTTGCCGGGCAGGAGGAGGCCGCCGATACATTTGGAATGAAGATCCTGCTTTGCGCTTCCGCGGATATGGAGGAGGAGCTGGCTTATGAAATCGCGATGGCCATGGATGTAAACGGGCCGGTGTACGCGGGCGGCCACGCGTTTATGAGCGCGATGTTAGAGGAGGAGTTCCTCTGTCAGGATCTTCCGATCCCCCTTCATGACGGGGCCAGAAGATATTATGAGGAATGCGGGTATCTGACAGAAGAGCAGGATGGAACAGCCAAGTAATTTATTAACATAAACTGCCGGAAAATCCGGCGAAGAAAGGGGTAAGGGTTATGCTTTACAAACAGTTTCTGGAGTTATTTGACATCCTGGACAGCGCCAGCGCGTCCGGGGCGCAGGTGGTGGAATATTTTAAATCCATCGTTCCTGACTGCAAGGTGGAGACGTATCCGTTAAACGGACCCAAGGGCCATACGGACATGGTACGCCTGATGGTGCCGGGGAAGAACGGAAAGACCAACGGAGGAACGGCGAAGACGCTGGGAATCCTTGGCCGTCTTGGCGGACTGGGCGCCCGTCCGGAGCGGATCGGCTTCGTATCGGACGGAGACGGCGCGCTGGTAGCCCTGGCAGTTGGCGCGAAGCTTTTGGATATGCAGAAGAAGGGGGATTTCCTGGAGGGAGACGTCTTTATTTCTACCCATGTATGCCCCGACGCTCCGACCGCGCCTCATGATCCGGTGCCGTTTATGAATTCGCCGGTGGAGACCTGGCAGGTGAATAAGGAAGAGGTCACGGATGCGCTGGACGCGGTCCTGGTTGTGGATACGACCAAAGGAAACCGGATCATCAACCACCGCGGCTTCGCGATTTCTCCCACGGTGCGCCAGGGATATATCCTGCGGGTCAGCGAGGATCTTCTCGATATCATGCAGACCACCACGGGACGCTTGCCCCAGGTATTCGCTTTAACGCAGCAGGATATTACGCCCTATGGAAACGGCCTGTATCATTTAAATAGCATTCTGCAGCCGGCGACGGCGACCAAGGCTCCGGTGGTGGGCGTTGCCATTACGACGGAAACCATGGTAGCCGGATGCGCCACGGGCGCGATGCATCTGGAGGATATGGAGGACGCAGCCAGATTCATGCTGGAAACGGCTAAGGAGTACGGCCGGGGAGCCTGCTCCTTCCATGATGAGGAAGAGTTTGAAAAGATCCTGGAGCTTTACGGAACAATGGAACATTTCCAGACGTTGGGACGGAAATAACCAGCAACGGTGTCGAATATTGTCAAAAAATGGAAAATAAGGATACATTTCTGAAAAAATGATTGCTAGAATCATACTGAAAGGAGGACTTCAGTATGAAGACAGAAGAATTTGAAATGTATCTGAGAAGCACGAATTTGTCGGAAAACACCATTTCTTCCTACTTATTCGCGGTCAAGCAGTTTTTCGGCCAGTATGACGAGGTGACCAAGCGGGGCTTAAGGGACCACAAGATCTGGCTGATCGAGTCCTACAAGCCGAAAACTGTGAATCTGCGGATCCGGGCGATCAACTGTTACCTGGAGAGCATCGGAAAGGGAGAAATGAAGCTGCAGTTTGTCCGGGTGCAGCAAAAGGCCTTTCTTGAAAATGTGATCAGCGAGGCGGATTACGAATATTTCAAGAAAGCCTTAAAAAAAGACGGGGAGCTGTTTTGGTATTTTGTGGTCCGGTTTATGGCCGCTACGGGGGTTCGGGTCAGCGAGCTTGTCCAGATCAAAGCAGAGCATGTACGGATCGGCTATGTGGATCTTTATTCCAAGGGCGGAAAGCTGAGGCGTATCTATATTCCCAAATCACTCCGCACGGAGGCCGCTGACTGGCTGAAAGAAAAAGGCCAGGAAAGCGGCTTCCTTTTTCTTAATAAGCATGGAAAGCGGATCACGACCCGGGGGATCGCGGGTCAGCTGAAGGTGCTGGCCGCCCGCTACGGGATCGACCAGGCGGTGATCTATCCCCATTCCTTCCGCCACCGGTTTGCCAAGAGCTTTTTGGACCGGTTTAACGATCTTGCGTTGTTAGCGGATCTGATGGGCCATGAAAGCATTGAAACGACCCGGATCTATCTGCGGCGCACCAGCACGGAGCAGAGGGATATCGTGGATAAAGTGGTGGATTGGTAAAGGAAAGCGGTCTTCTCCCGCCGGGCAGGAAATGCTTTCGGCCGTGAAACACGTTTCTTTCCATGGCAGGAAACCTTTTGGCATGAAATACGTTTCTTTAAAGAATTTGACAAAAATGGACACGGTTTGCTAAAATGGACGTGTTATAAAAATGCGTTTTGACCGGCGGGAGAGAATATGCCAGAAGAAAAGAACATGGGAAACCAGGGGGACCGAAAAGAAAAAGCAGAGTCGGGGGAACTTTCCGCCCGTTTAAAAAAGATACGGGAAAAACGGGAAGGCGAAGATAAGAAAAAGGTTCTGGCGGCAGCGGCGGCTGCCGTGGCGGTTGTGGCCGCTGTAGCCGTTGCCGGCGGACTTTTAGGAGAAAGAAGCCAGGACGGAGTTATGAAGGTGGAAACCGCGGCCGCGTCGCTGGAAACGACGGCGCCTCTGCCGCAGGAGCCTACCCAGGCCTCCATTGTCCTGGAAACCACCTTGTCCGCCGAGGAGCAGGCCTCCAAAGAATATGAGGAGACGGTTCAGAGTGTTCTGGACAGCTACGCGAATCTGGGGATCGCCGAGGTTTCCGGATATTTGAACATACGAAAAACGCCGGAAAGCTTCGGCGAGGTCATTGGAGAGCTTCCCAGAGGCGGCGCCTGTGAGGTGTTGGATACCTCGCTGGAAGGATGGTACAAGATTTCTTCCGGAGGGGTGACGGGATACGTCAGCTCCCAGTACGTCCATACGGGAGAGAAGGCCAGGGAAATGGCGGCGGAGGACGTAAAGGAGCGGGCGATCATCGAAACGAACCGGCTGAATGTCCGGGAAGAACCGGATCCGGATTCCGAAGTCGTAGGCCAGGTGATGAAGGACGAGCGGTATCTGGTGAAGGGTGAAGAGGACGGCTGGATCCAGATCGAGGACGGCTATATTTCGGCGGATTACGTGACGGTGCGCTACGCGCTAAATGAAGCCCACCGGCAGGATATGAGGACGGCGGTATTAAATCTTTATGATAATCTGGGAATTTCCAACGTGACCAATTATCTGAACGTACGGGAGGAACCCAGCGAGACAGACGGAAAGATCATCGGAAAACTGCCTGGAAATGCCGGCTGCGATATTTTAGAGGAGACGGAGGACGGCTGGTATCGGATCCGCTCCGGAAAGATCACCGGTTATGTAAAGGCGGAGTATATCCTGACGGGCCAGGCGGCGAAGGACAAGGCGATGGAGGCGGCGAAGCTGATGGCGTACGCCAACACGGACGGCGTCAATGTGCGGACTGAGCCGAATACGGATTCAACGATCTGGACGCAGATTTCCAATAAAGAAAGCTTCCTTGTGGCCAGCCAGCAGGACGGCTGGGTCGAGGTGGAGATCGACGATACCAATGCGTTTATTTCCAGCGATTACGTGGACGTCCAGTATGGCTTGAACGAGGCGATCCCTTATACTCCGGTCGTAGCGGGAAGCGGTTCCAAGGGAGGCTCGGGAGGAAGCTCCTCCGGCGGCTCTTCCAGCGGCTCGTCAGCCGGTTCCAGCGCGGGAAGCGTATCATCGCGGAGGGCGGAAATCGCTAATTATGCGGTTCAGTTTGTGGGAAATCCGTATGTTTACGGCGGGACCAGCCTGACAAACGGCGCCGACTGCTCCGGCTTTACGATGTCGGTGATGGCTCACTTCGGGGTCTCTCTACCTCATCATTCCGCTTCGCAGGCCAACTGCGGAAGGTCGATCTCCTCCAGCGAGATGCGGCCGGGCGATCTGGTATTTTACGCGGGAAGCGGAGGCACCATCAACCACGTGGCTCTTTATATTGGAAACGGCCAGGTCTGCCACGCGTCCAGCGCAAAGACGGGAATCAAGATCTCAACCTGGAATTACCGGACGCCGGCAAAGATCGTCAATGTACTGGGCGATTGATGAATAAGGCTGTACACAGTTTTTGGAAACTCTCATATGATATGGTACAAACCTGTTTTTTAAGGAGAATGGATATGGGATGTTTCAGAAATAGCTGCGGACTGTCGAACTGCCGGAATTGGTGCCGCGGCGGAAGCGGGAATTGCTGCTGGAATAATAGAGGCTGCTGTCAGAGTTCCAGCAGCTGCGGCCAGTGTGGGAGCGGCTGCGGCCAGAGCTCTGGCGGAGATTATCGGAACGGCTATGAAGCCGGTTATTATGACGGCTATCAGGCGGGGTATAACGCCGGCTACAGCGAGGGTTATCAGGCGGGATATTATGCCGGATACAATGACGGCTACCAGGCGGGATACTACGCCGGATACAACGATGGGTATCAGGCGGGCGGCCAGGGGAGCTGTGGAAGTCAGGGCGCTTGCGGCGGCCAGGTTCCCCAGGGCTGTACCTGCGTGCCGGTTTCCTGCGGCGAGTGCTGACAGACCGGCGCATTGCTGGAGAAGGAGCCTTTCTGGCTCCTCCTTCACAAAGCAAGAGTGAACGAAGGAGAATAGGAGTGAAACGGATGAAGAGAATAAGAAAGGCGGGCCTTGCCGCCGGAATTGGAGCGATTTTAGTGACAGCCGCCGCATTTCCGGCCCTGGCGGATACGGTGTATGTAAACGCGTCGGCGTTAAATTACCGGAACCGGCCGTCCATGGACGCGGACGCGGTCCTGGGCACGCTTCCAAGAGGAACCAAGCTGGAACGGCTGTCGGACGAGGGAGAGTGGAGCCAGGTAAAGCTGGCGGACTCTAAGGTTTCCGTTTATGTGGCGACCCGCTACCTGACGGTCAGCGCGCCCGCCGCACAGACGCAGGCCCAGGACAAGCCGGACAGCGGCCTGGCCGCCGCCTCCTGGGAGGTGGGCCTGGACGCGGATTATCCATACGCCTCGTTTTCCGCCATCAACAGCGGAAAGGCAGTTTACTATCAGAGCGCCAGCCAAAACCGCAAGGGAAAGACCGTCTGCGTCAATGCCGGACATGGAACCTCCGGCGGCGAATCGGTGAAAACCTACTGCCATCCGGACAAAACCCCGAAGGTGACGGGAGGTACGACGGGAGCCGGAGCCGTGATGGCTTCGGCGGTGTCCTCCGGCATGACCTTTTCCGACGGGACGCCGGAACGGGATGTGACCCTCGCGATGGCGAAAATCTTTCGGGACAAGCTGCTGGCAGATGGATACGACGTGCTGATGATCCGGGAGAGCGGCGACGTACAGTTAGACAATGTGGCCCGTACGGTTCTCGCCAATAATCAGGCGCATTGCCATATCGCTCTTCATTGGGATTCTACCTCTTCGGATAAGGGAGCCTTCTATATGAGCGTGCCGCAGAACGCTTCTTACCGGGCGATGGAACCGGTGGCGTCCCACTGGGAATCCCATAACCGCCTGGGAGAGTGTTTGATCGCGGGCCTTAAGGAAGGCGGAAACAAGATCTTTTCCTCAGGGGCTATGGAGATGGATCTGACCCAGACGTCCTTTTCCACCGTTCCCAGCGTAGATATTGAATTGGGGGACAAGGCCTCCAGCCATTCCCAGGAGACCTTAAAGAAACAGGCGGACGGGCTCCTTTCGGGAGTCAACCGGTTTTTTGGATTTGAATAGAGTTTTGGACAGCCGCTGCCTTATGGCAGCGGCGCTTTTTCAAATTCCAGAATGAAATCAACGAAGAAATCCGCCGTGGCGGCCAGCATCTCCTCGCCCCATTCTTTTGTGGCGTCCTTGGGAGAATCCGGGCCGTACCAGCCGCTTTCGCAGTAACGGTTTACATGACGGGGAACAGGAATCGTAATCCCACGGAAGGAAACATTGGCCGCGCCGCCGTAGGTTAGGGCGTCGGTCAGATTTTTCGGCTCGAATGGGAGGAAGCAGTCCATATGGACGTATTTGGGATCGATGGCCAGCATGGCCGCCGTCTCTTCGCCGCCGCCGTGTCCGCCTTTCCAGGCGGGATTCAGTTCTCCAGCAAGACTCCACCAGTCCAGAACGCAGCCGACGGCGTGCTTATCGTCCAGCTCCATGCAGACGCGCTGCAGAACGGGTGTGTTGCCGCCGTGTCCGTTTAAAAAGACGAAATGCCGGATCCCATGGCCGTAGAGCTGATCTGCAATTCTTGTCACCAGGTCGTAAAGTCCGTCATAGCCAATGGTAATGGTTCCGGGAAAGTGGGTGTGCTGGTCGGCGACGCCGTAGGGGATCGTGGGTGCGATCAGGCAGTTAAGACGGGAATCCATCCGTTCGCAGAGATTGCGGGGAATCAGGAAATCCGTTCCCAGGGCCAGCTGGGAGCCGTGATTTTCCGTACTTCCGACGGGGATCACAGCCAGGTCGCGCTTCTTAAAATAATCTTCCGCCTGCTTCCAGGAGATTTGTTCCAGAAACATAAGAATCCTCCTTTTCCTGTGGGTTTTCTTTGATTTTAACACAGGAGAAGGAGAAATTCCAGAGAGGGCCGCCTGATATTGGAACTCCTACAGGTCCGCCCGATATTGGGAATCCAGGTTCTGTCTGAATTTGCAGTCCAGAGCATGAACTCCGGGGGTGGGAGATTTTATTTCTGGGTGTGGGGAAGCCTGCCCCGGAGGAACCGTTTTTTGCATTCGTTCCAGGAGAAGGGGATCAGGGGATAGATATAGCTTTTTCCGGCGATGGTGCGGTTAAAGACGATGGCGCAGACGGAAAACAGCAGTCCGGCCGCGAAGCCCCAGAAATTAAAGAGGGAAGTTAAAAGCAGCAGGATGACCCTCATGAATTTTAAGGCATAGCCCAGTTCGTAGCTGGCCTGGGAATAATTGGCCACGGTAACGAAGGCCATGTAGAGCATGGTTTCCGAATTGAACCAGCCGGATTTTACGGAATATTCGCCCAGGACAATGCCGGCAATGACGCTTAGGGGCGTCGTCAGCATACTGGGCGTATTGACGGCCGCCAGCCGGAGGCCGTCGATGGCAAATTCCAGGATCAGAAGCTGCCAGATCAGCGGAACATGGATTTCGTCTGAAAGCTGAATAAAGGTCAGCCAGCCGGGGATCCAGTCCGGATTCTGCATGAGGAGCAGCCAGATCGGGGTCAATAGCAGGGTCAGCAGGGAGACGGTCATCCTGGAGAGCCGAAGATAGGTCCCGGTGACCGGCGGGAAATAGTAATCGTCCGCCTCCTCAATAATATCGAACACGGAGGAGGGCAGGATCATGCAGGCAGGGGAATTGTCCACCAGGATCACGATATTTCCCTCCAGGATCGAGGCGGCCGCCGTGTCCGGCCGTTCGGAAAACCGGAATTTTGGAAAAGGATTGAACCATTTGTGGGGGAATAAGCACTCCGCCAGGCTTTCCTGGTTCATAGTAAGAGCGTCCACATGGAGCGTCCGGATCCGGTCTTTGATCCGCCGCAGCAGGTCCTCGTCCACCCGCCGTTTCATATAGCAGACGGCGATATCCGTATGGGAGCTTTCGCCGGTCTGGAGGATTTCCACGGTAAAGGCCGCGTCCCGGATCCTCCGGCGGATCAGGGCAGTATTAAAGATCAAAGTTTCCACAAAGCCGTCCCGGGAACCCCGCAGGACCTTGTCCTTATCCGGCTCCGCAACGCCTCTGGCAGGGTAGGTGCGGCAGTCGATGGTAATGCACTGGAAATATCCGTCGATGAAAAGGCAGGAGAGGCCGGAAAGCAGCTGGACGGCGATCGCCGCTTCGTCGGTTTCCAGACCGGTTTCCCCGTAGGCGACATATTTTTTGGAAAAATCATGGGCGTTGGACGGCATGTCCGAGTCTTTTATCGTCGAGAAGGTCTGCATCAGCTTTAAAAGCACATCGTCTTTTGTAAAGCCGTCTATAAAATACAGACAGGCCTGTTTCCCGCCGATTTCCATGGTATGATAAACAATATCAAAATTTTTCTGAACGTCTAAGAGCGAATGGAAGCGCTCCATGACCGTCTGAATGTTCGATGAGATTTTCATAATTCGGTCCTTTCAGCAGAATCATTATCGTTAGTATGGCAGAAAACGGAAGGTATTATGCGGACAACGCCGCCTTTGCTTTTCTTACGGAAAAATAAAGCGAAAAATAAAGGAAGAAAGAAAGGAACCGGAATCAGCTTCCCTTTTTGCGAAAAATGTGTATAATAATATCAAGGGCTTTTCTTGCCCTGTTTTGGAGATGATTAAAAATGGTTATCATTTCAAACGGACACTGCAGAATTTGTGACAAAGGAGAATTGAAATGAAAGACGGTTTTATCCGAGCGGCGGCGGCTACGCCTACTGTGAAGGTCGCGGACCCGGTCTGGAACGGGGAGCAGATTTTGGGCATGATCCAGGAAGGAAACAAAGAGGGCGCGAAGATCATGGTATTTCCGGAGCTGTGTCTGACCGCTTATACCTGCGGAGACTTATTTCTGCAGGATGAATTATTAAAGAGGACCAGAGAAGAACTGGAAAAGCTGATCGATGAAACAGCGGGGATGGACATGCTGATCTTCATCGGACTTCCCTGGCAGAAGGACGGAAAGCTTTATAATGTGGCGGCGGCGGTCCAGGACGGAGAGCTTCTCGGTTTGGTTGCCAAGAGGAATCTTCCGAATTATTCGGAGTTTTATGAGCTGCGCCATTTTACGCCCGGCCCGGCGGAGCCGGAGGCGGTGGAATGGAGAGGACGTTTTGTTCCCTTCGGCGGAAATATTTTATTCCGCTGCGCCAATATTCCGGAGCTTGTTGTGGCGGCTGAGATCTGCGAGGATCTGTGGGTGATGGATCCGCCCAGCATTTCCCATGCAAAGGCAGGCGCTACCGTGATCGTAAACTGTTCGGCCAGCAATGAAACGACGGGAAAGCAGGAATACCGCACAAACCTGATCAAGGGACAATCGGCAAGACTTCTCTGCGCTTATGTGTATGCCGACGCGGGAGAGGGCGAATCGACCCAGGATCTTGTTTTCGCAGGACATAATATGATCGCGGAGAACGGTACGGTCCTTGCTTCGTCGAACCGGTTTGAAAACGGGATCATTTACGCGGATATCGATCTGGAACGCCTTGTCAGCGACAGAAGACGGATGAATACCTGCCGGATCGAAAATCCGCGGGAAAAATATGACTATATGGATTTTGAGCTTAAGGAAGAATCCCTTTCCTTAAAGCGTCCGGTGGATCCGGCGCCGTTTATCCCGGCGGATGAGAAGGAGCGGGCGGAGCGCTGTGAGGAAATCTTTACGATCCAGGCCATGGGATTAAAGAAGCGGATGGCGCATACGGGCTGTACCCACGCGGTGGTGGGAATTTCCGGAGGCCTTGATTCCACGCTGGCGCTTTTGGCCACCGTGCGGGCCTTTGATCTGTTAAAGCTTCCGAGAAAGCAGATCCTGACGGTAACCATGCCTTGCTTTGGAACGACGGATAGAACCTATACCAACGCCTGCAGCCTGGCGAAAAAACTGGGGACGACGCTGCGCGAGGTGAATATCCGGGAGGCTGTCGCGGGACACTTTAAGGATATCGGACATGATCCGGAAAAGAAGGACGTAACCTATGAAAATTCCCAGGCAAGGGAAAGAACCCAGGTTTTGATGGATATTGCCAACGACAACGGCGCTCTTGTGATCGGTACCGGCGATATGTCGGAGCTGGCTTTGGGCTGGGCGACTTATAACGGCGACCATATGTCCATGTACGGGGTCAATGCCTCGATCCCCAAGACCCTGGTACGCCATCTGGTGCGCTACTACGCGGATACCTGCGGAGACGGAGAGCTTTCCGCTCTGCTTATCGACGTCCTTGATACGCCGGTAAGCCCGGAGCTTCTGCCGCCGGAGGATGGAAAGATCGCCCAGAAGACGGAGGATCTGGTAGGCCCTTATGAGCTTCATGATTTCTTCTTATATTATGTGCTTCGGTTCGGATTCCGTCCGGGAAAAATTTTCCGCCTGGCAAAGAGCGCTTTTTCCGGTGTTTATGAGGAGGAAGTGATCCTTCACTGGCTGGAGGTCTTTTACCGCCGGTTCTTCTCCCAGCAGTTTAAGCGTTCCTGCCTGCCGGATGGGCCGAAGGTGGGTTCCGCGGCGGTTTCCCCGAGAGGAGATCTGAGGATGCCCAGCGACGCCTGCGCCAGGATCTGGCTGGAGGAGACCGGACGTCTGCGCGCCGGAATGATTTCATGATAACCAGTACGAAAAATCAGCAGGTACGATGGATCATCGAGCTGAATAAGAAAGCAAAGACAAGAAATGAAGCGGGACTTTTTGCCGTTGAGGGAATCCGGATGGCAAAGGAGCTCCCGCTGGAGCGGACGGAGCAGGTATATGTTTCGGAAAGCTTCTTAAAGGATCCGGAAAACCGGAAGCTTCTGGAACGGTTTTCCTCCTACGAGGAAACGTCGGATCCGGTCTTTGCCGCCATGTCGGATACCAGGACGCCCCAGGGGATCCTGGCGCTGGTAAGAAAACGAGAATATACGCTGGATGAGCTGCTTTCCGATCAAAGACCGCCCTTTCTTATGGTGTTAGAGAATCTTCAAGACCCGGGAAATCTGGGGACGATCGTAAGGACCGGCGAGGCGGCTGGCGTTACCGGGATCCTTATGAGCCGGGAAACGGTGGATATTTATAATCCAAAGGTGATCCGCTCGACAATGGGCTCTGTATTCCGCGTTCCGTTTTTGTATGCGGATGATCTTTTTGGGGCCTTAAGGGAGCTTCAGAAAAAGGGCGTCCGTTTTTACGCGGCCCATCTGGAGGGAACTTCCGTCTATGACGAGGAGGATTACCAGGCTCCCTGCGGTTTTTTGATCGGCAACGAGGGCAGCGGCTTAAGCCGTGAGATCGCCGCGCTTGCCGACGCCAGGATCCGGATCCCTATGGAAGGAGAGGTGGAGTCGTTAAACGCGGCTGTCGCCGCTTCTGTTTTGCTGTTTGAAACAGCCAGGCAGCGAAGAGGCGGGATCCTTGGAAAAGAGGCTGGAAAGGGACCGGCGGGAAGCAAAATAAAAGCGGAATAAAAGGACGGGAGGAAAGGAAATGGCAATGATTGGCTGGCTTGCGGCATTTGTGATCCTGATCGGCATCGAGGCCGGAACCATGGCGCTTACGACCATCTGGTTCGCAGGCGGGGCGCTGGCGGCTTTTTTCGCGGCCCTGTTCGGTTTGTCGGTCCAGGTTCAGCTGGTGCTGTTTCTGGCGGTGTCGTTTGTTCTTCTGATTTTCACGAAGCCGTTTGTATCCCGGTTTGTCAACCGGGACACAGAAAGGACCAACGCGGACGGGCTGATCGGAAAGAAAGGAAAGGTGACGGCCCAGATCGACAATGCCATGTCGGCCGGAGCGGTCGTGGTAAGCGGTCAGGAATGGACGGCCCGGTCTGCTAAAGAGGAGACGGTGATCCCGGTGGGAGAGACGGTTGTGATCCGGGAGATCCGGGGAGTGAAACTAATTGTTGAACCAGCTACGGAGGTAAAATAGGATGGAATTTGGATTTGGATTTATTGGGCTCGCGCTTTTGATCCTTGTGGTTCTTCTGATCCTGGTGTCCTGCGTGAAGATCGTTCCGCAGGCGCAGGCCATGGTGGTGGAGCGCCTGGGCGCTTATCTTGACACCTGGGAGGTGGGCGTTCATTTTAAAACGCCCTTTATTGACCGTGTCGCCAAGCGGGTGATCTTAAAGGAGCAGGTTGTGGATTTCCCGCCCCAGCCGGTAATTACGAAGGATAACGTAACGATGAAGATCGATACGGTCGTATTTTTCCAGATCACCGATCCGAAGCTTTACGCTTACGGCGTGGAGAACCCGATCATGGCGATTGAGAACCTGACGGCGACGACGCTGCGGAATATTATCGGCGATCTTGAGTTGGATCAGACCCTTACTTCCAGGGAAACGATCAATACGAAGATGCGGGCGGCCTTAGACGTGGCCACGGATCCTTGGGGAATCAAGGTAAACCGTGTTGAATTAAAGAATATTATCCCGCCGGCGGCGATCCAGGACGCGATGGAAAAGCAGATGAAAGCGGAGCGGGAGCGCCGGGAATCGATCTTAAAGGCGGAAGGCGAGAAGAAATCGATCATCCTGGTTGCGGAAGGTAAGAAGCAGTCGGCAATTCTGGACGCGGAAGCGGATAAGCAGACGGCGATCCTCCATGCGGAGGCAGAGAAGGAGCGCCGGATCCGGGAAGCGGAAGGTCAGGCGGAGGCGATCTTAAAGATCCAGCAGGCCAACGCGGACGGAATCCGTATGATCAAAGAGGCGGGAGCCGACAGCGCGGTCCTGCAGCTGAAGAGCCTGGAGGCCTTCGCGAAGGCGGCGGACGGAAAAGCGACCAAGATCATTATCCCCTCTGAGATCCAGTCCATCGCCGGTTTGGTTAAGAGCCTGGCGGAGGTAAGCGATTCAAAGGAGTGACGCGGATGGCGGTGAACGAAAGAAGGAGAAAAGTTAGGAGCGAGTCGGCCGCGATGGATCTTTTGTACATCGCGGTGGGAATCGCCGTCGTGCTGATGGCGGCCGCTTCTTTCCTGGATCCCAAGGGAAATATGGTTTTTTTCCCCATTATTTTTTTCCTCGCGGCAGTTTTAAATCTGACCGCCGGCCGGAAAAAGTTCGGCCGGAGCAAACGGGACGCAAGGAAACGGGCCGGAGCGATCCTCCAGCTGGCCTTTGGGACTGCGCTGGCTTTCCTGACGGTGATCAGCGGGATCAGCATCTGGTGGAGGTAGAGGATGAAAGGTGAGATCCTAAAGCTTTTAAAGGAAACGGACGGCTATGTTTCCGGACAGGAGCTTTGCAGGCGGTTCGGCGTGTCCCGGACCGCCGTATGGAAGGTTATCAATCAGCTGAAAGAAGAAGGATACGAAATCGAGGCGGTGCGCAACCGGGGGTACGCGTTAAAGGGCGCGGGAGACGTGCTGTCGGAGGCAGAGCTTTTAAGCTGCTTAAAGACGGAATGGGCCGGAGGGCGGACCGTATATTTTGACGCGACGGATTCGACCAATATTCAGGCCAGGCGGCTGGCGGAGGCCCATGCGCCCCATGGGACCCTGGTGGTATCGGACCGGCAGGACGGAGGCAAGGGCAGGAGAGGAAGAAGCTGGGCTTCGCCTTCTGGGGTTGGGATCTGGATGAGCCTGATCCTGCGCCCCGAGATCGCACCTTCTTCGGCGTCGATGCTGACTTTGGCGGCGGCGCTGTCGGTAAGAGAGGGGATCCAGGAAGAAACAGGACTTTCTCCGCTTATCAAATGGCCCAATGATCTGGTGCTCAACGGAAAGAAGATCTGCGGGATCCTAACGGAAATGAGTACGGAGCTTATGGAGATCCAGTATGTTATTACGGGGATCGGCATCAATGTAAACCAGAGGGAATTTCCGTCGGAGATCCGGGATACCGCGACCTCCCTGAGTCTGGAGGCGGGAAGATGTTTTCGCAGAAGCAGCCTGATCGCGGCGATCCTTAAGGCGTTTGAGAAGGATTATGCGGCGTTTTTGAAGACGGGGGACCTTTCACTTCTTCTGGAGGAATATAACGCCTGCCTGGTGAACCGGGGGAAAGAGGTTTGCATCTTAGACCCTTCGGGCGAATACCGGGCGGTGGCGGAAGGGATCGATGAAAGCGGGAGCCTCTTGGTAACGCTTCCGGACGGGACCAGGCGGGAGATCATTTCCGGCGAGGTTTCGGTCCGCGGGATTTATGGATATGTATAAACAGATAGATTCTTATGCGCGGCTTCTTACGCTGTATCCGGAGGGAAGCCGCCTTTCCAGTTTTGAGCGGCTGATGGCCGCCAGGGGACCGCTCCTTTCCTGGTATCGGGAGAACCGGAGAAAGCTTCCGTGGAGGGAGACGGCGGACGCCTATGCCATCTGGATTTCGGAAATCATGCTCCAGCAGACGCGGGTGGAAGCGGTGAAGCCATATTATGCCAGGTTTATGGAACTGTTTCCCACAGTTTGGGAGCTTAAGGAGGCTCCGGACGATCTGCTGCTTAAGTGCTGGGAGGGCCTTGGCTATTACAGCAGGGCGAGAAATTTAAAGAAGGCGGCGGCTGTGATCGTAAACCAGTACGGGGGCCGGCTCCCAGCTTCCTATGAAGGGCTTTTGTCCCTTCCGGGAATCGGCAGCTATACGGCCGGCGCCATCGGCTCCATTGCCTACGGCCTTCCTGTCCCGGCTGTGGACGGGAATGTGATGCGGGTGCTTTCCAGAGTGACGGGAAGCAGAGAGGATATTGGAAAGCAGCAGACGAAGCGGCAGATGGAGCGGCTGGTGAAGCAGGTCCTGGAGGAGACAAAGGAGGAGCGTCCCAGGAACTCTTGGGACGGAGATTTGGAGGCGCGTTCCGGAAGTGGCTGGGACGGATTTCCAGAAAATCCGCCGGGAGATTTTAATCAGGCGCTGATCGAAACGGGAGCGGTGCTTTGCGTCCCCAACGGGGAGCCCCTCTGCGGCGGCTGTCCGTTCCGTACGGTGTGCGCGGCGAAAATCGAGGGGCTTACGGGGCTTCTTCCGGTAAAGAGCCCGAAAAAGAAGCGGAAAATTGAGGAAAAAACTGTATTATTACTGGAATATCAGGATAAAATAGCCATTAGAAAACGGGCCGAAGAAGGGCTTTTGGCTTCCCTTTACGAATTTCCCAATGAATCCGCAGCATTGAATAAGGAGGAGCTTTCCAGGCTTTTTTCGGGGCGGGCGAAACGGATCGAGGAGCTTTGCGAAGCTAAGCATATTTTCAGCCATACGGAATGGCATATGAAGGGGTATTTTCTTTCCCTTACCGATCCGGAGATCGGCGTCCTTTTGGAAGCGGGAGAGCCGGTGTTTTTTGTAGAGTGGAAGGAATTAAAGGAGCGGTACGCCCTTCCCAATGCGTTTCAGGCATACCGGCGGTTTTTGGAAGGATATTTTGAAGGCCGGGATCCGAAGGCGGCGGGGAAGGAACGCCATGGAGGACAGTAGGATATATGAAGGATATGTTGTTTCTGATCAATCCCCGTTCCGGGCGGGAGCAGATTAAAAGCCAGCTTTTGGAGATCCTGGATGTGTTCAGCAAGGCCGGATATCTGCCTCGGGTCCATATTACCCAGGGGCCGGAAGACGCCGGAAGGCTGGCGTCGGAATTCGGGGAAACCATGGATTTGATCGTCTGCAGCGGCGGAGACGGGACCTTAAATAATGTGGTTTCCGGGATCATGGGCCTTCCGAAGCTTCCAAGAGTCGGGTATATCCCCTCCGGTTCGACCAATGATTTCGCCAGAAGCCTAAAGATCCCAACGGACCCGAAAAAGGCTGCCGAGGCGGCCGTATCCGGGCGGGGACAAAACATTGATATCGGAAAGTTCGGTCGAAATCAGTATTTTGTTTATATCGCGGCCTTCGGCGCGTTTACGGAGGTGTCCTACAAAACGCCCCAGGATATCAAAAATATTTTGGGACATCAGGCCTATCTTCTGGAATCGCTGAAGGCGTTTACTTCGATCCGGCCGAGAAGGATCGCGGCGGAGTGGGACGACGGCAGCATTGAAGGGGAGTTTGTCTTTGGGATGATCACCAATTCCAGGAGCGTCGCCGGGTTTAAAACGCTGGCGCCAAGAGAGGTTTCCCTCTATGACGGCCTGTTTGAGGGGCTGTTTATCCGGATGCCAAGAACGCCGGCGGACTTGGCGGACATTGCCGCCAGCATCCTCTTAAGGGACGAGGACAATGAAAACGCGTTCCGGTTCCGGGCCTCCCGGATCAAGGTGCTTTCCGACAGCGAGATCCCATGGGTCCTGGACGGGGAGTACGGCGGGCTGGTAAGAGAAGCGGTAATCGAAAACCTGCCCGGCACTCTTCCGTTAAACCGATAAAACCGGGTCGAAAACCGGCGAATTGGGAAAATAAAAATGTTGAAAAATGTTTTTGAATCGTATATAATGATGCATTGTGGAGCATAATAAGCAGCCTTCACCTGAAAGGGCGATTTATTAGTGGAAAAAGAAGTATTTTTAGAGAAGCTGAAAAAGCTTGTTGCGGTGGGAAAGTCAAAGCAGAATTCTCTGGACGTGACGGAGATCAACGATTTTTTTGCCGGGGATAATCTGGGACCGGAGCAGATGGATGAGATTTATAATTACCTGGAACACAATAATATCGATGTGATTCCGGTAATCGACGAGACGCTGCTGGCGGAAGATGACGCTCTGCTCTTAGATGATCTGGACGACGACTTTCATGATGACAAGGTGGAAGAGGATATCGACCTGGACGCCATCGACCTTTTGGACGGGATCGGGACGGAGGATCCGGTCCGGATGTATCTGAAGGAGATCGGAACGGTGCCCCTTCTTACGGCTGAGGAGGAGCTGCGGCTGGCAAAGCGGAAGGCGGAGGGAGACGAGTCCGCCAAGGAGCGGCTGATCGAAGCCAACCTCCGTTTGGTGGTAAGCATTGCCAAGCGCTATACCGGCCGGGGAATGAGCTTTCTTGATCTGGTACAGGAGGGAAATCTCGGCCTGATCAAGGGAGTGGAGAAGTTCGATTATACAAAGGGTTATAAGCTAAGTACATATGCAACCTGGTGGATCCGTCAGTCGGTGACGAGAGCGCTCGCGGATCAGGCAAGGACGATCCGGGTACCGGTGCATATGGTGGAAACGATCAATAAGATGTCCAAGATGCAGCGGAAGCTGACGCTGGAGCTGGGCTATGAGCCGTCGGTTTCGGAGCTGGCGGAGGCCCTTGAGATGTCGGAAGACAAGGTAATGGAGATCATGCAGATCGCCAGGGAGCCTGCTTCCCTTGAGACGCCCATCGGCGAGGAGGATGATTCCAATCTTGGGGATTTCGTAGCGGACAGCAACGCGGTAACGCCGGAGGGCAATGTGGAATCCGTTATGCTGAGAGAGCATATCGACGCGCTTTTAGGAGACTTAAAGGAGAGAGAGCGCCAGGTGATCGTGCTCCGGTTCGGCTTGGAAGACGGACATCCGAGAACCCTGGAGGAAGTCGGCAAGGAATTTAATGTTACCAGAGAGAGAATCCGCCAGATTGAGGCCAAGGCCCTGCGGAAGCTTCGGAATCCGGTTCGCAGCAAGAGGATCCGGGATTTCCTGTAGTCCCGGGAATATATGCGGGATAAGTGAAATGAACAAGAGAAATTATCAGAAGGAACTGGAAAAAACGCTTGTAAGGATCAAAGAGGGGGCCGAAGGAGACGGCGCGCGGCCCTCTCTTTTTTTGCACAGCTGCTGCGCTCCCTGCAGCAGCTATGTTTTAGAATATCTTTCCCAATACTTTTCCATCACCGTGTTTTATTATAATCCCAATATTTCTCCGGAGGAGGAATACGAAGAGCGGGTTTCGGAGCAGGAGCGCCTGATCCGGGAACTGAATGAGGAGTGGAGCGGGGATCAAAGCCGGACGCCGGTCCGGTTCCTTTCCGGACCCTACGAGCCGGAACGGTTCTACCAGGCGGTGAAGGGGCTTGAAAAGGAGCCGGAGGGGGGACTGCGGTGTACGGAGTGCTTTTCCCTCCGCCTTGAGGAAGCGGCAAGGATGGCGGCGGAGGGAGGATATGATTTCTTTACTACGACGCTTTCCATCAGTCCGCTTAAGGACGCGGAACGGTTAAACCGGATCGGAGAGGAGATGGGAGCAAAATACGGGATCGCGTATTTGAATTCGGACTTCAAAAAGAAGAACGGATATCGGCGCTCCATCGAGCTGTCCGCCCTTCACCATTTATACCGGCAGGATTACTGCGGCTGCGTCTATTCTAAAAGGCAGAGGGAGAGTAAAGTTTTATAAGCAGATGGAAAACGGAAAGTTAAAGGTCAAAGGGGCTCTTGTGAGCGCGGAGGATCCTGGCGGGCGCAAGAGAAATATGGAACAAAAAACGGGTGCCAGCGGGGATTTTCCCACCGGCGCCCGTTTTCGTATATAATCAGAGCTTTTTGATGGCTTCGACCGCGGTGTCCAGGAACTCGGCTTTTACATATTCCACCGTTCCTTCGTCCACCGACTTGGTGATCTCGGGACGGATCGGGATCTTTGCGAGAACCGGGATCTCGTTTTCTTTCGCCACTTCCTCCACATGGCTTTCGCCGAATACGGAAATCTTCTTTCCGCAGTCCGGACATTCCAGATAGCTCATATTTTCCACCAGTCCGATGATCGGAATGTTCATCTTCTTGGCCATATTGACCGCCTTGGTTACGATCATGGATACCAGCTCCTGGGGAGAGGTCACGATGATGATCCCATCCACCGGCAGAGACTGGAATACGGTTAACGGCACGTCGCCGGTTCCCGGAGGCATATCCACAAACATATAATCGATATTTTCCCAGTAGGTCTCGCTCCAGAACTGTTTTACAGCGCCGGCGATTACCGGGCCTCTCCAGATTACCGGATCCGTTTCATGGTCCAGGATCATATTGGAAGAGATGATCTGGATTCCTGTTGCCGTTTCAGCCGGGACTAAAAGCCGTCCGTCAGGCGTTACCCGGATCTGCTCATGGACGCCAAAGGCTTTGGGGATCGAGGGCCCCGTAATATCCGCGTCCAGGATTCCTACCCGGAAATTCTCCGCCCGCATCCGGCAGGCCATCAGAGAGGTTACCAGGGACTTTCCGACGCCTCCCTTTCCGCTGACAACTCCGATCACTTTCTTTACCGAGCTTTCGGGACTAAGTTTTTCTTGAAACTGCGAGGGATCCATTCCCCTGCTGTCACAGGCTGCGGAACAGGAACCGCAGTCGTGAGTACAATTTTCCGGCGTACTCATATTTCCATTACCTCCAAATGCGTTATTTCTTATTCCGCCATTCATTTTGCCATTCGTTCCCGCGAAACGACGGCATGTTCGGCGGTTATTCCTTTAATTCCTGCTCGATCAACTGGCAGACCGCCTCCAAAGCCGCCGCCTCATCCGGCCCTTCGCAGCGCACCGTTACTTCGTCGCCGCATTTGATCCCGGACGCCATTACGTTCAGCACGCTTTTCGCGTTGATCGTCTTTTCCTTATAGAGCAGCAGGATTTTTGACTGAAATTTCATTGACGTCTGACATAACATTCCTGCCGGCCGCAGATGCAGTCCGGTGGGATTGACAACCGTTACCATTTTTTCTGTCATAGCAGCACTTCCTTCCCTATTTTGCATTCTATAATAGAATGGGGCCGATGTCAATCTTGACATTCCGCCAGCGTTTCCCAGGCTTCGTACAGCTGGTTTAAACGCCCGGCCAGCTCCTCCTTTTCCTGATTCAGCTCCATCAGCTTTTTTACATCGGAGAAAACTTCTTCCTTTTCTAACAGCGCGTCAATCTCGTGATCCCGTGTTTCCAGGCGGTGGATTTCCTCCTCCACCTTTTTCAGATCATTCTGGAGCTTCCGTTTCCTGGCCTGTTCCTCCTTCTGGGCCAGCCAGTCGCCCTTGGCGCCGGAGGAGACAGATGAAGAGGCTGGAGCGGAGGATACTGCCGCGCCGGAGGATACTGCCGCGCCGGAGGATGACGCCGCGCCGGAAGCTGGGAAAGCGCCGGCGGTTCCAGCGCCGGACGTCTGAAACGCCCCTTCCTTTTTTGACGCCTGGGTGCCAGAACCAGCAGAGGAGAGAGAGTTTCCGAAAGCGGCGGCCATCATATCCTCGTATTTTTCCAGATAGTAATCATAGTTTCCGATATAATTGATCAGTTTCCCGTTTTTTAGATCCAGGATCCGGGTGGCCGTTTTATTGATGAAATACCGGTCGTGGGATACGTAAAGAACGGTGCCGGTATAGCTGCAGAGTGCGTTTTCCAGGATTTCCTTTGAGGTAATATCCAGATGGTTGGTGGGCTCGTCCAGGATCAGGAAATTCGCTTCCGAAAGCATCAGCTTTGCCAAGGAAACCCGTCCCCTTTCGCCTCCGCTGAGATCGCCGATCCGCTTAAAGGCGTCGTCTCCCGTAAAGAGAAAGGCGGCCAGGGTATTGCGGATCTGGGTATTGGTCATTCCCGGGTAAGCGTCGGAGATTTCCTCAAACAGCGTTTTTTCGTTATGGAGGATCTGGTGATCCTGGTCATAATAACCGATATGGACCTTGGAGCCTAAGATCAGCTCGCCGGAATCCGGCTCCACAAGGCCGTTGATGATCTTTAAGATCGTGGTTTTTCCTGTACCGTTATCGCCGATAATGGCGACCCGTTCTCCCCGTTTGATCTCAAAGTCCACAT
>DVFQ01000153.1 GCA_018713185.1 Candidatus Copromonas avistercoris (nom. illeg.) | reverse complement strand
AATACGACTCCGATCATCTGGAACGTGGTCTTAAATTTCCCCCAGTAGCTGGCCGCGATCACTACGCCGTTGTCCGCCGCCACCAGGCGGAAGCCGCTGATAATAAATTCCCGGCTGATAATGATGATCACCATCCAGGCCGGAAGCTGGCCCAGCTCGATCATACAGATCAACGCGGAACAGACTAAAAGCTTATCCGCCAGCGGATCCATGAATTTTCCAAAATTCGTTACTAAATTATATTTTCTCGCGATTTTCCCGTCCAGCATATCCGTCAGGCTGGCAATGATAAAGATCGCGGCGGCCGCATACCGGAACGCCGGATTCTCTCCGCCCTCAGCCATCAGCGCTGCCACAAAGAACGGGATCATGATCACGCGCAGAACCGTCAGTTTATTCGGTAAATTCATCCTCTACCTCCCCAATTAGGTCGTAATCCAAGGCGCCGGTCACCCGCACCCGTACAAAATCACCGGACATCAAGGACAGATCCGTATTCACAAAGATCAAACCGTCCACATCCGGGCTGTCCATATAGGTCCTTCCGACGTAAGCGTCCTCATCCGCTACCTTTCCTTCAATAAAGGCCTCCAGGACCCGGCCTTCCATAGCGCTGGAATGAGCAAACGCGATCTCCTGCTGAAATTCCATGATCTCCGCCCGCCGCCGTTCCTTAACCTCCTCCGGGATCTGATCCGCAAAACCGTAAGCCGGCGTATCCTCCTCAGGCGAATAGGTAAAAACGCCCGCGCGTTCAAATTCCATATCCTTTACAAAGTCCTTGAGGATCTGATGATCTTCTTCTGTCTCTCCGGGAAATCCGGAAATAAAGGTAGTCCGAAGGGCAATATCCGGAATTTCGCGCCTAAGCTTTGCGATCAGCTGACGGATCTCCTGATTGCTGGTTCTTCTTCCCATCCGTTTTAAAATAGCGTCGCTGGCATGCTGGATCGGGATATCCAGATAGTGGCAGATCTTTTCCTCCGTCCGGATCGTATCGATCAGTTCATCGGTAATCTCCTCCGGATAACAGTACTGCAGCCGGATCCACTGAAGGCCGGAAATCGCGCAGAGCTTTTTTAACAGCTCCGGAAGCATCTTTTTTCCATAAAGATCCTTGCCGTAAAGCGTCGTTTCCTGGGCAACCAGAATCAGCTCCTTCACGCCCTTTTGGGCCAGCTCCCCGGCTTCCTTTACCAGCTGCTCCATGGGAACGCTCCTGTATTTTCCCCGCAGATATGGGATAATGCAGTAGGTACACCGTTTGTCGCAGCCCTCCGCGATCTTTAAAAACGCGTAATGGCCGCCGGTGGTGACCGTCCGGTCCGTCGTTTCGCTTACCGGCGCGTCGATATCCTTAAAGCTCTCCGTCCTGCGGCCCTCTAACGCTTCCCTGACGGCGCGCCCGATCTCCTCATAGGAAGCGGTCCCCAAAATGGCGTCCACCTCCGGGATTTCTTTTATGATCTCCTCCCGGTACCGCTGCGCTAAGCATCCCGTAACGACCAATGCCTTCAGCCGCCCCGTTTCCTTAAGCCTCGCCATCTCCAGGATCGTATTAACGCTTTCTTCCTTCGCGTCGCCGATAAAGCAGCAGGTATTGATCACGATCACATCCGCCTCGTTTTCATCGTCCACAAAGGAAAAGCCGTCATGCCCCAGGATTCCCAGCATTTTTTCCGCGTCCACCAGGTTCTTATCACATCCCAGCGATATGAAAAGCAAATTCATCCGCAATTTCCTTTCTTTGTCTGTGATTTTCCGACCGTAAAAAAAGGGGAAAGAAGCCCCAAGGGCCAAATTTCCCCTTTTACTTCCTTTATTCGCCGGTCACTTCCTGCTCGGTCGTTTCCTCATTGTCCTCCGCAGCGTCCCATGGATCGTCATCCTCTCCGAGGATCTGCACCTTCTGCTCATAAAGCTCCTGGACAGCTGTGGAAAGCGGCTTCTTTCCAGCGGCTCCGGCCACAAGAGGCTCGTCTCCGGCCACCAGCTGTCTCGCCCGCTTGGCCGCGGCGATCACGATAGAATAGCGGCTCTGGACCACCGGATGCTCTCCCGGCTCCGTCTGGCTGTTGACCGCGTTGATCAGATCTGTATAAGATGGATGCAGCATAAACAAAAACTCCTTTCAAATCGATCCGGCCCATTGATCAGGCCTTTTTTGTAAGCTCCTTAAGCTCCTCCTCCATCCGCCGGATCAGCTCCCGGCAGGCAGAGGTTCTATAGTGCTGGGATTGGATCAGCGCATGAAGCCGCGCCGTACAATCCTCGACCTTATCATTAACAAGAATATATTCATAGGAAGCCATTCCCTCCGCCTCTTCGGCGGCGCGTTTCAGCCGCTTCTCGATGACCTCTTCCGTCTCCGTTCCGCGGCCGGACAGACGCTCCTTTAACTCCGCCGCAGACGGCGGAACAAGGAACACCAAAAGAGCCTCGGGAAACTGCTCCTTTACTTTCAAGGCTCCCTGGATCTCAATCTCAAGCAGGACGTCTTTTCCCTCCGCCAGCTTGGATTCCACATACGCTCTGGGCGTACCGTAATAATGGTTCACATAGCGGGCGTATTCGATCAGCGCCCCTTTTTCGATCATTTCTTCAAATTCCGGCTCGGACACGAAAAAATACTCCCGTCCGTTTTCCTCTCCCGGCCTCGGTTCTCTGGTCGTCGCCGAAATTGAAAGCGCATATTGATCATACCCTTCTAAAAGGGCTTTCATAACGGTTCCTTTGCCGGCGCCGGAAAATCCGGATATTACAGCAAGAACTCCCTGATGCTCCATGGTCTTTCCCTCCGGTTATTCAATGTTCTGGATCTGCTCCCGGATCTTCTCGATCTCTGTTTTCAGTAAGATCGCGTGATCCGTAACCTCCCGGTCATTTGACTTGGAAAGGATCGTGTTGGCCTCCCGGTTCATCTCCTGAGCGATAAAATCCAGCTTTCTCCCGACTGCTCCGCCGGTTAGAAGCTCTTTTTTCATTCCCTCTGCATGGCTTCTTAATCGGACCGTTTCCTCGTCCACGCAGATCTTATCCGCGAAAATCGTAACCTCCGCCGCGATCCTGGAATCGTCGATGGCAGAGGACTCCAAAAGCTCCCGAACCTTATCCTCCAGTCTTCTGCGGTATTCCTCCACAACTCCCGGAGACCTGGTTTCAACAAATTCCACGAAAGACAGAACCTGATCCAGCTTGCAGAGCAGATCGGCTTTCAGATGCTCGCCTTCCAGACGCCTGGATTCCACAAAGCGTTCCGCCGCCTTGGACAGCGCCTCTTTTAAAAGCTCCCACATCTGCGTTTCATCCTCCGGCTCCTGCTCCATCGAAAGGACCTCCGGGCACCGGGCCAAAACCGAAGCCGTCAGATCGTTGGGGATCCCAAACTGTTCGGACATCTTCCGAAAGGCTTCCACATATTCCCCGGCCAGCACAGAGTTATAGCGAAGTCCCAGATTTGCCTCCGTATAACTTTCATAGGTAATAAAAACGTCTACCTTGCCCCGCTGGATATAATCTTTTAAGAGCGTCCGCATTGCGGCTTCAAATCCGTTCAGCTTTTTTGGCATCTTGATCCCAAGATCCAGATACCGGTGGTTGACCGCCTTGATCTCAACCGAGATCCTGTATTCTTCCGTTATGCTCTCATACCGTCCAAAGCCGGTCATGCTGTTTATCATCAGAAGCTGCCGCCTCGCTTTCCAGGAAATTTCCATTTCTGCCGCCTCTCCCGCGGCGGATCGAACCGCGCTGAAAGACGCCCGCAGATACAAGTATTATACGGCAAATAAAATCGCCAGTCAACCAGATAATGGCAAGTTACGCGCCCGGATTCCTATCCGGACGCGCGTCTTTTCCTTACAGCACCCGCCGCACCGCTAAGATCGACCGGTAAGTCGCGTTGCTCACTTTGATTCCGGTCCGCGCGGAGCTGGCATGAACGATCTGGCCGTTTCCGATATAAATTCCCACATGGCCCGCATAGCAGATAATATCGCCCGGCTGCGCCTCGGAGTAGCTGACCCCTACGCCCGCCGACCGCTGCTCTCCGGAAGTCCTGGGAACAGAAATCCCGAAATGCTTGTAAACGCTCTGGACAAAACCGGAGCAGTCCGCGCCGTTGGTTAAGCTTGTCCCGCCGTAAACGTACGGATTTCCTACAAACTGGAGCGCGTAATCCGCCACCTCGCGGCCCTGCGCCGTTCCGCCGCTGCTCTTTTTAGGCGCCTGCGTCGCTCCCGGCCCCTTGGCCTCGTTGCGCTTCGCCTCTTCGGCGGCCCTGCTGGCCTCCGCAGCCCTGCGGGATTCCTCCTCCCGTCTGGCCGCTTCCTCGGCGGCGCGGATCTCCGCGTTTCTGGCTTCAATGACGCGGACATATTCCGCGGCCTCCTGTCTGGCTCTTGCCAACTGCTCGTCAAAGTTGGCGATTTCCGTCCGCGTGCTGGCAATGGTGGACTCTAAGTTATCCTGCTGCGCCTCATATTCCAGCTGCATAACCTCCTGCTCCGCGCGCTCCTCCTCCAGCTGATTCCTGTATTGCTCCACCGCTTCCTTGGTTTCCTGATAGCGCACCAGCATATTCCGGTCATACTCATAAATCGCGTTGAAATATTCGCTGCGGTTTAAAATATCTGAAATACTTTTCGCCTGCAAAAGAACGTCGATGTATTCCGTATCGCCCTGCTCGTACATATATTTGATGCGCTTTTTCATAGCTTCATACTGGCGTTCCTCGTCCGCCTTCGCATCCTCGTACTCCACCGTCGCAACTTGGATCTGCTCTTCCTTTTCCGCGATATCAGCTTCCAGAAGCTCGATCTCACTGATCAAAGAAACCAGTTCGTCATTTAAGCTGTCAAGCCGGTCCTGAGCCGCGCTCTGGCCCGCCTCCGCTTCCTCTGCTTCCCGGTTGGCTTCTTCCAACGCTTCCTCCGCCTCTCTTTTTTCCCGCTGCGCTTCCGCCGTATCCGGCACGGCAAAGGCGGGTACCGAAAGGGCTGTCCCCATCAAAACAGCCGCCATAAAACATAAAAAGCGGCGGATCCTCCGTTCTCTTCTTGTTCTTCCTTTCCGGCTCCTGCCGATTCTTTCGTTTTCTTTATGATCCATCATCTGCGTTCGGCTCTCCTGTTTTTCTCATACCGCAGGGGGCAATAAAATTTGCCCCCTATTGCTTCAATTTAACATTATACACGATTTTACAGAATGAGACAATCAGGAATCCTGGAAAATGAAATTTTGCCACATTTTCCCTTAAATTTTATGAGACCGGCTCCGGCTGATATCCAACCGACTCCGGCGGGATCGTAAACGAGACCGCTCCCATATATCCGGGCGCCACCTGATATTCATCAAAAACGACAACGATTTCCCCCTTTTGATTAAAATAATAGCTCTCCTCTCCGGTCAATCCGGAAAAATCCTGCTCCGGCATATCGGAATCCAGGTAATAGATTATGCCCGCGTCCTCTGCCATCTGCGCCCGCATCTGCTCCATAATGGAATTTCCTGCCGCTTCCAATTTCGACTCATCGTTTCCCAGATATTCCAAAAGGCTGACGGTCTCCCCATCCAGTTTTCTGACCGTAAAGATCTTGCTGTACTGGGCCGCGCTGGCTTGAACGGCTGTCGTATCGATCCGGATGCAAAGGTAGCTGCTGTTTTCAAATACGATCTCATATTTTGAAGTCAGAGAATAATTTCCTTCGCCCTCCATTTCTCTCACCGTCTCCTCGTATTCCTGGATCAGGCTTTCCGCATACCGCTCTATGTCCTGATTTGCCGGAACCGGCCCTTCTTCTTCTCCGATCACTGGGATTTCCACCTCCGCATCCATACTGCCGTGCTGATCCTGATACGTCCGAAGCGTGACAATACGGGAAACCGCTCCGATCACCGGAATCTGTTCCATGGCCTGCGCGATCGCGGGGCTGGAATTGGAAAGGACCGCGATCACCGCCACAGCGGCCGCCGCGGAACCGCCGGCAAGCCTCCCAAACGATACGATCCTCTTCTCCCTGCGTTCTTTTTTTGCTTTCCGGATCCCGTCCTCAACTCTTTTCTTCGCCTCCGAAGGAACCTCAATCTTCTTATACTGTTCTTTTAAATATTCCGTCCATTTTTCCATTCTCTACGCCTCCATTTCCAAATCCACCCGCAGCTTTTTTAAAGCCCGATACATCCTGGCTTTTACGGTTCCCGTCTTTTCGCCCAAAAGATCCGCGATTTCCTCCAGCTTAAAATCATGGACATATTTTAGAAGGATAATGGTTTTCTCCTC
>DVFQ01000152.1 GCA_018713185.1 Candidatus Copromonas avistercoris (nom. illeg.) | reverse complement strand
GTTTCGCACAGCTCTTTGATCGCTTCCTCTTCCTTTCCGTTCTTAATATCGTCCACCACGCAGGTTTTGATATGGTTGGAAAGGAGCATTTTAGAAAAGCCGTTTAAGGCCGACTGGACCGCCGACACCTGGACCAGGATATCCGTGCAGTACCGGTCGTCCAGGACCATGGCTTTAATGCCGCGCACCTGTCCCTCGATGCGGTTTAAGCGGCTGATCAGATCCTTTTCCTCCTTGGGATCCCGATGCTTATGGCGGCAGGGACATTCCCCGGCGGCCCCGTTTGGGGCCGCCTCCGGCCTTGATTCCGGAAACTCCGGAAGATTGTGGTTTCTGTGTCCCTCCATCATCAGCCGATCACCTTGTAATCCTGGTCCTCAACGGCCTTCTTTAAGGTTTCGTAGGGAACATCCTGGCTTAAGGTCACCACAGCCGTTCCGTCCTTATGGCTTGCAACGGCGCTCTCCACGCCGGGAACCGCTTCCAGAGCCTTCTTTACTCTCGCCTCGCAGTGCTCGCACATCATTCCTTCAACTTTTAATGTTTTTTCCATGGTCTTTGTCTCCTTTTTCTTTTTTTCTTTTATTTTTTTATCCCGGTCAGACCGGTACATATCAAAGAAGTTCAGCCGCAGCGCGTTGGAAACCACGCAGAAGCTGGAGAGGCTCATGGCCGCCGCCCCGAACATGGGGTTTAGCTGCCAGCCGAAAAGAGGAATCCAGACGCCCATCGCCAGCGGGATCCCGATAATATTGTAAAAGAAGGCCCAAAACAGGTTTTCATGAATGTTCCGCAAAGTTGCCCGGCTTAAGCGGATCGCCGCCGGGACATCGCTCAAGCGGCTTTTCATCAATACCACGTCCGCGGCGTCGATGGCCACGTCCGTTCCCGCTCCGATGGCGATGCCGATATCCGCCCGGGTTAAGGCCGGGGCGTCGTTGATGCCGTCGCCCACCATGGCCACCTTCCCTTTGGATTTTAAGGAGCGGATCACGCTTTCCTTTCCGTCCGGAAGCACTCCGGCGATCACCTCGTCAACGCCGGCCTGAGCCCCTACGGCCTTCGCCGTCCGTTCGTTGTCTCCCGTCAGCATGACCACGTGGATCCCCATGTTCTGCAGCTCCTTCACCGCCTTGGGGCTGTCCTCCTTGATCGTATCCGCTACGGCGATGATTCCCGCCAGGCGTCCGCCTTTCGCGAAGAATAGCGGCGTTTTCCCTTCGCCCGCCAGCGTTTGGGCTTCCTTCTTGATCGTCTCCGGAACCGTTACCCGGCTGCTGATAAAGGTTAGATTTCCTCCCAGCAGCTCCTCGCCGTTTAACCGGCCGGAAAGCCCGTTGCCGGGAAGCGCCGTAAATTCTGAAACCTCGCCGATCGTTACCGGCTCCTCCTCCGCTTTCTTTAAAACCGCCTTCGCCAGCGGATGCTCGCTCTTTTTCTCCAGGGAACCGGCCATGGACAAAAGCTCCATTTCCGTTGCCCCCTCAGCCGGAAGAAGATCCGTCACCACCGGTTCGCCCTTTGTAATGGTTCCCGTTTTATCTAACGCCACGATCTCTACCCGGCCGGTCTCCTCCAGCGAAACCGCCGTCTTAAAGAGGATCCCGTTTTTCGCTCCCATTCCGTTTCCTACCATGATCGCCACCGGCGTCGCCAGGCCGAGGGCGCAGGGACAGCTGATCACCAGGACGGAAATTCCTCTCGCAAGGGCAAAGCCCAGGGTCTCTCCCAGAAGGAGCCAGCCGAAGGTGGTTAAAACCGCGATAGTAATCACCGCCGGGACAAACACACCGGAAACCCGGTCCGCGATCTTGGCGATGGGCGCTTTGGTAGCCGCCGCGTCGCTGACCATTTTAATGATCTGGGACAGCGTCGTATCCTCGCCGACCCGGGTCGCCTCGCAGCGAAGAAAGCCCGATTGGTTCACCGTGGCCGCCGAAACCAGGTCGCCCGTCTCCTTATCCACCGGAATGCTCTCGCCGGTCAGCGCCGACTCGTTGACCGCGCTGCTTCCCTCTAGTACCACTCCGTCCACCGGGATATTCTCCCCCGGCCGGACCACAAACACATCGCCCTTTCTCACCTGAGCAATGGGAACCGTCGTTTCCTTTCCGTCCCGCAGGACAACCGCCGTTTTGGGCGCCAGCTTCATCAAGCCCTTCAAGGCGTCCGTCGTTTTCCCCTTGGAGCGGGCCTCCAGCATCTTTCCGACGGTGATCAAAGTCAGGATCATGGCCGCCGATTCAAAATAGAATTCGTGCATATAGGTCATGACCCCGTCCATATCGCCCCGCAGCTGGGCGTCGGATAAGGCAAACAGCGCATAGGTACTCCAGACAAAGGAAGCCCCGGAACCCAGCGCCACCAGCGTATCCATATTGGGCGCTTTGTGGAGCAGCCCCCGGAAACCGTTTATAAAAAATTTCTGGTTGATGACCATGACGATGGCCGCCAGCAGAAGCTGAAGAAGTCCCATGGCCACATGATTGTTTTCAAAAAACGCCGGCACCGGCCATCCCCACATCATATGTCCCATGGAAAAATACATCAAGATCATCAAAAATCCCAAAGAAGCAAGAAGCCGCTTCTTTAGGACCGGAGTCTCATGGTCCGCCAGGGCTTCCTCCTCCACCTGGTAAGACGCAGAGGCCGCCGCCGTCTCCTCACCTTTTACAGAAGCTCCGTATCCCGCGTCCACAACGGCCTTGATGATGTCCGCCTGGGACGCGGTACCCTCTACCCCCATTGAGTTTGTTAAAAGGCTCACCGAGCAGGCCGTAACGCCGGGAACCTTGGAAACCGCTTTTTCCACCCGGGCGCTGCAGGCCGCGCAGCTCATTCCTGTAACCGTATATTGTTCCATTTGAATCCCTCCTGGCACTGATCTGACGGCCGGCGCGGCAATCCTTTTTCGCCGTCCCCAGCCACCAGATACCCTTACCGGGTACACCTACATGATACCACAGGTTCAAAAAATGTCAAGGGGGGATTTTATGACATCAGCAAATCGACGTCTACAGATCAAACAGCGACAGCTGATTGTTTTCCGGAAGCTCTCCCAGAATCCCCAGCTCCGCCATCAGATCGCAGATGGTCTTGCTGACCTTGGTCCGGTTCCGGAAGTCCTCCTTGGAAAGGAAGGGGCCGTCCTTGGCCGCCTCCTCTATGGAATCCGCCGCCTTCTCGCCCAGGCCGTCGATGCTGCTTAAGGACGGCATCAGGCTGTCTCCCATAATCTGGAAATGTCTTGCTTTCGCCTTGTAAACGTCCAAGGGCAGGAAATGGAAGCCCCTGGCGTACATCTCCTGGACGATCCGCATATCCCTGAGGCTGTCCTGCTCCTTTTTGGAAAGCGTGTCGGCGCGCCGCTTGTAATCCTCCAGATGCTGCTCCAGCTTCTCTCTTCCCAGGCACATCAGCTCGTAGGAAAAGGCGCTGGCGCGGATGCTGAAAAACGCCGCGTAGTAAGCCAGCGGATAAAACACCTTGCAGTAAGCGATCCGCCACGCCATCATTACGTAAGCCGCCGCATGGGCCTTGGGGAACATATACTTGATCTTTTTGCAGGACCAGATATACCAGTCGGGTACCCCGTGCTTGGTCATCTCCTCCTCCCACTCCGGCTTTAAGCCCTTGCCCTTCCGGACCGATTCCATGATCGTAAAGGCCAGGCCCTCCTCCAATCCCATCTGAATCAGATAGATCATGATATCGTCACGGGTACAGATGGCCGTCTGAATGGTGGCCGTCCCCTCCTGGATCAGCTTCTGGGCGTTTCCCAGCCAGACGTCGGTTCCGTGAGCCAGTCCGGCGATCCGCACCAGGTCGGAAAAATATTTCGGCTTCGTATCGATCAGCATCTGCATGGCGAAGTCGGTTCCAAACTCCGGAACGCCCAAAGCCCCCAGCTTGCAGCCGCCGATATCCTCAGGCCGGATCCCCAGCGCCTCCGTACTCTGGAACAGGCTCATAACCTCCTTGGAATCCAGCGGGATATCCTTTACCGGATCCAGGCCGATCAGGTCCTGGAGCATCCGGATCATGGTGGGATCATCGTGCCCCAGAATATCCAGCTTCAGCAGGTTGTGGTCGATGGAATGGTAGTCAAAGTGGGTGGTGATGGTTTTGGTGGTCATGTCGTTGGCCGGATGCTGGACCGGCGTAAAGGACTCGATCATCTCGCCCAAGGGAAGAACGACAATTCCGCCCGGATGCTGTCCCGTGGTCCGGCGGACGCCGACGCAGCCCTGGACGATCCGGTTGATCTCGCAGTTCCGCTTCGACTGGCCATGCTCCTCAAAATAATTTTTCACATAGCCGTAAGCCGTTTTATCCGCCAGGGTGCCGATGGTCCCTGCCCGGAAGGTCTGTCCCTTTCCGAAGATCACCTCCGTATAATCGTGGGCGCGGCTCTGATATTCTCCGGAAAAGTTCAGGTCGATATCCGGCTCCTTATCGCCTTTAAATCCTAAGAAGGTTTCAAAGGGGATATCAAAGCCGTCCTTTTTCAAAGGCTTCCCGCAGACCGGGCACAGCTTGTCCGGCATATCGCAGCCGGCCATGCCGGAATATTTTTTTACCTCATCCGAATCGAAATCATAGTAATGGCAGTTGGGACAGTAATAATGGGGACTCAAGGGATTGACCTCGGTGATCCCCGCCATGGTGGCCACAAAGGAGGAGCCGACGGAGCCTCTGGAGCCCACCAGATACCCGTCCTCGTTGGACTTCCATACCAGCTTCTGCGCGATAATATACATAACGGCGAAGCCGTTGGAGATGATGGAATGCAGCTCCCGCTCCAGCCGGTCCACGACGATCTTAGGAAGATTTTCCCCGTACATTTCATGGGCCCGGTTGTAGCAGATATTCCGAAGCGTCTCGTCGGAGTTTTCGATGACCGGCGGACATTTATCGGGGCGCACCGGCGCGATGGGCTCGCACATGTCGGCGATCATCCGGGTATTGGAAACCACCACCTCGTAGGCCTTTTCCTTTCCCAGATAGGAAAACTCTGAGAGCATTTCCTCCGTTGTCCGCAGGTATAGGGGCGCCTGGTCGTCGGCGTCCTTAAAGCCCTGCCCAGCCATCAGGATCTTCCGGTAAATCTCGTCCTCCGGGTCCAAAAAGTGGACGTCGCAGGTGGCGCAGACCGGCTTCCCGTACTGATCTCCCAGACT
>DVFQ01000151.1 GCA_018713185.1 Candidatus Copromonas avistercoris (nom. illeg.) | reverse complement strand
AGAATATAAAAGAAAAGAATATAAAAGAAAAGAACATAAGAGAAAAGTTCATAAAATTAATCAGATGGATATGAAAAAAGGACGCTGTGGAGGCGGCGGCAGGCCGCCTCTCTTCTGAAATGGGCCGCCCGCCGCTTCAGAAGAAACCGGCGTCCTTTTTGTTGGATTTAATCTCAGGTTTACCAGGAGTTTATAAATCTTAACGATTTATTAATTTTATGAACTTTCTATAGTTACAAAACAGGAACGATTAGCTACAAAAATTGACTTTTCTTTTGGATATTGGGTATCCTTTCGGTATAGAAAATATACCGGAGGCGGCCAGAAACCCTGTCTGCTCCGGAAGAAGGGAAGGGTTTGCGTATGATGGAAATTTCTTTTGACGTTATGCAAAGCGCGGCGATCGCCGCACTGGTCGCCATGGTCGGCCGGGCCGTTGTTAAGAGAGTCAAGTTTTTCCAGACCTATTGTATCCCCGGCGTTGTTGTCGCCGGACTTGTGGTCAGCTTCGTGCTGGGCATTCTGCGGGGAGCTGGTATCCTGCAGGTCAACTTTGATGTGGCCGTTCTGAAAGAATGGTTCATGGACATCTTCTTCACTGGCGTCGGTCTTACCGCCTCCTGGAAGTTAATTAAATCCGGCGGCAAGGTATGTATCGGAATCGCTATTACCACCATCGGCCTGATCCTGGGACAGGACCTTCTGGGCGTGGTGCTGGCGCTTCCCCTGGGACTGCATCCGCTTCACGGAATCGGTCTTGGTTCCTTGTCCTTAATGGGCGGCGTTGGAACCTCCGGAGCCATTGCTCCGTCTTACGAAGCGCTGGGCGCGGAAAACGCGGTTGTTATGAGCGTTATGTGCGCTACCTTCGGTATGGTATTTGCCAGCCTTTGCGGCGGCCCGGTTGCCCGCGCGCTGATCAAACGCCACAATCTCCATGGCGAGGCTGTTGCGGAGACCAGCAAGGATGAAGTATTCGCGTTGAACAACAAGAACCTGTTAGGAAGCGTATGCCTGATCATCGTTTCCGCCGGCCTTGGTTCCTATATCGCCATCGCCGCTGGAAAGATCCCCATGATCGAGTTCCCGTACTTTATCGGATGTATGATCGGCGGTATTATCGTTCGGAATGTTCTGGACGCGTTCCATGTAGAAGTCCGCGCAGAAGAGCTGGACGCTTTCGGCGATATCTGCCTGGAGATATTCCTGGGAATGACCATGATGACCATTGATGTTACGAAACTGGCAGGAGTTCTTGGACCGTTCGTTATCATTTTTGTGGCACAGGTTATCTTTACCTGCCTGTGGGCATACTTCGTTACCTTCCGTACCTGCGGAAGCAACTACGACGCGGCGGTTATCGCGGCAGGACATATCGGAATGGGTCTTGGAAACGGACCGAACACCATGGCCAACGAGAAAGCCGTTATGGCAGAGCATGGTTTCTCCCATATCGGATGGGTTGTATATCCGCCCTTCGGTCTGCTGGTGCTGGATGTCTTTAACCCCATCTTCTGCTCGATGATCGCGGAGCCGTTGACCAGGTGGCTGGGCTAAAGAGCAGATCATAAAAGAGCCGGGGAGGACCCGGAAAGGGGCCGGAGAGGATCCGGCTGGATAAAGAAAAAAAACGATCCCGCGGAGGATCCGGTAGGATGCCGGTTCCCCGCGGGATTTTTGCTGCGCGGATTTCCAAAAACAGAAGGCCATCTGGCAGGCCTCCGAAAACGGGAGGCCATCTGGCAGGGCCTCCAAAAGCGGAAGGCCTTTTAGTAGGTTTCCAGCGGCGGAAGGACGTCGTCGGGCAGCGGACAGGTATAGGAGCCGCCGTTGCGTTTGCGGACCTCTTCCTTTGCCTTCTCAATGACATCCGGCCGGTCCATGGTGCGGATGCAGGAGAGGGCCAGTACCTGGGCCGCCGTAAGAAGCCCTTTGTGAGCCAAGGGGCTGCAGGACTGGGCGACCATCTGCCAGGTATGCCCCACGTTCCCGATGCAGGCCGTCGCGATATTGATGTTTAAGGTGGGAGCCGCGTAGCCCACGTCTCCCACGTCTGTGGAACCGGCGCTCAATACGATCTTTGCCGGATCAAAGGGATGGATCTCGGAGTCCAGCGGCTTTTCTAAAATTTCTTCCAGACGGTCTTCGCCGTAGGTTTCCACAATATCCTTTTTGATCGCTTCCATGGTGGCGCCGTTGTAGGTGTTTAAAAACTGCTTCGCCAAAGCATAATCGGATTCTTCCCATTTGGGGGCGCCGACCTCTTTTAAGCATTCGTCGGCGACAGCCGCCAGGGCGTTGTTGGGAATGTATTCGGTAAAGGCCATGGAAAGCTGGCATTCTACTGTGGTGTCGGTCATAATGGAAGCGCCCCGGGCGACGTTTTTCACCCGCTCAAACAGCTCCTTGACCTGGGAGACCCAGGGAGCCCGCACCTCATAGCGGATCACCGCATGGTCCTGTACCACGTTGGGAGCGGTGCCGCCGGCGTCGATATAGGCGTAATGGATCCGGGCTTCCGGGATCATATGTTCTCTCAAGTAGTTGCAGCCCACATTCATCAGCTCGACGGCGTCCAAGGCGCTGCGGCCCAGGTAGGGGCAGCCGCCGGCATGGGCGGAAATTCCATGGAAAATAAAGTTGGCGCCCATGATGGCGTTGCTGTGGTTGGCTTCTACGGCGTTTTTTGTTGCCGGATGCCAGGTGTAAATAAAGTCCACACCGTCAAACATCCCGGCCCGGGCCATAAACTGCTTGGCGCCGGCGCCTTCCTCCGCGGGGCAGCCGAAATAGATGATGGTCCCGTCTTTCTTATTCTGTTCTAAATATTCCTTTACCGCCAAAGCCGCCGCCAGGGAACCGGTTCCCAGGGCGCAGTGGCCGCAGCCGTGGCCGGGGGCTCCGGGGATCAGGGGATCCTTTTGGGCCTGGCCCGCTTTCTGGCTTAAGGAGGATAGGGCGTCGTATTCCCCTAAGATCCCCATCACCGGCTTTCCGCTTCCATAAGAAAAACGTCCGGTAAAGCAGGTGGGGATTCCGGCGTCGCCTTCTGTCAAGGTGAAGCCTTCTTCCTTTAAAATGGATTTTAAAAGCTCTGCGGACTTTGTTTCATGAAACGCCAGCTCCGCGTAATTCCAGATCTTGTCGTTGGCGTCCAGGATTTTTTTGGATTTTTCATCGATGATCCGTTGGATCTGTTCTAAATCTTTCATGGCAGTTTCCTTTCTTTATGAATCCATGTCTTTGACACAGTACCATGCTGCAAAGACAGTTTACTACAGTTCCGGCAAAAGCTCAATCTGTTTTAGGCAATTCTGCGGCAAGGTATTTACCGGAGGAACGGATGCGTGATACAATACGGAGGAAGGAGGGAGATCCATGGCAAAACGGATTTATGTGGCGGACGATGAGAAAAACATTTGCTTTTTAATACAGAATTTCCTGGAAAAGGAAGGCTTTGAGGTGGAATGCTTCGAGGACGGGGAATCTCTCTTGGCGGCCTGCCAGAAGAGTATGCCGGATCTGTGCATCCTGGATATCATGATGCCGGGGATAGACGGCTTGACGGTATGCACCCGCTTAAGAAAAATGAGCAGCGTGCCGATCATTATTGTTTCGGCGAAGGATTCGCCCCTGGACCGGATCACGGGAATTACCCTGGGAAGCGACGATTACATGGTAAAGCCGTTCCTGCCCCTGGAGCTGGTGACGCGGGTAAAGGCGCTGTTTCGCCGGGTGGACGCGTTCTCCGGACAGGAGGAGGCGAAGGACGAGTACGAGTTCGGCGATATCAGCCTTTCGCCCAAGCGCCGGGCCGCGAGGCTGAAGGGAGCGGAATTTTCCCTTACGCCCCTGGAATTTGACTTCCTCTGCCATATGATGGCGCACTCGGAGCATGCGGCCAGCCGGGACGACCTGTTGAAGGCGCTCTGGAAGGTGGACAGCCGGGAAGTGGATACCCGGGCCGTTGACGATATGGTAAAACGGCTGAGAAAGAAATTAAAGGAGCAGGGCAGCTGCGTGAGAGTGGAAACCGTATGGGGATATGGCTTCCGCCTGATCGATGGAGGAGAGGAATGAAACTCAGTATCCGGATGAAGATCTTCCTGCCGGTGATGCTGATCCTAATTGTGTTTCCCCTGGCCTTCTGGCTGGTGTTCCGGTACTCCCTGGACGGTCATATGAACTACAATACCAGGAGGAATCTGGAACGGCTGGCGGAGGATATGAACACTTTGATCGGCCGCTTTGAAGAGGAGTACGGGGATGATACGGCCCTGCAGGGAAGCGGGGAGCCCGCGGAGAATACGCTGCTTTTGGAGCTTCGCCAAAGGATCCAGACGGAAACCGGCGTCAACTGGCTGGTGCTGGGGGAGCACTACCGGGTGCTTCATCCCCAAAACTACGACGACGAGCCGACGATGGCGTTTTTGTATTCGGAGTTTTTAAGCCAGCTTTCGGCGGCGGGGGAGACGGCCTGGACGGAGGGGAAAATTTTCGAGACGTCCATCAACGGCAGCCAGTATGTGCTTTTTTTCCGGACCCTGGAGCCGGTGGCGGGCCAGAACGTCCGCTGCCTGATCCTATACAGCCCGCTCTATGACGCCAGCGCGATCCTGGACGACGTATCCGGACTGGTGCTTTTGATCATCGCCGTGATGGCGTCGGTTTCGATCCTTTTGTTCTGGTTTGTGGCCGGAAGTATTTCCGGGCCGGTTCGGCGGCTTTGCGAGGCGGCCAGAGGGATCGGGGAAAAGAAGTTCCAGAAGGTGGAGACCAAGGCCACGGTCAAGGAGCTTTGCGAGCTGGAGGACGAGATCAACCAGATGCAGGACAAGCTTTTAAAGGCGGACGAGGCGGAGCGGGTCTTTTTCCAGAACGCGTCCCATGAGCTTCGGACGCCGTTGATGTCCATCAGCGGCTATGCCCAAGGGATCCAGAGAGGCGTTTTTGACGACGTATCCCAGGCGGCCGGCGTGATCTTGGACGAGAGCCGGAGGCTGACGGAGGTGGTGGACGGGATCCTGACCTTGACCAGGATGGACCAGCTCCGGTATCAGGTGGTGCCGGTGGAGCTGAAGCTAAATGAGTTTGTGGAGGATCAGCTGGAGCGGCTGGAGGGCCTGGCATACCAGAGAAAGATCCGGCTGGAATTTTCTCCCAAAGAACCGCATATGGTTACAACGGACGCGATGCTTCTGGCGCGGGCGTATTCCAACGTCATGTCCAACTGTATCCGCTACGCGAAAACGAAGGTCTGGACGGAGATTACAAAGGAGGGGGACTGGCTTGTGCTTACCGTGACCGACGACGGTCCCGGAATCGGAGAAGAAGAGCTTCTCCACCTGTTCGACCGGTTCTATAAAGGAAAAACCGGAAACCATGGACTGGGGCTGGCGATCGCCAGACGCTCCATGGAATACATGGGGGGAACCATCACGGCGGAAAGCCGGGCGGGCGGCGCGAAATTTTTGATCAGAATGCCGCAGGATTGCCGCAGCTTGGCCGTGGAACAATGGAACGGAGTATGATAAGATAAGATCAGCAAAGGAGGACAGAGGATGAAGAGAGTACTATTTCTGTTCGGCCTGATCGGCTGCCTCCTTTTTTCATCTTTTCCGGGCTTTGCCAATGAAACAGAGGCGGCAAAGGAGGAATACAAGGAAGCGATTTCCGAAAACTGGAAAAAGATGTTGAAGGGAAGCATCAGGCTGGATACAATGAACGCCGAGAATAATACTCATCTTTTGGAATGGCAGGACGTGGAGGATCCGCCGAAGGAAGCGGAGGCTCTGGTGGAGCAGATCGAGAAGCTGATGAAGCAGCAGGAAGCGGACCAGGAGAGTATGGATCCTTATACGAAAGCGAAAAAAGCCTGTGACGAGAAGATGAACGCGGACGGCGCCAACGCCGCTCTGGAAAATATTATCCGGATCCAGGAGGACCGGATCGAGGACCAGAAGGAGCTTTCTAAGCTCTGGGATCAGGTGGAAAAGCTGCTGAAGTGATAAAAAGCTGTGAGGAGGACCGGTTTCTGAAAAGGATCCGGCGGCGGCCTCGCAGCTTTTTTCGCATCTTTAAAAAGAGGTGGAAAAATCAGCCGGAATATGGTTAAATAGGAGTAGAAAATTTTAGCGGTAAAGGAGTGCGGCAGAATGGAAACCATGAACGATTTTAAGGAAGAGCTGGAAGCTTCCTTGAGAAAAATACGCGTCGGGGACATTGTTTCCGGAACGGTGATCGACGTAACGGACGACGCTGTGCTGGTGGATTTGAAATCGTACGCGGACGGGATCATCCGCAAAGAGGACGTGAGCGAGGATCCGGACTTCAATATGAAGGAAATGTTAAATCCCGGCGATGAGATCACGGCGACCGTCGTGGACACCAACGACGGGGAGGGCCGGATGGTCTTATCCAGGAAAGAGGCCAACGCGGTCCTCGCGTGGGATCGGTTAAAGAAGATGATGGAGGACCGGACGGTGGTTTCCGTCAAGGTGGCGGAGATCGTAAAGGCCGGCGCAGTGGCGTACCTGGAGGGAATCCGGGGCTTTATTCCCGCCTCCCGTCTTTCGGATGAGTACGTGGAGGATTTAAACGAGTTTGCCGGAAAAACCCTGGAGGTAACGGTGATCACGGCGGACGAGGAAAACCACCGGCTGGTGCTGTCCGCGAGAGAGACGGCCAGAGAAAAGAAGCAGGCGGAGAAGAACCAGAGGATCGCCAAATGCGAGGTGGGAGCCGTAATGAAGGGGACCGTAGAAACGATAAAGCCCTACGGCGCGTTTATCGCCCTTGAAAACGGCCTTTCCGGCCTGGTCCATATTTCCCAGATCAGCACGAAGCGGATCAAGCATCCGGGGGCGGTTTTAAAGGAAGGCCAGGAGGTAACGGTGAAAATCCTCTCCACGGCGGACAATAAGATCAGCCTCAGCATGAAGGCGCTTGAGGAGGAGCCGGTGCAGGAAGAGGAGACCTTTGATTATCAGGAAAAGGGCGAGGCCAGCACGGCCTTGGGTTCCTTATTAAAAGGCTTTAAATTTGATTAGGGAGGCCGCGCGGTGAGGCGGCTTCCAATCAAAATGAGAGAGGAGGCGGCAGCATGACAAAAGAAGCAGGCGCTGTTGACCAGATCGATCAATGGAAATCTACAATGTTTTTATACAGCTCGGCGTTAAAATCCATCAACACCAAGATCGAGATTTTAAATAACGAGTTCATTCAGCTTTACAACTATAATCCCATCGAACACATTACGTCCCGTTTAAAAACGCCGGCCAGCATCGTAAAAAAGCTGCAGCATGACGGACGGGAGGTTACGATTGAAAATATGGTGGAGTACCTGAACGATATTGCGGGGATCCGCATTATCTGTTCTTTTATGTCGGATATTTATCCCATCGCGGATATGATCGCCAGGCAGGCGGATATTACGGTGCTCCACGTCAAAGACTATATTAAATATCCAAAATCCAACGGCTATAAGAGCTACCATATGGTGGTGACGATCCCGGTGTATCTGACGGACGGAAAGAAGGATACCAAGGTGGAGATCCAGATCCGCACCATCGCCATGGATTTCTGGGCGTCCCTGGAGCATAAGATCGCCTATAAATTCGAGGGGAATCCGCCGGAACGGCTGGTTTCGGAATTGAAGGCGTGCGCGGATATGGTGGATATGCTGGACGCGAAAATGTTCTCGCTGAACAACGAGATCATGAAATTAGAGGAATCCAAGCGGATCGAAGAGGAGCGGCTGCGCCGTCTGGAGGAGGAAATGGAAACGGAGGATTTTTTGCCGAAGGGCAAAAATGAGGAAGCATGAGAGTCGTATTACAGAGAGTAAAGCACGCGTCGGTGCAGGTTGACGGCGCGGTGATCGGCGAGATCGGCCAGGGATTTTTAATTCTTTTGGGCGTATCGGACCGGGATGATGAAAAGACTGCGGATCAGATGGCGGATAAGATCTGCCGGCTGCGGATTTTTGAGGATGAAAACGGGAAAACCAACCGTTCTCTGGCCGACGTAGGCGGGAGCGTCCTGGTGGTGAGCCAGTTTACCCTTTATGCCGACTGCCGGAAGGGAAACCGTCCCGGCTTTACGGGGGCCGGTTCTCCCGAGGAGGCAAACCGGCTGTACGAGTATTTTACGGAGCGCTGCAAGGCCCACGTGGAGCATGTGGAGCACGGGGAATTCGGCGCCGATATGAAGGTGGAGCTTTTAAACGACGGTCCCTTTACGTTAATGCTGGACAGCGAGGAGCTGTTCGCGAAGGGAGACAAGAAGTAAGACAGGCCGCTGAAACCGGAATGTCGGCGGCGGGAAAAAACGGCATCGCCTAGCGGCGGGGAAAAAACGAAATGGAGGAAAGAAAATGAGCGGAAAGGATTTGGAAAAAGAGCTTTTATGGGAAGCGCCCCATATCGCGAAGGAAGCGCCCGAACAGCGGGCTGAGGCCGACGCGTTCTGCGAGGGCTACAAAAAGTTTTTAGATGCGTCGAAAACGGAGCGGGAGTACGTAAAGGCCTCTGTCGCGATGTTAAAGGAAGCCGGATATACGGAATTTGACCGGACAAAGACTTACTGTCCGGGAGACAAGATTTTCTGGAACAACCGGGGAAAAGCGCTGGCGGCGGCGACGATCGGAACGCTTCCGTTGGAGGAAGGACTGCGCTTAAACGCGGCCCATATCGATTCCCCGAGGCTGGATCTAAAGCCCAACCCGCTGTTTGAGAAGAATGAGATCGCGTATTTCAAACCCCACTATTACGGCGGGATCCGCAAGTACCAGTGGAGCGCGGTTCCCCTTGCGATGCACGGCGTCGTGGTAAAGGCCGACGGCGAAGCGGTTACGGTTTCCATCGGCGAGGAGCCGGGCGATCCCCAGTTCTGTATTACGGATCTGCTTCCCCATCTTTCCGCCGAGCAGAACGGAAGGAAGCTTGGCGAGGGGATCAAGGGCGAGGAATTAAATATCGTAGTAGGCTCGATCCCCTTTATCGGAGAAGAGGATGAGAAGATCAAGGCTCCCGTAAAGTTAATGGCCATGAAGCTGCTCCATGAAAAATACGGGATCACGGAAAAGGATTTCACCAGGGCGGAGATCGAGATGGTTCCGGCCTATAAGGCGGTGGATATCGGTTTGGACCGCAGCCTGGTGGGCGCGTACGGGCAGGACGACAGGGTCTGCGCTTATACGGCGCTGATGGCGGAGATGGAGACGAAGGCTCCGGCCCATACGACCTTTACGGTGCTGGCGGATAAGGAGGAGGTGGGTTCCTCCGGAAATACAGGACTGGATTCAGATTTCCTGCTTCATATGATCGAGGATCTGGCGGAGGCGATGGGCGCCCACTGCAATACGGTGCTCCGTCATTCCATCTGCCTGTCTTCGGACGTAAACGCCGCCTACGATCCCACGTTTGCCTTCGTATATGAGGAGCGCAACGCCTGCCATATCAACAAAGGCTGTGTTCTGACCAAATATACGGGCGCGCGGGGAAAATCCGGCACCAACGACGCCAGCGCGGAGACCATGGCCGAGGTGATCCGGATCATGGATGAAAACGGAGTGTACTGGCAGACCGGCGAGCTGGGAGCCGTGGATGTCGGCGGCGGCGGGACCATTGCCAAGTTTGCGGCTTCCATGGAGATGGACGTGGTGGATCTGGGCGTTCCGATCCTCTCCATGCACGCGCCCTTTGAACTGGCATCCAAGCTGGACGTATATAATACGTACCGCGCGTTCCATGCGTTTTATCGTTAGGAATTACTGCGAAAAAGGACATACAGGAGGACGGCAGAAGCAATTATGAAAAAATGGATGAAAACCGGACTGCTTATTTTCGCTGCGGCGATGGCAGTGTCCGGATGCAATGGAAAGGAGGCGGCAGAGGGGGAATCCTCTGCCGCAGAAACCGTATCGGAGGCGGAGTTATCCGATGAGGCCAGCATCACCCTCGGAAATTATAAGGGGCTGACGTTAACGGCTGTCCGCGAAGAGGTGACGGATGCGGATATCGACGCTGAGCTGGACGCCCTGCGCCAGCAGTATCCGGCGGTCGTGGAAGGCAGAGCCGCCAAGGAAGGCGACGTGGCCAACATTGATTACGTGGGAACCAAGGATGGAGTCGCCTTTGACGGCGGGACGGCATCCGGCTATAACTTATCCCTGGGAAACGGCGGATTCATCGACGGCTTTGAGGATGGCGTCGTAGGCATGATGCCGGGCGAGGAAAAGGATCTGAACCTGACCTTCCCGGAGGAATACCACTCGGCGGAGCTGGCAGGACAGGATGTGGTGTTCCATGTGACCTTAAACCAGCTGATGTCGCCGGAGGAAACGGCTGTGGACGACGATCTGGCAAAAAGGGCGCTGGGAGACGACAGCGCGGTTCTGGAAGATCTCAGAGAGCAGGTTTCGGCTTCTCTGGAGAGCCAGGCGGAGGCCAATTACTTTAACGCCGCCGGAAATGAGCTGCTGACCCAGGTGATCAATGACTCCCAGATCACGGCGGATCCGGACGCGGTGGATCAGATGCACCAGCAGCTTCTTACGACCTATACCGCCTACGCCAGTCAGTACGGCCTGGAGCTGGCCGACTTCTTAAGCCTGTTCCTCGGAACGGACGAAGAGGGGCTTAAGGCCAACGCGGAAACGCTGGTAAAGCAGGAAATGGTCCTGGATGAGATCATTGCCGCCGAGGGCTTATCCGCGACGGACGAGCAGAAGGATCTGCTGGCGCAGATGAATTATTTTACGGATGCCGATGAAATGATCGCCACGTACGGCGAGGAGTCGGCGGACGAGCTGTTCAATATGGGCGCGGCCTATTATTACCTGATCGAAAACGCTGCCGCTGCAAAGCCGGAGCCCGGACCCGGGGCGGAATCGGAGACCGGTTCCGCGGCAGAAACCGGGGCGCTTGAAGAATGATCGGGCCGTCAGAAAGAAAAGCGCTTTTCTTTGATATTGACGGCACGCTTTTAACGGATGAGAAAAAGGAGCTGCCGGAGAGCGCGAAAAACGCCATCGAGGCGGCCAGACGGGCCGGGCACCTGGTTTTTATCAACTCGGGCCGGGCCAGATGCCTGATGCAGGAGATCGAGGGCCGCGCCGCGGTGGACGGCTATCTCTGCGGGTGCGGAACCTATATTGAAATTCATGGAAAAACCGTGTTCCATCATCTGATCTCCGCCAAACGGCGGATGGAGCTTCAGCGTGCCGTCGGGGCCTGCCGGATGGACGGGATCCTGGAAGGGACAAACGGCTGTGTGATCCAGGCGGGACCGGGACGGATGCCGGAGGTGGAGCGGGTCGTGAATTTGATGGACCGGGAGGGCTGTTTTCGGGAGGCGGACTGGAACCGGGAGCTGACCTCCTTTGATAAGTTCTGCGTGCTGGCGGATCAAAACAGCGACACGGAACGCTTTTTGGAGCTTCTGAAGCCGGATATCGCGGTGATCGACCGGGGCGGCCGCCTTTATGAGTGCGTTCCCGCCGGGTTTGACAAGGCCACGGCCATGAAGGCGGTTCTAGAATATTTTGGGATCCCCTGGGAAAATTCCTATGCCTTCGGCGACAGCGCCAACGATCTGGCGATGATCCGTTACGCGTGCCATTCGGTCATTATGGGACGGCACGCCAGCGTGCTGGAGCCCTATGCCTCTTTCATTACGAAAAATGTGGAGGAGGACGGCGTCGCCTATGCGATGGAATGTCTGAATATTGTCTAAATATACGCCATTTCTGGATACTTAGCAGAATGTGTCGAAACTTGCGTACGAATTTGCTTTCCTTTTGGAAGAAAATGTATTATATATGTTATTGATGGTACTGCAGATTGACACTGCGGAGCTGGTAAGAAGGAGCAAAGGGGGCAAAATAAGCAATGAGCGCCGAGGAACGCATTGCCGCTCTGGAGAAAGAAAACGGGAAGCTTCGTGAGGACAACGACAGGCTTTTAAAGATTATAGCGCAGATGGAAATGACACTTAACAGACTGATCGGACGATACATTACGGAGAATTAGAAAAATGGTCTCCGCCGGAATTGGCGAAGACCATTTATTTTTTGCAAAGCGGGTGTGGGGCAGGTTCTGCGGCTCCGCAGAACCGCAAACCACAGAACCCGCAGAGCCGCAAACCGCAGAACCGTCGGGGAACGGTTACTGCTGTACGATTCCCTCGGTGTTTACTACCCAGATCCGGCCGTTGGAATCTTTGTAATCCTTAAAGCCGCGGCCCAACTCCGGCTTCTCGGAGGAGGTGGAGGAGGAAGAGGCCTTCTGCAGGCTTCCGGAAGTATTTACCAGGTAGGTGATCCCGTCAAACTCGGCAGGCGCGTATTTCTGGTCGGCAGTCGCTTCCTTCCGTTTTCCGTTGAGATAAAGGGTGTTGTTGTAGAAGCCGTGATAGCCCTGTCCCTTGCTGTCGCCGTCGGTGTGGAAGAACCAGCTTTCGTTTTCTCCGGTTTCCTCGTTGTAGATCGTCTGTTTTCCCGTCTTCATTTCGCCGTCCCCGTCAAAATAGAAGTTGGCGGTTTTTCCTTCGCCGATGAGGACCTCCTGTCTTCCGGTCTGCATCTCGCCCAGATGGTTAAAGGCATACTTCTTTCCGTCGATGGTGAAAAGCTCATTTCCCTTTTCAGCGGAAAAATAAGGCTTTCCGGATTTGAAATAGAAGGTATAAAGCTCATCTGTATCGTGGAGTCCGTCGATTCCCTCGATGGTGCGGAAGCCGTCGGCGCGCTTTCCGTCATTGGCCTCCCCGTAATACTGGTAGTTTGCGATACTGGGCGCGGCGCTTCCCGCGTTCTGTTCCGGCGCGGCGCTTCCCCCGTTCTGCTCCGGCGCGGCGGACGTATCCTGGGCGGGCGCGGTTTCCGTCTGGGAAGCCGCCGCTTCCTCCTTCGGCATCGGAACCCATCCAGTCTGCATTACGCCGTCGATAAAGGTATAGTAGGCTCCGTTGATCTTTTTATCGTACTGTGTCGTTACCATTTTTCCGTCGGTATCAAAGTAGTGCCAGTTTTCAGAAGCGCCGGGGGCGTCCGCGTTGGCCTCCAGGCGGATCCAGCCGGTCCGCATGGAACCGTCGCTTCCAAGATAGTAGGAGGAACCGTCGATCTCGGTTTTTCCGGTCTGCATGTGGCCGTAGTCATCGAAATAGTACCATTTGGAATCCAGCTTGACCCAGCGGGATACGGCGGCTTTTCCGTCCTCCCCGAAATAGTACCAGAAGGAAGCGGGCATATCGGGGGAATCCAGATCCTCCTCATTGCGCAGCTCGATCCAGGAATTTTTCACCATTTTTCCATCTGCGCCCACATAGTAATCATCGATCTTTCTGCTTACGGCAATCTGTCCGTCCTCGTCCAGATAGAACCAGTCTTCTCCATTCTTTCTCCAGGAATCCGTAACCAGATACCCGTCCTCGTCGTAATAGACCTGGGAATCGCCCTCCATTGTCCAGCCGGATTCCGCGGCGTAGGCGGAAAGGACAGCCGGTCCGTTTCCGTAGGCGGGGAACAGTCCCATGCACGCGGCGGCAGTCATAACTGCAAAAATCTTTGTGGTTTTTTTCATAATTGTTTTCTCTCCTTTTTTTCAAACCAAGGGGTTTTTGTTTCCTTACGCGCTGATTATAACAACAGTCGGACGGGAAAATCCAGTGCAGGTTACTGGCAGCGCTGCCAGCCGGTGACAGCGGCGGGAGACCCCTGGAAAAACGTCATTCCTGCGGCAGAATTACGGATTTGCTGGACTGAAAGCCAAGAACATGGTACACTGTGGATATATGTAAAAGGAAAGCGGCCAGGGAGAAAGCGAAGATCCCAGCGTTTTTGCCAAACGGGAGCAGAGGCCGCGGACGGAAAACAAAAGAAAGAGAGGAAGTACGGCCTATGAGAATGAAGGTTTCTGATTATATCGCGAAAAAGCTGGTGCAGGAGGGGATCTCCGATGTATTTATGATCACCGGCGGCGGCGCGATGCATCTGGACGACGGCCTGGGACATGAGCCGGGGCTGCACTGCTATTTTAATCATCATGAGCAGGCCTGCGCCATTGCGGCGGAGTGCTATGCGCGGATCCACAATAAGATCGCGGCGGTCTGTGTGACCACCGGCCCAGGAGGGACCAACGCCATTACCGGCGTGGTGGGCGGCTGGCTGGATTCGATCCCGATGCTGATCCTTTCGGGACAGGTCCGCTATGATACGACGGCCCACAGCACGGGACTGGCGATCCGGGCCATGGGCGACCAGGAATTTGAGATCACGAAGGCCGTTTCCTGTATGACGAAATACTGTGAAATGGTTCTTGACCCCATGCGGATCCGCTTCTGTCTGGAGAAGGCGCTGTATCTGGCCCAGACGGGAAGACCCGGCCCCTGTTGGCTGGATATCCCGTTAAATGTCCAGGGCGCCTACGTGGAGACGGAGAACCTTCTGGGCTTTGACGCCGCCGATTACGCGGCGGGAGGCACCGGCTGGTCGGCCCATGGAACGGGATGCCAGAGCTGTACGGTCTGCATGATGAACCAGATCGAAGGAAAGCCGGCGATGATCCCGGAGGATGTAAAGGGCCAGGGCGAGCGCCGCGAGCCGCTCCCGGAGCCGGTGACGGTGGAGACCGCCAGACAGATCTTAAGAAAGGTTCGGGAAGCGAAGCGCCCGGTGATCAACGCCGGAAACGGAATCCGGATCGGAAAAGCCTACGAGGTGTTTGCCAGGGTCGTGGATAAGCTGGGAATTCCGGTGGTGACCGGCTGGAACAGCATCGACTGCATGTATGATACCCATCCTCTCTACGTAGGACGGGCCGGCCACATGGGCGACCGTCCGGGAAATTTCGCGGTTCAGAACAGCGATCTTCTTCTTTCGCTGGGAAGCCGTCTGTCGATCCGTCAGGTTGGATATAATTATAAGACATGGGCCAGGGAGGCGTATGTCATTTATAACGACATCGATTCCGAGGAGCTTAAGAAGCCGACGCTCCATGTGGACATGCCGGTCCACGCGGACGTAAAGGATCTTCTTGAGAAGCTGGAGCTGGTGCTGGACGAGGAAGAGTTTGACGAGAACGGCGGCCCGAAGGATCCCCAGGCGGTAGACTGGTGGGTAAAGCGCTGCCAGGAATGGAAGGAAAAATATCCGGTGGTGCTTCCCAAGCATTACGCGGCCGGAGACGGGGAGCCTGCCAACATTTACGCGGCGATCAAGGAAATCAGCAGCCGGGTCGAGGAAAACCAGATCACGGTGGTAGGAAACGGCTCTCCCTGCGTGGTGGGCGGACATGCCTATGTAATGAAGAAGGGACAGCGGTTTATCAGCAATTCGGCCATTGCTTCCATGGGATACGATCTTCCGGCGGCCATCGGCGCCTGGGTGGCGGATCATACAAAGGATATCATCCTGGTGACCGGCGACGGCAGCATCCAGATGAATTTACAGGAGCTGCAGACCATTATCCATCACAAGATGGATATCAAGATCTTTTTGATCAACAACGGCGGATACCATTCCATCCGTCAGACCCAGAGGACGCATTTCAAGCCGCCGTTTGTGGGGATCGGAGTCGACAGCCATGATCTAAGCTTCCCGTCAATGGAGAAGTTAGCTTGGGCGTACGGCTACCCTTATGTTTCCGCCCATCATAATTCGGAGCTGGGAGAAGCGGTGGAAAAAACTCTGGCGACGGAAGGTCCGGTGATCTGCGAGATCTTCGTGGATACGGTGCAGAGCTTTGAACCCAAGGCGGAAGCCAAGATGATGCCCGACGGCACCATGGTATCGGTACCCCTTGAGGATCTGGCCCCCTTCCTTCCGGACGAAGAGCTGAAGGAAAACATGATCGTTCCTATGGTTAAGAACGAATAGAAAGCAGAACGCGAAATAAGACGGGAGGCGGGCGGAATGCCGGAAGAAAAAAAGCAGATCATAATGACCGGCGTGACCAGTTTTGTTGGAGCCGCGGCGGCGAGGGAGCTGTTAGGCCGGGGATACCAGGTATTCGGTATCCTGCGGCCCGGCTCCAAAAACCGGGGGCCCTTGGAGAGGAGCCTTAAGGAGTTTTTGGACCGGGGACAGCTGATCCTTTTGGAAAACGATCTGTCAGCGCCGGGCCGTCTGCCGCTTTTGCTGTCTGGAAAGCTTTCCCCCGGCGGCATATTCTGCCATTTTGGCTGGGGAGGCTCCGGAAGCGGCGCGAGAAACGATGAGAGCCTGCAGCGGTCCAATCTGCGGTTTTCGCTGGAGACTTTGGAGGCGGCGAAGGAGATGGGCTGCGGACGTTTCCTGTTTTCCGGTTCCCAGGCGGAGTACGGGCTGCATACAGACCTGATCACGGAGGAAAGCACCTGCGCGCCCCGGTCTGCCTACGGGGAGGCAAAGCTGGCCATGAGAGAGGAAGGAGAAGCCCTTGCCAGGCGTTTGGGAATTTCTTATCTCCATGGACGGATTTTCAGCGTGTACGGGCCGGGCGATCATCCCTGGACGTTGGTGGAAACCTGCTTGGACGCCTGCCTTAAGGGACAGGAATTCCGCATGGGAGCCTGCACCCAGCTTTGGAATTTCCTTTATATTGACGATCTTGCCTCTGCGGCGGCCGCGCTGGCGGAGCTAAAAGAGAGCGAGATCGGGAAGCTGGAAAGCCCGGTGTTTAATCTCGCGGGAGAGGAAACAAAGCCGTTAAGGGATTTTGTAGAAGAGATCAACCGGATCTGCGGCGGGAGGGGACGTCTGGTCTATCATGCCCGCCCGGAGAACGCGGAGGGCCTCGTCAACCTGGCGCCGTCCATTGAAAAGCTAAAGACGGCTTCCGGATGGCGTCCGCAGACGGATTTTCAAGAAGGAATCCGCAGGATGATGATTGACAAACGCAAAAAATAGGATACAATGAGTTGCGTTGGTTTATGATTGAGAGAATTCGCGGCCAGCCGGCCGGATTCCGAATCCAACAGAAGGAATGCAAGTGTCAAATGAAGAAAATCAGTGTTTTGATCCCCTGCTATAACGAACAGGAAAATGTGGTGCCCATCAGCGAAGCGGTGATCGGGATTTTGACGAGGGAGCTGCCCCAGTATGATTACGAGCTGGTGTTTATCGATAATGATTCTACAGACAATACCAGGCCGCTGCTGCGGCAGCTCTGCGCGGGGAATCCGAAGATCAAAGCGATCTTTAACGCGAGGAATTTCGGCCAGTTCAATTCTCCGTATTACGGGATCCTGCAGGTGACGGGCGACTGCGTGATCTCGATGGTAGCCGACTTCCAGGATCCGGTGGAGCTGATCCCCCGGTATGTGAAGGAATGGGAAAACGGTTATAAAATTGTGATCGGGATCAAGACCAGCAGCCAGGAAAATCCGGTTATGTACTGGCTTCGGAGCTGCTACTATAAGCTGATCCGGAAAATGTCGGATGTGGAGCAGATCGAGCACTTTACCGGCTCCGGCCTTTATGACCGGCAGTTTATCGAGGTGCTGAGGAATCTGGATGATCCGACGCCTTTCCTTCGGGGAATTGTGGCGGAGCTGGGCTTTAAGCGCAAGGAAATCCCCTACGAGCAGCCGAAGCGGCGGGCGGGGAAGACGCACAACAACTTTTTTAGGCTCTATGACGCGGCCATGTTAAGCTTTACTTCCTATACAAAGGCCGGACTGCGGCTGGCTACCTTTTTCGGGGCTTTCTGCGGCCTTGTAAGCTTCGCGGTGGCCCTTGTGTATTTAATAATGAAGCTCATGTACTGGGACCGGTTCCCGGCCGGGATGGCGCCGCTTTTGATCGGCATGTGCTTTCTGGGCTCGGTTCAGATTTTCTTTATCGGCCTGGTGGGCGAATATATCATGAGCATCAATACCCGGGTCATGCACCGGCCGCTGGTGATCGAAGAGGAGCGGATCAATTTTGACGCGCCTGGCCCGTCGGACGGCGGGAAATCGGAGAGCGGCGGGAACCCGAAAAATAGCGGAAATCCGTGGGACGGCGGGAACCCGTCGGACGGCGAAGAAGCGGCGGATCCCGGAGAAAAGGCATAGACAGGCTGGAGGAAAAGATGAGATATCATGTAGACGTGGTGCGGATTCGGGAGAACTCGATCCAGCTTAACGGCTGGGCCATCGGAAAGACGCCGGAGACCAAGATCCGGTTTCGGGTGACCGATGGGAAGGGAACGCCGGTTTCCTTCCAGTATGTGCCGACGCGCAGAGACGACGTAAGCCAGATTTATTTTAAGGAAACCGTTGATAAAGAGCTAGGGTTTGATATCCGGTTCGATTATGAGCGGGGAAAGACGTATATCCTGGAGATCCTGGGCGAAGGAAGAAGGATCCGCGTCCGGTTCAACGAGGAGTTGATCAAGCGGCGCTCCAGCGTGGCTTATAAACGGCGCCAGAAGCTTTTGGATCTGGCGAATATGGAAACGGTGCGGGTGGCCTGGGACTTTTTTAAGGAAAACGGCTTAAAGGCGCTGGTGTTAAAGTCAAAGCATAAGATCCAGGGGATCGATAACGACTATGATTACGGAGAGTGGTACGAGCTGACAAAGCCCACGGACGAGGAGCTTTCCGAGCAGCGCCAGGCGGTATTTCTCTGGATGCCGAAATTTTCCATCGTCATTCCGGTGTACCAGACTCCGGAAAAATATTTAAAGGAAATGCTGGATTCCATCCGGGAGCAGACTTACGGAAATTGGGAGCTGTGCATCGCCGATGGGAGTCCCAAGGGCCATGATCTGGAAAAGGTGCTGGCCCGGTACGCGAAGGAGGATCCCAGGATCCGTTACCAGATCTTAGGGGAGAACCGGGGAATCGCCGGGAATACCAACGCGGCCATCGCGATGGCGGAGGGGGACTTTATCGTCCTGGCGGATCATGACGACCGGATGACGCCCAACGCGCTCTATGAATGCGCGAAGGCGGTCAATGAAAACCAGGGCTGCGACGTTCTCTATTCGGATGAGGACAAGCTGGACATGGATGGGAAAGCGTTGTTTGACCCCCATTTTAAACCGGACTTTAATCCGGATCTATTGACCAGCGTAAACTATATCTGCCATCTGTTCGTGGTAAAACGCGCGCTCCTGGAACAGGTAAAGGGCTTCCGGGCGGAATTTGACGGCGCGCAGGATTATGATTTTATTTTCCGCTGTACGGAAAAGGCCAGGAAGATCGTCCATATTCCCAAGGTGCTGTATCATTGGCGCTGTCACCAGGATTCCACGGCCAGCAATCCGGAAAGCAAGCTTTATGCCTTTGAGGCCGGTTCCCGGGCGATCATGGATCATTATAAACGAATGGGGATCGCGGCCGAAAAGGTGGAGAAGGGCGTGGATTTCGGGATCTACCATACTAAATTTGTACTCCAGGGGGAGCCGCTGGTTTCCGTTATTATTCCCAATAAGGACCATACCCGCGACCTTGACAACTGCATCCGGCCCATGCTCACCAAGGGAACTTACCGGAATCTGGAGTTTGTGGTGGTGGAAAATAACAGCACCCAGCCGGAAACCTGGGAATACTATGACGCGATCCAGAAGGAGTTCCCCAACGTGCGCGTGGTGCGCTGGGAACGGGAATTCAACTATTCGGCCATCAACAACTTTGGCGTTTCCCATGCGAAGGGCGAATATCTTTTGTTCATGAACAATGATATCGAGCTGATCGCCGAGGACTTTATAGAAGAAATGTTAGGCTTCTGCCAGCGGGAGGATGTGGGGGCCGTAGGCGCCCGGCTTCTTTACGCCGACGATACGATCCAGCACGCCGGCGTTGTGGTGGGCTTCGGCGGCATTGCCGGCCATACCTTTATCGGCCTTCATAAAGCCGAAAACAGCTATTTCCACCGGGCCATGTGCGCCCAGGACTACAGCGCGGTGACGGCGGCCTGTATGATGAGCAAAAAATCGGTTTTCGAGGCGGCCGGAGGCTTTACGGAGGAGCTGGCGGTAGCCTTTAATGATATCGATTACTGCATGAAGGTCCGTTCGCTGGGGAAACTGGTGGTGTACGCGCCCTATGCCCTTTTGTATCACTATGAGTCCAAGTCCAGAGGCCTGGAGGATACGCCGGAGAAGGTGGCGCGGTTTAACCGGGAGATCGCCATTTTCGCCAGACGGTGGCCGGATATTTTAAAGAACGGGGATCCCTATTACAATCCGAATCTGACCCTTAGAAAGTCCAACTTTGCTTTGCGGGATTTAAAGAAAGAAAAGATCGGAGAACCCTATCGGCTGGAGGTGCCGCTTGATGAACCATCGGTTTAACAGAAACGGTCCGGAAACCCGGACGACGATCATTATCCCAAACTATAACGGCCTGTCTTTTCTTGGGCCCTGCCTGGAATCGTTAAAACAGCAGACGGTCCATGATTTTAAGGTCCTTGTGGTGGATAACGGCTCCACGGACGGAAGCGTCCAGTGGCTGCGGGAGCAGGGGATCCCGTCGATTTTCCTGGATCATAACACCGGCTTTCCGGGGGCGGTCAACGCAGGGATCCGGGCGGCGGATACGCCGTATGTTCTCTTATTAAATAATGATACGGTGGCGGAGCCCCGGTTCGTGGAATTTTTGGAGCGGGCCATCGGCCGCTCGGAAACCATCTTTTCCGTCAGCAGCCGTGTCCTTCAGATGCACCGGCCGGAGCTTCTTGACGACGCCGGAGATATGTTCAGCGTCATGGGCTGGGCTTACCAGCGGGGCGTCGGACGGGAGATGAAGCGGTACGACCGTCCCTGCCGCATCTTTTCCGCCTGCGCGGCGGCGGCCATTTACCGGCGGGAGGTTTTTGAAAAGATCGGCTATTTTGACGAGGCCCATTTTGCCTACCTGGAGGACATTGACATAGGATACCGGGCCAGATTATTTGGATATGACAATGTGTACTGCCCCGAGGCGCTGGTCCGCCATGTGGGAAGCGGGACCAGCGGTTCCAAGTATAATTCCTTTAAGGTGCGGCTGGCGGCCAGGAATCAGATCTATCTTTTATATAAAAACATGCCGCTGTGGCAGTTAATGGCGAACGGGCCGTTTCTTGCGGCAGGAATCGCGGTGAAATATTTGTTTTTTAAGAAGCTGGGATTTGAGAAGGAATACCGCCAGGGACTTTTCGAGGGCTTAAAGACGGCGAAATCCTTACAGAAAACGCCGGTATTTCCCGGAAGGTTCAAAAGAGAGCTTACGATCCAAATGGAGCTGATCGCCGGTACGGTGATCTATATTTATGAGCTTTCCAGGAGAAAATTATGCCAGACGGCCGGTAATCTTTAGAAAGTTTTAAGAAATCGTATATATTCAAATTCCGCGGTTTCATGTATAATATTTGAATAATGACGGAAAAAACGGGGAAGCTCTGGCGGACTGCCGGGGAGTCCCCGATTGAATTCATAAAAACCGGGTGGAGACTACATGATAAAAGATAATCAGACAAGCCTGAACCGGTTCCATGTGGTGCTGGACGCTCTGGTGACAGCCGCTTCCTATCTGTTAGCCTGGTATCTGGTGATCGGGAACGGCCGCGCCAGAATGCTTGGCAGGAATACGCTGGAGCCGGAATTTTATTTTGCCGCCCTGATCCTGATCGTCCCTTTTTATCTGGTTCTGTATTCGTTTTTTAACCTTTATACGCCGAAGCGGGTACTGGGACGGCGCAATGAGTTCGGAAAGATTTTAAAGGCCAATACGATCGGCGTTTTGGTATTCGGACTGGTTCTGTATCTGGGCAGCAAGGAGCCTCATCTCTACAACTTTTCGAGGCGCCTGGTGGTTTATTTTTATGTCATTAATATTCTGCTCATTACGGCGGAACGGAATACGATCCGGATCGTCCTGCGGTCCGCCCGGTCCAGGGGCTATAATTTAAAGCATATCCTGCTGGTGGGCTATTCCAGCGCCGCGGAAGGCTTTGTGGACCGGGTGAAGCAGAACCCGGAATGGGGTTACCAGATCCGGGGGATCCTGGATGACAGGAAAGAGCGGGGCAGCGAATACAACGGGATCCGGATCATCGGCTCTATTGATGATCTGGACTATATCCTGGAGCAGAACGCGCTGGATGAGATCGCCATTACCTTGAGCCTGGGAGATTATGAGAAGCTGCGGCACATCGTAGCCCTCTGCGAAAAATCGGGGGTTCATACGAAATTCATCCCGGACTATGGAAACATTATTCCCACCGTGCCCTATATGGAGGATCTCCAGGGGCTTCCGGTGATCCATATCCGCCATGTGCCCTTAAATAACATGTCCAATGCGGCTGTGAAGCGGGCGGTGGATATTTTCGGCTCCATCGTAGGGATTGTACTATTTTCCCCGATTATGCTGATTGTGGCGGTTTTGATCAAGCTTACGTCGCCCGGCCCGGTGATTTACTGCCAGGAGCGGGTGGGACTCCACAACCGCCCGTTTAAGATGTATAAATTCCGCTCGATGACGGTGCAGGATCCGGGGAAAGAAAAAAGCCGGTGGACCACGCGGGGAGATTCCCGGGTGACGCCCATTGGAAAGCTGATCCGGAAAACAAGCATCGACGAGACGCCCCAGTTTTTCAATATCCTAAAAGGAGATATGAGTCTTGTGGGGCCGAGGCCGGAACGGCCGTTTTTTGTTGAAAAGTTTAAGGAAGAAATCCCCCGCTATATGATTAAGCATCAGGTGCGTCCGGGGCTTACGGGCTGGGCCCAGGTGAATGGGTACCGGGGCGATACCTCGATCATGAAGCGGATCGAGCATGATTTGTACTACATCGAAAACTGGAGTCTTGGATTCGATTTTAAGATTCTGTTTTTAACGGTGTTCAAGGGATTTATTAATAAAAACGCGTATTAGGGGATTGAGATCCCAGCGCCTATTAAAACGAGGACAAATGAATGAATTATGAAGATGAGTTAGAGCGCGTCCGCGCCAAAAGGAGCCGGAGACAGGGAGCTGCGGGAGTTTCGGGAACTTCGGGACTTTCCGGAATTCCGAGAGTTTCCAGAACTTCGGGAGCTTCCAGAACCTCGGGAGATTCCGGGGCTTCCGGCTATGACGGAAGATCAGACAACCAGTTTATTTCCCTGGCGGAGCCGGGAAGCCGTGCCAGCCGCAGCGCCGGAGCCAATGGAAATGGAAACGGTTCGGGAAACGGCGGCCGGAACGGAAACGGCGGCCATGGCGGCGGAGTTGGAGGAAGCCATAACGGACATTATTACCGGAGACGGAAAAACGGCCGGAATAAATGGAGTACGAAAAAGAAAGTGATCGTAGGCGTGATCGTGGGCCTTTTAGTGCTGATCGCGGCCGCGGTGATCGGCGTTTACGCGTATATCCAGTACAACTTGGGACAGATGAACGATCATGAGTTCCGGACTTCCGAGGTGGAAAACCCCAATATTTCCCTGGAGACCAAGGAAAAAATGGAGGAGGGCTACTGGACCATCGCCATTTTCGGCCTGGATTCCAGAGATTCCTCCACAGGAAAGGGCAACCGGGCCGACGTGATCATGATCGTGAACCTGGACCGGAAGACGGGAGAGATCAAGCTGGCTTCCGTTTACCGTGACACGTACTTGAATCTGGGAGACGATACGTACCACAAGATCAACGAGGCCTACGCCAAGGGCGGGCCGGAGCAGGCGGTAAAGGCCTTAAACCAGAACCTGGATCTGAATATTACCAATTACGCGGCCTTCAACTGGGCGGCGGTGGCCACGGCCATCAACATCCTCGGCGGTGTGGATATCGACATCAGCAAGGCGGAATTCTACTATATTAACGCCTTTATTACGGAGACGGTTAAGGGAACCGGCATCGGCTCGGTTCAGCTAAAGAGCGCGGGATTAAATCACCTGGACGGCGTCCAGGCGGTGGCTTACGGCCGTCTGCGCCTGATGGACAGCGACTACGCGCGTGTAGAACGGCAGCGGCTGGTGATCGAAAAGGCCTTTGAGAAGGCAAAGTCGGCGGATCTTATGACGTTAGAGAGCCTTGTGGCCCATATGGTGCAGATGTGCGCCACCAATATCGAATTCGGCGATATTTTCCCGCTGGCGAAGAATATGAGCAAATACCATCTGGGCGAAACACTGGGCTTCCCGTCGGCGAGAGGCGACCAGAGGATCAAGATCGGAAGCAACCGGCTGGCCTGCATTATTCCGCAGACTCTGGTCAGCAACGTATCGACGCTGCATGAATTCCTTTTTGGCGAGGAGGATTATGAACCGTCTTCCGCGGTCCGGTCCATCAGCGCCCATATTTCCGAAGTAAGCGGAATGTATAAGGAAGGCACGGAGGCCACCAAGGCGGCCACCGACCAGGGATATATCCCGAAGGCGACGGAGGCGGCGGAAACGGAGGCGCCTGAGGAGCTGGAGCAGAGTTCGGAAGGAGAATCTACTTCAGAAGGCGAGTCCGGCGAGAGCCTGGGAGCGGAGGACGGATCCGAAAGCACGGCGGAGGGCGGCACCCGGTATCCGGGAGAAACGCTGTACCCCGGCCAAACGCTGGCTCCAGGCGAGACGTTAGCTCCCGGTCAGACGCTGACTCCGGGAGAGACGCTGTATCCTGGCCAGACAAGACCGGGAACAAGGCCGGGCGAATCAGAATCCGCCCGGTATCCGGGAGATACCGGCCAGACTTCGGGTGCTTCGGAAACCACAGGCTCCAGAAGACCTGGAAGCCCGGCGGATATTGTTCCGACGACGGAGGCGCCTTACGGCCCGGGCTTTGAGTCTCAGTCTTCTCCGGTCCAGGAGGCGACCACGGCGGCTTCCCCGGGAACACGGCCGACAACAGGCTCCTCCAGTTCGATCATTGTAGTCGATCCCCCGGCGGGCAACTCCTCCGGACCGGCCCGCGAGACGACGGCGGCTTCCCCGGGGCCGGCATCGGCGGGTGGATCTGCAGCGGGAAACAGTCCTTCCGGAAACGGGACTTCTACAGGAAACGGGCCGTCTTCCCAGCCGGTACCGGTTCAGCCCGGCACAACCGGCGGCCCTGGAACGGCGCTGCAGAATCCGTAAACTATAAAAGCAGATTTTACACAGGAGAGTTTCCTCTTAGGCGGAGGAAGCTCTCTTTTTTCGCGCTTTTTTTAAAGATGGAAGGCGAATGTCCGCGCTGAACGGACAAAACGCTTGAAAATGATTTTACATAGACTTTACATACAAGTTACCGTTTCATGGTTTTTCGGCGGAAGGAATCATGGTAAAAACATAGTGTACAGAGAAAGAACGCTGTACAAAGAAAAAAGAAAACAAATTACTTTGGATATTAAGAGGAGGAAATGGTAATTATGAAATTAAGAAAAGTAATGGCATTAGCAGGTACTGCTGTGATCGCGGCAGGCATGATGGCTGGATGCAGCAGCCAGGCAGAGGAGACGACCGCGGCAACCACAGCGGCTGAGACAACAGCAGAGGAGACAACAACTGCGGCTGAGACCGAGGCGGAAACGGAGACTGAGGCTGAGGCTGAGGCAGAAACAGAAGCGGCCGCTGAGGGCAATGCGGATCTTTCCGGAAGCATTTCCATGTCTGGTTCTACTTCCATGGAGACTTTCGCCAATGCTCTTTGCGAGAGCTTTATGAACCTGTATCCCAACGTAACGGTAACGGCTGAGTTCACCGGTTCTTCCGCTGGTATTGAGTCCGTTCTCTCCGGAGCCTGCGATATCGGAAACTCTTCCAGAAACTTAAGCGAGGATGAGATCGCTGCCGGCGCGGTGGAGAACATCGTAGCCATCGACGGAATCGCTGTTGTTACCGATCCGGCCAACACGGTTTCCGATCTGACCAAGGATCAGCTGGTAAGCATTTATACCGGTGAGGTTACCAACTGGAGCGAGTTTGGCGGCGAGAGCATGCCGATCATCGTGATCGGACGTGAGGCTGGTTCCGGCACCAGAAGCGCTTTTGAGGAAATCCTGGAGATCGAAGATCAGTGCGCATATGCCAACGAGCTGGACAGCACCGGCGCGGTCATGGCGAGAGTTGCTTCCACACCGGGCGCCATCGGATACATCTCCCTGGATGTTCTGGACGACAGCGTAAAGGCTCTGACTCTGGATGGAGTTGAGGCGACCGCCGAAAATATCCAGGCTGGCAGCTACTTCTTAAGCCGTCCGTTCGTAATGGCTACCAACGGCGAGATTTCCGCTCAGAACGAACTGGTACAGGCGCTGTTCGATTATGTATATTCTGAAGAGGGCCAGGAACTGGTTTCCAGCGTAGGACTTATCACGGTTGAGTAAGACAGAGACAGAAACAAAAAACGGGCCGGTACCGCGCAACGCTGTGCCGGCCTGTTTTTGAGAAATGAGGAAGCTATGACAGAGAAAAAGTTGTTTTCGATCAAAGGCAGCAGGAAAGAGAAGGCTCTGGTAGAACATATCGCGGAGATCATCTTTACGGTGTGCGCGTTTTTCGCGGTCTTGGCAGTGATCTCCATTACCGCCTATATGTTTATCAACGGAACGCCCGCTCTGTTCCAGGTGGGAATTACGGATATCCTGTTCGGGACCGTATGGAAGCCGGCCGCCGGCGAGCCCTCCTTCGGAATCCTATACATTATCCTGACGTCGATCGTGGGTACGGCAGCCGCCGTGGTGATCGGAGCGCCCATCGGCGTTCTGACGGCTGTGTTTATTGAGGAGATCGCTTCTCCCAAGCTGGCCGCTATTGTAAAGCCGGCGGTGGAGCTTTTGGCCGGGATCCCGTCCGTTATTTATGGACTGTTGGGTATTTACCTGCTGAACCCGCTGATGTATAAAATCGAGATGGCTGTTTTCCGGGATTCTACGACGCATCGCTTTACTGGAGGAGCCAACCTGATCTCCGCGGTGATCGTCCTGGCGATCATGATCCTGCCTACGGTGATCAACGTCAGTGTTTCCGCCCTTCACGCGGTTCCCAGAAGTCAGAAAATGGCGTCTCTTGCCATGGGCGCTTCCCCGATCCAGACGATCTTTAAGGTGCTGATCCCCCACGCGAAATCCGGAATTATTTCCGCGGTGGTTTTGGGAACCGGCCGCGCCATCGGAGAGGCGATGGCCATTACGCTGGTATCCGGAAGCTCGGTGAATTTCCCGCTTCCCTTCAACGCGGTGCGTTTCCTGACGACGGCAATCGTGGCGGAAATGGGATATGCCTCCGGGCTGCACAGACAGGTGCTGTTTACCATCGGCCTGGTGCTGTTCGTGTTTATTATGTGCATTAATGTGACCCTTACGAGGATCTTAAAGGGAGTGGAGGAAAGCTGATGGCAGTCAACAGTGTTATGAACAAAAAGGTCCGGGTATCCGACAATATCCTGCTGGGACTGATCTATTTGTCGGCGTTTCTTGCGGTCGGGCTTCTGGTCGGGATTATCTGCTATGTATTTTACCGGGGGATCGGAAACTTAAGCCTGGCGTTTCTGGTAACGGAGCAGAGTCCCACCAAGGGGATCATGGGAATCGCCGGAAATATTGTAAATACGCTCTATATTGTAATCCTGACTTTGATCGTGGTGACGCCCATCGGCGTTGGCGGCGCCATTTATCTGAACGAATACGCGAAGCCGGGCCGCCTGGTTTCTACGATTGAATTTACCATCGAGGTTTTGACCGGTATCCCTTCGATCATCTTCGGCCTGTTTGGAAGCGTGTTCTTTGGCCAGACCTTGGGATTGGGATATTCCATGCTGACCGGTTCCTTTACGCTGACGATCATGGTATTGCCGCTGATCGCCAAGAATACCCAGGAAGCCTTAAGGACGGTGCCCCAGAGCTATCGCAGCGGCGCCCTTGGAATCGGGGCGACCAAGTGGTATATGATCCGCACGATCCTTCTTCCCAGCGCCATGCCGGGGATCCTGACGGGAATCATCCTGGCCATCGGCCGTATTGTGGGAGAGTCCGCCGCTCTTTTGTTCACCTCGGGAAGCGGCTTCTATCTCCCGGCTCCGGGCTTCGGCTATGTCCGCAAGCTCTTTGAATCCGGCGGAACTTTGACCATCGAGATGTATTTGCAGATGTCCAAGGGACAGTATGACGTGGCGTTCGCGATCGCCTGCGTGCTGCTGATCCTGGTGCTGGGATTGAATTTCCTGACGAAAGTAATCGCCAATAAGTTTAATGTTGAGAAGACGAAATAGGGAGAAATCGTATGCTGGATAAAAAGATAAGCGTAAGCGGCCTGAATTTGTACTACGGCGAGAACCACGCGCTAAAGAATATCAATATGGAAATCCGCGAAAAGTCCATTATGGCCTTGATCGGGCCGTCTGGATGCGGAAAATCCACGTTTTTAAAATGTCTGAACCGGATGAACGATCTGGTGGACGGGGTAAAGATCGAAGGAAAAATCCTCCTGGACGGAGAGGATATTTACGATCACGCGGTGGATACCACAAGACTGAGGAAAAAGGTGGGCATGGTCTTCCAGCAGCCCAACCCGTTCCCCATGAGCATTTATGATAATATTGCCTACGGCCCCAGGATCCATGGGATCAAGAATAAGGCGAAGCTGGATGAGATCGTGGAGAACGCCTTAAAGGGCGCGGCGATTTTCGACGAGGTCAAGGACCGGTTAAAGAGTCCGGCCCTGGGACTTTCCGGCGGACAGCAGCAGAGGCTTTGTATCGCCAGGGCGCTGGCCGTGGAGCCGGAGGTTCTTTTGATGGATGAGCCTACTTCCGCTCTGGACCCGATCTCTACCTTAAAGATCGAGGAGCTGATGCAGGATTTAAAGAGCCGCTATACGGTGGTTGTCGTAACCCACAACATGCAGCAGGCCGCCCGTGTCTCGGATGAGACGGCGTTTTTCCTGCTGGGCGAGCTGGTCGAGGTGGACGAGACCATGAACATCTTCGGAAGACCGAAGGATAAGCGGACAGAAGACTATATTACCGGCCGGTTCGGCTGATTGGGAGGAGCAATTGCATTATGTCACCGAGAAAGTTATTTGTGCAGGAGATGGAGGATCTTCGCCAGGACGTCCTCCAGATGGGAGAGTGGGTAATCGACGGATATACCTGCCTGTTTGAAACGCTGGAGAAGAAGGACGGGGAAACCATGGGACGGTTTGTCCGCCATGACCGGGTCATCGGCGATATGCAGAGGAATATTGAGGCCCGCTGTTTAAACCTTCTTACCAGACAGACACCGGTAGCGGGAGATCTGCGCACCGTGTCCGCGTCTTTAAAGATCGCTTCGGACCTGGAGCGGATCGGAAATCATCTTTCGGATATGGCGGAGCTGTTTACCCGGATGGGATACGTGGATCTGAATACGATTTCCGCGCATTTCGGGCCGATGATCGCGGAAACCAAGGTGTCGGCGGAAAAGTCGGTGAAGGCCTTTGTGGAGCGCAACATGGATCTGGCGCGAGAGGTGATCAAGCTGGATGACACCATCGACGATTACTTCAATAAGGTGAAGGACGATCTTGTGGTGGCGCTGGGAGGCAAGGTAGACAGCATCGATAATTATGTGGACGCGCTGATGGTAGCCAAGTATCTGGAAAAGATCGCTGACCACGGCGTCAACATCGCCAACTGGGAGATTTTCCAGGAAACCGGCGATATGGAGGACGAGAGGCTTTTGTAATTAGAGGCCGCCTGCGGGGATGTGAAATTCCTGCGGGCGGTTTTTGATATGCGGATTTCATGGACGGCCGCGGCGGTTTATGCTAGAATAAAGCTAAAAAAGGAATCAGAATGGAGGAAGGATCGATGGGGATGATGACTGTCGCGCAGCTTCAGACGCATGTATATGAGGATAAGATGAAAAATGTGGAAATGCTGACGCCGCTTCTTTGGCAGACGAAGGAATACCACGCGGATTTCGTCTGTCTGCCGGAAATGTTCGCCTGCCCGTATGAGACGAAGAATTTCCCTGTGTACGCGGAGGAGGAGGGCGGCCCCCTGTGGACGGCGCTTTCCGGCCTGGCGAAAGAGTTCGGGATTTATCTTTCCGCCGGATCCGTTCCGGAGCGGACGCCGGAGGGGAAGATCCGCAATACGGCCTATGTTTTTGACCGCCAGGGAAACCAGATCGCCAAGCACAGCAAGGTCCACCTGTTTGATATCGACGTAAAGGGCGGACAGAGCTTTAAGGAATCCGATACTCTGACGCCGGGGGATCATTCTACGGTGTTTGAGACGGAGTTCGGAATCATGGGTCTCTGCATCTGCTTTGATTTCCGTTTTCCGGAGCTGGCCAGAAGGATGGCCTTAGACGGAGCGAAGGCGATTTTTGTTCCGGCCGCGTTTAATATGACCACCGGACCGGCTCACTGGGAAGTAATGTTCCGTTCCCGGGCCGTGGACAATCAGGTGTTTACCTTCGGCACGGCGCCCGCCAGAGATAAGACGGCGTCTTACCATTCCTGGGGCCATTCCATCGCGGTTTCCCCGTGGGGTACGATCTTAAATCAGATGGGAGCGGAGGCAGGGATCCAGGTGACGGAGATCCGTCTGGAGGAAGCGGATGAGATCCGGGAGCAGCTGCCGCTTTTAAAGGGCAGGATGGAGAATATGTAGGAAGTGTACGGAATTAAAAACTTGCTTTTATATTAAATTTATGTTAATATCTGACGTATGCAGACAAATGTGCTTCCGATGCGGACAAACTGCGCGGGAGGGGCAAGGAGAGCATACGGTATGGAGAGAAAAAATCAGTATTACGTAGTAAGGGACAAAGCGCTGCCGGAGGTTTTGCAGAAGGTGGTGGAGGTAAAGGCTCTGATCGAGGCCAATGGGAGCATGACGATCCAGGAGGCGGCGGAGAAGGTAGGGATCAGCCGCAGCTCGTTTTATAAGTATAAAGACGAGATCTATCCTATCTCCGATAATACGCGGGGAAAGACGGTGACGCTTGTGATCCAGATGCGGGACGAGCCGGGATATCTGGCGGATCTTCTCCGGATCGTCGCGGATTACCGCGCCAATATTTTGACGATCCATCAGGCGATTCCGGTCAACGGCTTCGCGACCGTTACCCTAAGCGTTGAGGTCCTTCCGGAAACCGGAAATGTTGACGGCATGGTGGAGGAGATCGAGCAGCTTCCGGAGGTGCATGACGTCAAGATCTTGGGGATGGAGAAATAGACGGGCGGCAGGAGGACGAAGATGCCTTGTCTTTTCCGGCTTCTGACCGGTTTTTACTGTCCTGGCTGCGGCGGGACAAGGGCACTCTGGGCGCTGCTTTCCGGACATCCGCTTTTAAGCTTCCTTTATCATCCGCTTGTGCCCTACAGCGCTCTGACGGCGGTATGGCTTCTTGGTTCCCGGCTTCTTTACCGAAGGACCGGAAAGGAGAAATACCGGCGGGAGCTTACGCTTCCCTATGTCTATTTTGGAATTGGACTGATCGTTTTGAATTTCCTGATAAAAAATATCCTGCTGGCCCGGGGGATCGATGTTCTGGCAATGCTTCCGGGATCTATCTAAGAAAGGGACCCGATGGAAGGATCAAAATTGAATGAAGGATGAAAAAGTTCCGGCCGCGCAAAGTTCTGCGCGGCCGGTCGTGTTAGAGCGCCTGCTGAGGCACATGCTGGTTTATTTGTGATCCAGATGGTTGTCTTTTCGGATCACATCGTGGGCGCCGCCTTCGACAATGCTGGTGGCGGAGACAAGCGTGATCACAGCCTTTTCCTGCAGCTCCTTGATTGTAAGAGCGCCGCAGTTGCACATGGTGGCTTTGATCTTGCTGGTGGTCATTTCCACATTGCTGCGCAGGGAGCCGGCATAGGGAACATAGGAATCCACGCCCTCCTCAAAGGTCAGCTTCTGGGTGCCGCCGATATCGTAGCGCTGCCAGTTTCTAGCCCGGTTGGAGCCCTCGCCCCAGTATTCCTTTACGTAGGAACCGCCGATCAAAAGCTTTTCCGAGGGGCTTTCATCAAAGCGGGCGAAATACCGGCCCAGCATGACGAAGTCGGCTCCCATGGCTAACGCCAGGGTGATATGGTGGTCGAATACGATGCCGCCGTCGGAGCAGACCGGAATATAGATTCCTGTTTTTTCATAGTATTCATCTCTTGCCTGGCAGACATCGATCAAAGCCGTTGCCTGTCCGCGGCCGATCCCCTTGGTTTCGCGGGTGATGCAGATGGAGCCGCCGCCGATGCCGACTTTGACGAAATCGGCTCCGCATTCCGCCAGGTATAAAAAGCCATTGCGGTCTACGACATTTCCGGCTCCGACCTTAACGCGGTCCCCATAGGCGCCGCGGATATAGTCGATGGTCCGCTTCTGCCACTCCGTATAGCCTTCGGAGGAATCGATGCAGAGAACGTCCGCTCCGGCTTCCAGAAGCGCCGGAACCCGTTTCTCATAGTCCCTGGTATTGATGCCGGCACCGACGACATAGCGCTTCTTGGCGTCCAGAAGCTCGTCCGGATTGTCCTTATGCTCGTCGTAATCCTTGCGGAATACAAAGTACAGCATGTTTCCCTCGTCGTCGATAACGGGAAGGGCGTTTAATTTATGCTCCCAGATCAGGTCATTGGCCTCGCTTAAAGAGATCCCGGCTTTTCCGGTGATCAACTCGGAAAGCGGGGTCATAAAATCGGCTACCTTTGTATCGCGGCTCAAACGGCTTACGCGGTAATCCCGGCTGGTAATAATACCGAGAAGCTTTCCGTGGGAGGTTCCGTCGGCCGTTACCGCGACGGTGGAGTGCTTGGTCTTTTCTTTCAGCAAAAGGACGTCTTCCAGGGTCGCGTCCGGAGAAAGGTTGGAATCGCTGATCACAAAGCCGGCTTTATAAGCCTTTACCTCGGCGACCATGGCCGCTTCCTCTTCAATGGACTGGGAGCCGTAGATAAAGGAAACGCCTCCGCATTTTGCCAGGGCAAGGGCTAACTCCGGGCCGGATACAGACTGCATGATGGCGGATACCATGGGGATCTGCATTTCGATCTCCGGCTTTTCGCCCTTCCGGTATCGGACGAGGGGAGTTTTTAAAGAAACATTGGACGGAATATGCTCGCAGGATGAATATCCCGGTATCAGAAGATATTCGTTAAAGGTATGGGACGGTTCGTTGATGTAGGTAGCCATACAGTGATTCCTCCTTCTCTGATGAAAAGACTGGTTTTATTGGTTCATCTGGTTCATTTGCTGTTCCAGCTGATTGTAGATCTCATTGAACATGGCGGCGTTTTCCGGGTCCTTCATAAATGCGGAGATCGCCAGGATATAAAGGAATTCGCCGATGCCTAAAACGATGCAGAAGGCTCCCAGGATGATCCCGGCGATGGCCGGTCCGGTCATTGGCCTGCCCTGCTTGGAAATAACGGCGAAAGCGATGGCGCCGACGCCCAAAATGATCGCGATGGGAAACGCCATGCAGCAGAGTGTCAGCAGGCCGAAGATCCCGGATACAAGGGAAACGGTCGCATAGCTGTTTTTCTGCCGGGGTGGTTCGGGTCCTCGATACGGCTGATCAGGCCAGGGGCCGCTGCCGTAGGGGTTATTCTGTCCGTAAGGCGGCTGTCCATTGCCGTAAGGGTTCTGTCCGTAAGGCTGCTGCCCATTGCCATATGGGGACTGCTGTCCGCCGGGGCCGGGCTGTGCGCCTGGATTCTGGGGCGGATCCTGCCAATTGTTCTGCGGGTTTGGATTTTGGGGCTGGTTCTGCCAGCCGCTTTGTGGATTTTGATCTTGGGGCTGGGCCTGCCAGTCGTTCTGCGGGGCTTGCTCTTTGGGCCCTTCCTGCCAACTATCCTGTGAATTTGGATCCGGATCCTGCGGCTGATTCTGCAGCTCCTTATCCTGATCTGTCATATTGATTTCCTCCTGCGTATTCGATTTACCGCTTGTCCGCTCCGGCTGGTTTCAGTAGAGAAACGGGCATCGGATTTTTTATTTTTTCTGTTCGGATTATCTTCATTCTAACATAATCTCCAGTTCGTTGTCCATATTTAAGTTGCATAACCACTGCCTTTGAATTATAATGAAAGATAGCAGTCTGGCGGGAATGAAGGAGTGACGGAATGGATATTATCAGTACGCTGGCAAAGGAATTAGAGGTCGGGCGCGGCCAAGTGGAGGCGGCTGTCCGGCTGATCGACGAGGGAAATACCATCCCGTTTATCGCCCGGTACCGCAAGGAGGCGACGGGCGCCTTAAACGATGAGATCCTGCGGAATCTGGATGAACGGTTAAAATATCTGAGAGGGTTGGACGAACGGCGGGAGCAGGTTCTAAGATCCATCGAGGAACAGGGAAAGCTGACGGAAGAATTAAAAAATAAGCTGCTGGAAGCCAAGACAATGGTGGCAGTGGAAGATCTGTATCTTCCTTACCGGCCGAAACGGAAAACAAGAGCTGGGATCGCAAAGGAAAAGGGGCTGGAGCCGCTGGCGGACCTGATCTCTCTCCAGCTTTTAAAAGAGCCTCTGGAAAAGACGGCGGAAGCTTATATTTCGGAGGAAAAGGGCGTGGCTTCTGTAAAAGAGGCCATAGACGGCGCCAGAGATATTCTGGCGGAGCGGATTTCTGAGGAAGCCTCCTATCGGGACTATATCCGGCGGCTGACGGCGGAAGAGGGAATGATCACTTCCGAGGCGAAGGACGAGTCGGCGGAGTCGGTTTACGAGATGTATTATCATTTTGAGGAGCCGGTGAAAAAATGCGCCGGGCACAGGATCCTGGCGTTAAACCGCGGCGAGAAGGAAAAAATCCTGACGGTGAAAATTCTGGCTCCGGAAGAAAAGATCCTTTCTTACCTGGAGAAACGGGTACTTCAAAGGGAAAATCCAATCACGTCCCCGATCATCAAAGAGGCGGCGGAGGATGCTTACCACCGGCTGATGGCGCCCGCCATCGAGCGGGAACTCCGCGGCAGCCTGACGGAGAAAGCGGAGGACGGAGCGATCCGCGTTTTCGGGAAAAACCTGGAACAGCTTTTAATGCAGCCGCCGATCACAGGCCGGGTTGTGCTGGGCTGGGATCCGGCGTTCCGTACCGGCTGCAAGCTGGCGGTGGTGGACGCTACAGGCAAGGTCCTGGATACGGTGGTGATCTATCCTACGGCGCCTCAGAATAAGGTTGAGGAAGCGAAAAAAGTATTAAAAAGACTGATTGAAACGTATCATATTTCATTGATTTCCGTGGGAAACGGAACGGCTTCCCGGGAATCGGAGCAGATGATCGCGGAGTTTTTAAAAGAGATCCCGGAGCCGGTTCAGTATGTGATCGTAAGCGAGGCGGGAGCCTCTGTTTATTCTGCTAGCAAACTGGCCACGGAGGAGTTCCCGGAATTTGACGTAGGTCAGCGGAGCGCCGTTTCCATTGCCAGGAGGCTGCAGGATCCGCTGGCGGAATTGGTAAAGATCGATCCCAAATCCATCGGTGTCGGCCAGTACCAGCATGATATGAACCAGAAGCATCTAAGCGAAGCGCTGGGGAATGTGGTGGAGGACTGCGTAAACCGCGTAGGCGTGGATCTGAATACGGCGTCCGCATCCATTCTGGAATATGTATCCGGGATTTCAAAGGCGCTGGCGAAAAATATTGTCGCCTATCGGGAAGAAAACGGAGCCTTCCGCAGCCGAAAGCAGCTTCTTAAGGTCGCAAAGCTGGGGCCGAAGGCCTTCGAGCAGTGCGCCGGGTTTATGCGGATCGCTGGCGGGGAGAATCCTCTGGACGCCACCTCGGTCCATCCGGAGAGTTATGGGGCGGCTTTGGAGCTTTTAAAACGGCTTGGAGTAAAGCCGGAGGAAATTTCCGGCGGCGGGATCCCTGGGATCGGACGAAGGATCCATGATTACGCAAAGACAGCCGGAGAACTGGGGATCGGAGAGCTGACCCTGCGGGATATTGTTTCGGAGCTGGAAAAACCGGCCCGCGACCCGCGGGAGGAGATGCCGAAGCCGGTACTAAGAACCGACGTCCTGGATATGAAGGACTTAAAGCCGGGCATGATCCTAAAGGGAACGGTCCGAAATGTGATCGATTTCGGCGCGTTTGTGGATATCGGCGTGCATCAGGACGGCCTGGTCCATATTTCCCAGATTTCAAAAAAGTTTATCCGCCATCCCCTGGAAGCGGTGAGTGTCGGGGATGTGGTTGAGGTGAAGGTGCTGTCGGTGGATCCGGCAAAAAAGCGGATCGCGCTGACGATGAAGCTGGAGTAACCGGCAGGAACGTAATAAGACGCCGAAAGGCTTTCAAGAGGCGCCGCAGGGGTTTCAAGAGGCGTCGAAAGGTCTTAAGGGGGCGCCGAAAAACAGGAAAAGCATCCGGCCCTGGCGCCGGCTGAAATAAAAAAAGAAATGGAGGAATCAGGACATGAAGTATAATTTCGACGAGATCATTGACAGACGGGGAACCATGGCCACAAAGGTAGAGAAAATGCCGGAAGGCTCCGCCAAGGACGCGCTGCCCCTATGGGTGGCCGATATGGATTTTCCCTGTGCGGAACCGATCTTAAAAGCGCTCCATGAGCGGATTGACAGAAAGATCTTCGGCTACACGCTTTACAACACAGATGAGTGCATGAACGCGGTCCTGGGCTGGTTCAAGAAGCGTTACGGATGGGAAGAGAAAGCGGAGAACCTGTTCTTCTGCCCGGGAATCGTATCCGCGTACGCGGTATTGGTAAACCTTCTGACGAAGGAGGGAGACGGGATCGTTCTTCAGCGTCCTGTTTACTATCCGTTTACGATCAAGGCGGAGAAGAACGGCCGCGTGATCGTGGACAATCCGCTGATCTATGAGAATGGAACGTATCGGATCGATTATGAGGATCTGGATCAGAAGATGGCGGATCCGGCGAACAAGGTGCTGGTATTCTGCAGCCCTCACAATCCGGCGGGAAGAGTATGGACGGAGGAAGAGCTGCGCAAGGTGGTTGATATTTGCAAAAAGCATGATAAATGGATCATCTGCGACGAGATCCACTGCGACCTGATCCGGAAGGGCGTTACTTTCCATCCGATCTTAAAGACAGCTCCGGACTACGCGGACCGGATCGTGGTCTGCACGGCGCCCAGCAAGACCTTTAACCTGGCAGGAATGAAGACCTCCAATATCGTGATTCACAATAAGGATCTCCAGAAGCAGTGGATCGATTTGCTGGATAATAAGCTGTCCATGGGCGGCCCGTCCACGCTGGGACTGACGGCTATGATCGCGGCTTATACCGAGGGCGAGGATTGGCTGGAGCAGGTAAAGGATTATATCGACGGAAACTTCGCGTATATCGACGCGTTCTTAAAGGAGCATCTGCCCAAGGCGCATATGATCCCGTCGGAAGGAACCTATCTGGCCTGGATCGACTTTAACGGCTACGTACACGGCGACGCGAAGAAGCTGGAGGAGCTGATGCAGAAGAAAGCCAAGGTGGCTCTGGACGAGGGCTACATTTTCGGCGCGGCTGGAAACGGCTTTGAGCGGATCAACATCGCGGCTCCCAGAAGCGTGATCGAGGACTGCATGAAGCGGATCCAGTCTGCTCTGGCGGATCTGTAATCAGGCGGAGCGGGAATATGATGATCGAAAGCTTTGGCCCCGGGGATACCTATTCCCTGGGGCAGCGTCTGGGAAGAGAAGCGAAAAAAGGAGATATTTTCTGTCTGAACGGGGATCTGGGCGTTGGAAAGACGGTGTTTACCCAGGGCTTCGCGGCGGGCTTAGGGATCACAGAGCCTGTAAACAGCCCTACATTTACGATCTTGCAGCAGTATGACGAGGGGCGTCTCCCCCTGTACCATTTTGACGTTTACCGGATCGGCGACGTCAGCGAAATGGACGAGGTGGGTTATGAGGACTGTTTCTACGGCGATGGAGTCACGCTGATCGAATGGCCGGAACGGATCAGGGAGCTGCTTCCGGAGCATGTGGTCACGGTTACGATCGAGAAAAATCTGGAAAAGGGATTTGACTACAGGAAAATAACGGTGGAGGGAACAAAGCATGAGGATTCTGGGAATTGAGAGTTCGTCGCTGGTGGCTTCGGCGGCCGTAGTGGAAAATGAGGTGACTCTCGCGGAATATACGGTTAATTATAAGAAGACGCATTCCCAGACGCTGCTTCCTATGATCGACGAGATGATGCGGCTCTTGGATATGGAACCGTCCGCTGTGGATGCCATTGCGGTTTCCGGTGGGCCGGGTTCCTTTACCGGGCTGCGGATCGGCTCCGCCACTGCCAAGGGGCTGGGGCTGGCTTTAAAGAAACCGTTGATCCATGTTCCGACGCTGGACGCGATGGCGTATGGGCTTTTTGGCGCTTCCGGGCTGATCTGCCCGATGATGGATGCCAGGCGGCAGCAGGTTTATACGGGAATTTACCGGTTCGAGGAGCGGTTTGAGATCGTGATGGAGCAGTCGGCGCTTGCGGTGGCGGATCTGGCAGAACGGCTGAACGCGCTGGGCGAGCGGGTGATCTTTCTCGGGGACGGAGTCCCGGTTTACGAAAAACAGCTGGCGGAAACGCTGACCGTGCCCTATTGCTTTGCTCCGGCCCATGTGAACCGTCAGAGAGCGGCCAGCGTGGCGGCCCTGGGCGCCGTGTATTTTGCGGAAGGGAAAACCGAAACGGCGGCGGAGCATAAGCCGGATTATCTTCGGAAATCCCAAGCGGAACGGGAGCGGGAAGAGAAGGAAAGAGAAGGGAATTTACATTAGATAAAATGAAATCAGTTACATTCCGATAAAGAAGAGCACATTCAAGTGGATGAGCAGGCGTTTTTACCGTCACATCGTTCCAGAACGGCGATTCTCCCCGGCGATTCTCCCCTGTCCTCCGCCATGTAGTAGAAAGTTCTGGGCGCGGGGATTTTTTGCTTTGAGAATCAGGGCAATTTTGCGGAAGCCGAGGGGCGCATAGCAGCCAACATATTTCCCGGCCTTAAAGGTGGACAGTTTCACCGCCCTGCTTTTATTGCTGGTATCCCGGGCATAGAGGCCGTTCATGACATTTGGGCACACTTGGGCAATCCCTGATGATGAACCGAAACCGGCAGATGCTCGAATAAAAAGCGGGAAATAAATCCAATGTCACCAGTGAA